>CAZJDB010000154.1:0-68474 GCA_964544695.1 uncultured Chitinophagaceae bacterium
CCGGTGATCCGGGAGTCGGGCGGAGACAAGAGCTCCGTAACGGGGGGGACAAAGGTCCTCAGCGATCGGATCCTGGTGAAGGTGACGACCAACCCCGGGGAAAGCTTCCTGGACAAGATGATCGCCCTGGTAGAGGGCGCCAGCCGTCAGAAGACGCCCAATGAGATCGCGCTGACCATCCTCCTGGCGTGCTTTACCCTCATCTTTTTGATCGTGTGCGTGACGCTGAAACCCTTTGCGGATTACGCGCAAACGCCCATCACCATCGCCGCCTTCGTCTCCCTTTATGTATGCCTGATCCCCACGACGATCGGCGGTTTGCTCAGCGCCATCGGCATAGCCGGAATGGACAGGGCCCTTAGGGCGAACGTCATTACCAAGAGCGGAAAGGCCGTGGAAACGGCCGGAGACCTGGATACCCTACTGCTCGACAAAACGGGGACCATCACGATCGGGAACCGCAAGGCCACCCACTTCTGGCCCACGGCCGGGGAACCGGAAAAGGCTTTCGTAGAAGCCTGTATCGCGGCATCCATGGCCGATGAGACTCCGGAAGGCAAGTCCATCCTCGAGTTGGCGGAGGCCTCGGGAGTGCACAATCTGGCGTACGGCAGTAACGCCCGCTTCATCCCCTTCAGTGCCGAAACGCGCACCAGCGGCGTGGACCTTCTTGACGGTACGAAGATCCGCAAAGGCGCCTTCGACGCCATTGCCCGCATTGCAGCCTCGGGCGGCCAGCATATCCCGACGGATACCTCGGACAAAGCCAAGGAGATTGCCTCTAATGGCGGCACCCCCCTCGTGGTCAGCCAAAACGCGAAAGTCATGGGCGTGATCGAGCTCCAGGATATCATCAAACCCGGCATACAGGAACGCTTCCAGCGCCTCAGAAAAATGGGCGTCAAGACGGTCATGGTGACGGGGGACAATCCCTTGACGGCCCGCTACATAGCGGAGCGCGCGGGCGTCGACGATTTTATCGCTGAAGCGAAGCCACAGGATAAAATGGATTATATCAAAAAGGAACAACAGGGCGGGAAGCTGGTGGCCATGATGGGAGACGGAACCAACGACGCCCCGGCCCTGGCCCAGGCGGACGTAGGTGTCGCCATGAACAGCGGCACCCAGGCCGCCAAGGAGGCCGGGAATATGGTGGACCTGGACAACGATCCCACCAAGCTGATCGAGATCGTGGAGATCGGCAAGCAACTCCTCATGACGCGTGGAACCCTGACCACCTTCTCGATCGCCAACGACGTGGCCAAATATTTCGCCATCGTGCCGGCGCTCTTTATTACGTCCATCCCTGCGTTGCGCGCCTTGAACATCATGGACCTGAAAAGCCCCGAGAGCGCCATCCTGTCGGCGGTGATATTCAACGCCCTGATCATCCCCATGTTGATCCCCCTGGCGTTACGCGGTGTTGCCTACAAACCTATTGGGGCAAGCGCGTTGCTCAGACGCAACCTCCTGGTATACGGCTTGGGTGGTGTGATCGCGCCCTTCATAGGCATCAAGCTGATCGATTTGGCCCTTTCCTTATTCATGTAAAAAAGTTGATCGATGAAGAAGTTTATCTTACCTGCCCTGAAGTTGAGCCTCGTGCTCCTGGTGATTTGCTCCCTCCTCTATCCCTTGCTGATCGCGGCCGTGGGACGCTTTGCCCCGGACCCTACCGTTTCGGCGCACGGGCGCGTGGTGGGTTATGTCAACCTGGGCCAGCGCTTCACGGATGACAAATATTTTTGGAGCCGTCCATCGGCAGCCGCTTACAACGCCGCCGGGGGCTCCGGAAGCAACAAGGGCCCTTCGAACCCGGATTACCTCAAGGATGTCCAGGCCCATATCGACACCTTCCTGGTGCACAACCCCGGCGTGCGTCGCGAGGATATACCCGCGGAGCTCGTTACCTATTCCGGCAGCGGCCTGGACCCGGACCTTTCCCCTCAGGCGGCGATGATCCAGGTCTCGCGGGTGGCCCGCGCCCGAGGGCTTTCCGACGAGCGCGTCCGTGAACTGGTTTCCAGCCACGTCCAGGGGCCCCTCCTGGGCCTGTTGGGGCCTTCGAAAGTGAATGTATTGAAATTGAATATTGCTTTGGATGATTTAAAATAAACTCAACAACTGCTCATGAAAAAAGTTTTATCAGGAATGATTTTGATTGCAGGATTGCAGGCAGGATCGTTATTTGGACAATCACATTCGGGCGATTCCACGGCCGTGGCGTCGGCAGCAAAGAATCCCCTTTCATCGCTTTGGCAACGCCTCGTGAACCGCCGCGACACCAGTATAGGCGTCGAAGCCAAGGCTCCGGCCAGCGATCCCTTCGCCTTCGGTGATTTCTCCTGGCTTTGCGGGACCAGCCGGAAAACATCGCCTCCTGCCTTCGATTCAAAGTATTTCACAGGAGATGTGACCTTTGATTTCAACTATACGCACAGCTATAATGCGCCTATAGACAATACGGTAGTAGGGTCCACCGCCCTTTCCAGAGATAACGAATTACAGTTGTCTTTCCTGGGCGTAGGAGGGGATATACACTTCAACGGTGTACGAGGCAGGATCATGATGCAGTTCGGTACCCGCTCGACGGTCGTACCGCGTAACGACGGCAGCTCCTACAAAGGTCAGTATGACCTCCAGACGGTCTACCGCTATATCAGCGAAGCATATGCGGGGTATCACTGGGACGTATGGCACGGCATCAACCTGGACGCCGGGATATTCATGTCCTATATCGGCTTGTTTTCCTACAACAACTTCGAGAACTGGGGTTACCAGCCTTCTTATGTCTCGGATAACACCCCCTGGTTCTTCAACGGCCTCCGGCTCCAGACTTTCCCGACAGATAAATTGAAGATAGAGCTGTGGCTGATCAACGGGTGGCAGACCTATGGCATGTTCAATCGCACGCCGGGGATGGGTTATTCGATCTATTGGCGGCCCAGGGAGCGCGTGGATTATGTGTTCAATTTCTATTATGGGAAGGACGACGAAGGAGCCCCGGCGCGTTACCGGATCCACAGCGACAACAGTTATGAATACCGGTATTTGAACCGGAAGAGTGGGTTCATCAGTAAGGCGGCCTTTGAAGTTACCTATGACTTCGGGTTCGAAGACGGGGATGGGGTGACTCCCTTTGGGAAGAAGGCATCGAACGGTACGGAATTACCCGCTCAGAATTTCATCAGCGGGATGGCCTATAACAGGTTATGGCTCGGGAAAAGTCAGCATTTCGCCTGGACGCTCGGCGGAGGGTATATGCACAATCCCGGGCAATACCTGGTGCTGGCCCCGACCGGCTATGGAGATACGCTGTTCCAAAACCAAACCGGGGTGGGGTCCACCTTTAATGCATGGGATTTTTCCACCAGCATTGATTTTATGCCCAACCAAAACGTAACCCTGAAGCTCGAATTTGTACACCGGCACGTGGTGAATATAGGCGCAGCCCCCGGAACGGCTCCCCTGAAAGGATATTTTGCGGGCCACGGTGGGGTGTCCGGCCCTACCGGGTATACGAATACGGGAGGCTATACGTACACGTCCAGCGGGGCGTCCGTTGCTCCTCCCCTGAATAGCTGGGGCGGATGGATGCCGGACATGGTGCCAACAGAAAATAGGGTAATTTTGGCGTTTCTAGTGAGATTCTAAATAAACTATGCCGGACAAGGATCCCAGCACTCAACATTTTCTCGAACTAATCCGCCAGTCCAGGCGGGGCAAGCTGAAGATCTATATCGGTATGAGCGCGGGCGTGGGGAAGACCTACCGGATGCTGCAGGAGGCGCGGAGTTTATTGCGCAATGGCGTGGATGTCAAAATCGGCTACGTGGAAACGCACGGGCGCGTGGAAACCGAGGCCCTGCTGGAAGGCCTTCCCATCATCCCCCGGCGTCGGCTCTTCTACAAAGGCAAAGAGCTAGAGGAAATGGACGTGCAAGCCATCCTCAACCTCCGGCCCGAGGTGGTGGTGATCGATGAGCTGGCGCACACCAATATCGAGGGAAGCCACAACGAAAAAAGGTGGCAGGATGTGGTGGAAATCCTGGATGCGGGCATCAACGTGATCAGCGCCGTCAACATCCAGCACATCGAAAGCCTGTATCCCGAAGTCAAGGAAATCACGGGAATCGACGTGACGGAGCGCGTACCCGACAGCGTGCTTCGGCAGGCGGACGAGGTGGTGAACATAGACCTCACGGCAGACGAGCTGATCGAGCGACTCAGGGAGGGGAAGATCTATACCGCGGACAAGGTGCAGCGTTCCCTGGATAACTTCTTCCAGCCCGAACGCATCCTACAGCTCCGGGAACTGGCCCTGAGGGAGGTTGCTTCCCAGGTGGAACGGAAAATCGAAACCGAGGTGCCCCGGAACATCCAAAACCGTGGGGAGCGCCTTATGTGCTGCATCAGCAGCAACCACGAGATCGCCAGGCTCGTCATCCGGAAAACGGCGCGCCTGGCCACGTACTACAATGCCCGCTGGTACGTACTGTATGTCCAGACACCCAGGGAAGACGCTGACAAGATCGGGTTGGCCGCCCAGCGCCACCTCATCAATAATTTCAAGCTTGCCACCGAAATGGGCGCCGAGGTTGTCCGTGCCCGGAACCGGCACGTGGGCACCGGCATCCTGGAGACAGCGGAGGAACGGAAGATCACGACCATTTGTATCGGAAAACCCCACCTGAACCTGATCAAAATCATCCTGCGGACCACTATCTTCAACCATTTGCTGAAGAAACTGAGCGCCTCGGACATAGACCTGGTAATACTTTCCTGATGGGTATGCGACTAAAGACCAAATTGACCCTGGGACTCGTTTTCCTCTTCGTCGTGATCCTCGCCTTCGGGATCCTGGGGATATCTTTCATCAACCGCCTGAGCAACGGCGAGCGCCTCATCCTTAAGGATAATTACATCACCCTGGAATACTGCAACAACATGCTCAGGGCCCTGGAAGAATTGCCGGGGGACACCGCCGCGGCTCGTGTTTTTGCGCACAATCTTGCGTTGCAAGAAGCCAATATCACCGAACCCGGGGAGGGCGATGCTACCCATTCCGTCCGGGTGCACTTCGAACAACTGCTTGCCAATCCTTCCGACACGGGCAACTTTAACGCTATCCGCAGCGCCATCTTCACCATCCAGGACCTCAACCAAACGGCCATCATCCGGAAAGACAGAAAGGCCGCCACCACTGCATCGGACGCCAACCTGTGGATGACCATCATCGTTACCATCCTGACCATCGTGGCCTTCACCTTCATCGTCAACTTCCCGGGCATCATTTCCGAACCCGTCAAAGCCTTGTCCGAAGGCATCACCGAGATCGCCGCCAAGAACTATTCCAAGCGGATCCACCTGAACCAGAACGACGAATTCGGGGACCTCGCCAAGGCCTTCAATACCATGGCAGAAAAGTTGGATGAATACGATCACAGCAGCCTCGCCCGGGTCATGGAAGAAAAATCGCGCATCGAGGCCATCATCAACCAGATGAAGGATGGCATCATCGGCTTCGACGCGCACCGCCGCGTGCTCTTCATGAACGTCGTCGCCGAAAACCTCTTAGGCCTCCGCGAGTCCGAAATCCAAGGCCAGTACGCCCCCGATATCGCCCTCCATAACGACCTCATGCGGACCATCCTGCGTAACGACGGCGCCGTGGAAATGAAGATCTATTGCGACGACAAGGAAAGCTATTTCAGCAAGGAACCCATAACCGTCCGTAAAGAAGACAAGGTCCTCGGAGAGGTCATCGTCATGCGCAACATCACCCCCTTCCACGAACTGGACGAGGCCAAGACCAACTTCATCGCCACGGTCTCCCACGAACTGAAAACCCCCATTTCCTCCATAAAGATGAGCGCCCGCCTCCTCCGCGACCGTCGCGTAGGCCTCCTGAGCCCCGAACAAAACGACCTTCTGCAAAGCATCACCGACGACGCGGAGCGCCTCCTGCGCATCACCGGCGAACTCCTCAATTTGACGCAGGTTGAAACGGGGAACCTTCAACTGAAACTCCAAAGCACGCCCCCCGAAGAAGTGGTGCGTTACGCCCTTTCTGCCGTGACCGTACCGGCCTCCGAGAAAAACATCCGGATTATGTATACGCCCGGGTCGGTCCCTCCCATCCACGCCGACTCCGAGAAGGTCTCCTGGGTGCTGATCAATTTATTGACCAACGCCATCAAATATTCCCCCGAAGGCGGTTTGATCGAAATCACCGTTACTACCGCCGATGACCTCGTGCTCTTTTCCGTCAAAGACTTCGGGCGCGGTATAGATGAGAAATACCTCCCCCGCATCTTCGACCGCTACTTCCGCATACCCGGTTCCGAAAAGTCCGGGACCGGACTGGGCCTGGCCATCTCCAAGGAATTCATCGAGGCCCAGGGAGGGCAGATTTGGGTGAAGAGTTCACTGGGGGCGGGGGCGGAGTTTGGGTTCGCGCTGCGCGCGGAGAAAGCGTAGGCCCCATCAGAAACTTTTTTGTGGAAAACAGCGTATCCATTACATTTGCAGTCCCCTTGGGGAATTAGCTCAGCTGGCTAGAGCGATTGCATGGCATGCAATAGGTCACCGGTTCGACTCCGGTATTCTCCACTTGTTTTTGATCCCTGGAATGGTTGCTCGGGCAATGGTTCCGGGGATTTTTGCTTTCCAATAGGGGCTAACCCTTACACTTTTGGTTTAGGCTTTTTTCTTTTTGCTAATTTGGCCATTACCTCTTGCTTCATTAAAGTGACCAATTGTTCAGGCTCCACTTGAATCCAGGAGGCCATCCTGAAAACATCCAATACGGTAAAGCGGGTCGGGTTTCTGATTTTGGCGGCGAATTGGGCATAGTTCTGCCGCAAGTCCCTTGCGAGTACGGTTCTTGGAAGAACCTCAAAAATCTCCTTAATTGTACTGATTTCATTTCCCTTGATCAGGGAGCGAACTGCTCGGTACCGGGGATCTCTAACCATTCATTAAGTGTTTAGTCACAAAAGAAGATTCCCTATTGGTCAAAACCAAGTAAATCACAATAAGCTACGCAACGTTTAATTTCAACTATTCAATATATATAGTTATAGTTAAAATATATTGTTTTATTTCAAAAATTTAAATACTAAAATCGAAAAGATTGGAAGTGGCAGCCTTAAGGTGTGGAATTGATAATATTGTATAAATTTGATAACCAAAGGAATCGAAAAGCTATTCACCTATGCCCACCACCGAAAAACCCAGCTTCAGCGACCTGATCAAGGGTCAGAAACCCGTTCTGGTCGACTTTTCCGCCGAATGGTGCGGACCCTGCAAGGCGATGCCTCCGATCCTAAAAGAAGTAAAGGCCAAACTGGGGGATAATATCACCATCTTAAAGCTAGATATAGATCGCAACCCCTCGGTGGCAAACGCCTACCAGATTCAAAGCGTGCCGACCCTTATGGTATTCCGTGAAGGCCAGGTCAAATGGCGGCAAAGCGGGGTGATTCAGGCGGAGCCACTCAGAAGGGTATTGGAGGGCGTCCTTCACCAGGGTTGAAAACCTCCCCGACTTATAGTGATTAGCGGCCGCGGAAGGGGAGCAACGGGCACAACCTTAGGAAAATCCGCTGCATCTTTGGATTTCACCATGACGAGGATCCTGGGCTTATTCTCCTTGCTGCTGGCATTGCCTGTAATGGCATTTTGTCAATCACCCGAAAGATTTTCGCTGGTGATCATCAATGCGCACCGCCAACCCATCAACGGCGCGACGGTTAAGATGCTGAAGGATGGGAAACTGGTAGACGGCGGAGTGGCGGGTGCCCAAGGAGTGGTGACATTTAAAGAAAACCTGAAAGGAGACTACACTTTTCTGATCAGCAGTATTGGGTATCAACCGAAAGTGACGAAAGTATACCGCCTGCCGGGGTTGCAACAGGACACGGTAAGGCTGGAACCAGCGGTCAAAACGATGCAGGATGTGACCGTAACCGGTCAGCCCCCTCTGGTGGAGCGAAAAAAGGACCGGACGATCATCAACGTAGATGCCTCACCTGCCAATACAGGATCGACGGTGCTTGACGTATTGGAGCGATCCCCGGGCGTTACGGTGGACAGGAATGGCGGGATCAGCCTGAACGGCAAAACCGGGGTACTGGTCCTGATCGACGACAAGCCGACGTATCTTTCCGGCGACGACCTAAATAACCTGCTGAACAGCATGGATGCCGGCGCAGTTTCCAAAATCGAGCTGATGTCCAATCCCCCGGCCAGGTACGATGCGTCAGGGAGCGCGGGGATCATCAACATCAAAACCAAGAAAAACGACAACGCGGGCTTTAACGGGAGTGCCACTACTTCCTACGCGCAGGGCGTCTATCCCAAGAGCAACAATAGCCTGGTGCTGAATTATAAGCAGGGTCGCATCAATGCTTTTCTCAACTATAGCATCAACGACGCCGATTACCTTGTCAGCTTGTATGCCTACCGCCAATATTTTGGACAAAACAATCAGGTTACCGGGATTCTTCAGCAGCCTTCTTATTTCAGCGGGCACGTCGTGAACAATACGCTTAAAACGGGACTGGACTATTCACCCTCCGCGAACACCACGGTTGGATTCGCACTGACGGGCATGGATATTCCCCGGCACGGGGGCAACACGGGCCAGGCCAATTGGCTGGATTCCTCCGGAAACGTCGATTCATCCGTTTTGACCAAAACTACGTCAATGAACGAGTTCAAGAACGGAGCCATCAACCTCAACGCCCGGCAGGCCCTGGGGAAGAATATGGAGTTGCGGATGGACCTTGACTACCTGCATTACCAACTTCAGGGGACTCAAAACTACGATAATCAATTGCTGGAAACGGGCGGATATGATTCGGTATTCAGGAGTTTCATTCCTACCACGATCGATATTTATTCGGGTAAGTTGGACGCTCAGAAAACATGGGAAAACGCGACGCTGATGGCCGGAGTCAAGCTTTCCTCCAGCCATACGGACAATGCCGCTACTTACCAGGACCTGGAAGGTCAGCAATGGGTGACGGATGAAACCCGGAGCAACCACTTCGTTTACCAGGAAAACATCCAGGCCGCATATGCGTCTATGGATGGCAAATATCACAAGTTCAGCTTCGAGGCCGGCTTGCGATATGAGCACACTGACTATACCGCAAACCAGTTCGGGAACAGTTTGCAGGCAGACTCCACGGTTTCCCGAAACTACGGCGGCTTGTTCCCCAGCGGTTACCTATCCTATCCCATCGACTCCCTGCAGACCCTGACGCTAACCGTGGGCAGGAGGTTGGACAGGCCCCCATACCAAAACCTAAATCCCTTCCTGAATATCATCAACAAGTATACCTACGATACCGGCAACCCTTATCTGCTGCCACAATTCAGTTGGAATGCAGAGCTCACCCACCAATATGGCGACCTTTTGACGTCCGCCTTATCTTATAGTCGGCTAACCAATTATTTTTCGCAACTCTTTTTGTCGGACTCAACGGGTACCATTTTATTCTACACCCAGGGAAACGTTGGTACGGTAAATAATTTTGGCGCATCGGAGACCGTCAATGCAAAACCGTTAAGCTGGTGGACGATGCAACTGGGGGCTTTTTACAATCACAAGCACTTTCATGGATTCAATGGGAACAGTTATACTTCTTCCATCGACCAACTGACGGTCAATATCAATAACCAATTCAGCTTTGGAAAAGGGTATTCCGGAGAACTGTCCGGCTTCTATACCACCAGGGCCCGAAACGATATCCAGGAATTGCTGTATCCGACGGGCCAGGCTTCCCTGGGTATGAGCAAATCGGTATTGCAGAAGAAAGGGACGATAAAATTAAGTTGCCGGGATATCTTCCATACGAATACGATGTCGGGATTGACCTCCTTTCCGGATGCCACCGAATACTATAAGATCAAACGCGATACGCGGGTGATTGCGTTGTCTTTCACCTTCCGGTTTGGAAAGACCTATAAGGTAGTCAGTCACCAGGAGGGGGCGACGGAGGAGGAAGAGCGGGTGCAGAATGGGTAATTTAATGTGAACCCCTATGTAGTTGTATGTTTTCTGAACCTTTTATGGCCCCATGTATAAAATGATTTTTCGAAGTGAGCTTTCCCTCCGTCCAATCATATTTGATGAATATATCGTCCCAGCAATCATCCAAAAAATTTACAATCCTCCGACTCATCAACGAATCCGTCATGGCGGATTCTTTGTAAAACGTCACGGATAAAGTAGTGTATCCGCCATGGATTTCCTTTTGAATGAAAGGGTTGTTCCTTATAAAATGTTCAAACAAGGTATCCCGCATGCAGGTGGGGTCCCGGGAATAGACCAAATAATGCAGATCCTTTTCACGGATTGTCGTGAGGGCCGCAGAATCAGGCCCCTCGCCCGGCGGGCTGCTTAGGAAATCGCAAAAGTCCATATGGACGATAGGGGGCCTGGGACACTGGCTGGAGGCATGACTGTAGGCCAACAACAGGACCGAGAAAAGCAGGGGGATACAATTAGGGGACATGGCTAAGGTGCCTCATGGCACTATTAAGTTACAACGAATTTTGCTTTCCCGCGAATCCAGTTGAGCGGATACGTCCAGCAATAAGATAATAAATGATCAGGAACGCCGTCATCCGAAATCAGCCCAATAAAATCATAAACTCGGTCCTGCCGGGCGCCACGGTCTTTAAAGAAAAGTCAAAGCCATGCTGTCCGAGGATTTCCCGAATCAGGGTAAGTCCGATTCCCTGCCCGTCTTTTTTGGTCGAATAAAAGGGGGAGAACAATTGATCGTGGGAATCGATCCCCTTCCCGGTATCGGTAATCACCAGTCTATTGGAAGCCGCGAACGTGGAAAAGGTAACGATCCCACCCAGATCGATGGCTTCCAGCGCATTCTTGACGATATTGATCAGGGCCTGCTCCATGAGCGGCTGGTCAGCGGAAATTATAAAGGGTGCAGGGGAAAGGAAAAAGCGGAAGTCAATGCCCCTTTCGGAAGCCGCGGGCCCCATGATGGTAGCGACATGATGCAGTAAGATATTTACGTCCATGGGACGCTTGTCCGGAGCGGGCAGCTTCACGAGGTCGGCGAAATTCCGGACGAAGTGGTTCAGGTTCTGGTTACGCTCGCGGGCCGCCCGGAGAGCCTCCGAAAGTACTGCAGGAAGGCCACCCGCAAGGTCCCGCGCATCGAGGGTGGATTGAATGATGCTGTTCACGGGCCCGATCGTATTGTTGACCTCGTGGGCCATCATGCGTATGACCTTTCCATACACATTCTTTTCGGCGGCCAGGATCTCGGCCGTCAGCTCTTCGATCATGATGAAGTGTCGAAGGAAGCCCCGGTCCATGAAATGCGCTTTTTGCACTTTAAACGTTTGAGGACCACCGAGCTTGATGAGGCGGGATTCCCCGGAGGACAAAGAGAAAACAACATCCGGGATATTCCCCCCAAGAATAGCCGTCGCGCGCGGATTGATTTGCACGACCTCGTTGTCGTAATTCAAAATGATGATCCCCGTGGGTGACGTCTGGATCAATTTTTCCAGGAAAAAATGCTGTTCCTCCTGCAAGGTCCTTTCGGTGCGGAGCTCATCGATCATCCGGTTGTATACCTCGATGAGCTTATCCATTTCATATTTTCCGGTAGTCCGGAATTTGACGGTGAAATCCTTGTCCTTGATGGCCTCGATCCCTTCCATGAGGAGGCGAAGGGGTCGCAGGATCTGCCGGTAGAGGGACCAGGAAAGCAAAAGGGAAACCAAAATCGCAACCTCGGCGCAAATAAACAGCAGGGGTTGCGTCCGCCAAATTAAAAAGGAAAGCACCAGGGCTGCCCCATGCACGATCGAAACGAACAGGATGAACTTAGTCCTCAGTTTCATCGAAGGGGATTTGGTATTTTTCCAGGCGGCGGTATAGTGCGCTGCGCGTAATGCCCAAGGCCCTGGCTGCGGGGGCGATTTTATTTCGACTAAAAGCGAGGGCCCTTCTGATCATTTCGATCTCCATTTCTTCCAGGGTGGCAAAGCCGGTCGCAAGGCCAGCGGCATTAACCTCGACATGCGCCTGAAAATCGGGGACATCCAGGGTGTCATTGGAAGAGACGAGGATGGTCCGTTCCACCAGGTTTTTCAACTGGCGGATATTTCCGGGTAAGGGCAACTGTTGCAGCCACCTCATGGCCGATGGTGTGACGGAGAGGGCGGGGCGGTTGTAAATCTCGCGGAGGTTACCTAAAAAAAATTGCACTAATAAAGGTATGTCGCGCGGCCTTTCGCGCAAAGACGGAAGGCGGATGGTAATGAGGTTGATCCGGTAAAGCAAATCTTCCCGGAAGGTGGAACGCTCCACCATCTCGGGCAGGTTCTTGTTGGTTGCGCAAACGATCCTGACGTCCACGGTTTTGGACCGGCTGCTGCCCAACACTTCGTAGGTGCGGTCCTGAAGGACCCGAAGGAGCTTTACCTGGTTCACGGGGTCGAGGTCTCCTATTTCATCGAGGAAGATGGTGCCTTTGTGGGCCATCTCGAAGCGGCCCACGCGGTCAAAGCGCGCATCCGTGAAGGCGCCCCGGACGTGACCGAACATCTCGCTTTCGAACAGCGTGGTCGATATGCCTCCCAGGTTTACCTTGATAAAAGGCCTGGCGTGGCGGGCGCTGTTTTGATGGATGGCTTCGGCGATCAGTTCTTTTCCTGTCCCGCTTTCACCGATGATCAGCACGGAGGCCTCTGTGGAGGCCACGCGGCCAATGGTTTCCAGGATATGGAGCATTTTGGGATCTTCCCCAATGATGTGCTGGAAATGGAAATGGGCGTCCAGTTGTTTGCGCGTTCGTTGGGGCGGCCGCTCCGGGGTCTGGAGGTCCAATAGGGTCCTGACGGCCCCCAGGAGGTAATCGTTGTCCCAGGGTTTATTGATAAAATCACCCGCGCCCATTTTCATACCCCGGACGGCAAGTCCAATGCTGCCCCATCCGGTAATCAGGATGACAGGGATGCCGGGGTGGTCCCACTTGATTTGTCCCAGGAGGGTCAGACCTTCTTCTCCACTCGTTCCGATGGAAAAATTCAGGTCCAGCAGGATGAGATCCGGGACGGTGTGCGACAGGTACTCCAGCGCCTCGGCGGGCGTGGATGCTTCGGCGACCGCATACTTATGGGTGCGCAGGAGGAGCACCAGGGAAGCCCTGACCGCAATATCGTCGTCGATGATCAGTATCATGCATCAATCTTCATGGAGTGCCTCCGCAGGAAAAATAGCCGCGGCTTGTCTGCCTGGGTACAGGGAACAGATCGTAGCCAGGGCATAGATGAACAATATAGCAAAAAATAGGGCTTCGATATACACACGCGTGGGAAGATCGAAGACGTGGAGCAACGGGAACTGGATGGCAAAAAAAGTTCCCAGGATCAGGGCAAACGTCGCCAGGATCATCGTTTCCAACCAGAGTTGCCCCGTTACGGACCAGCCGCTGGCGCCCACGGCCCGGCGAAGTCCGATCTCGCCTTTACGGCGGTTGATGTTGTACCAGAGTACGCCGAACAATCCAAAGGCCACGTTGAGCACCAGGAAGGCGGCAATAATCCCGAATATGATCAGGGGAACCAGGGACGCGTTGTTTTTATTCGCTCGGTCGTTACTCATGTGACGGATGCCGATATTGGAATTCCGGATGGCGCCCGAGAGCAATTTGTAGATACGGCCTTCGGAAGCGGCATCCGCGTCGGGGCTGACCTTGACCAGCATCGTTCCCATCCAGCGGAAACCATCTGTGTCAATGGGGACGTACATGGAGGGCGTGGAGGGATGGTAGTCCCCCTCGACCTTGACGTCCGCTATGACCCCAATGATCCTTTGTGGGTGGGGATCCTGTTTATTTCCCACCAGGCGTCCGACCACCGGGACGTGTCCAAAGGCAGCATCGCGCAGGGACTCGTTGATGACGATGGGGGGATGGGCATCGGCGAGATCCTGCCTGGAAAACCATCGCCCTTCCAGGAGGTGCAACCCCAGGACCTTAGGGTAATATTCGTCCGAGGTATAGTAATAGACACGATCGACCGCCTCCTTCCCCGAGCCAAAGCTGGTAATACTCATACCGGTTCCAAAAGGTGTATTGTTGCTGGCGTAGCTGGCTTCCATGACTTGGGGCTCGCTGGTGACCGCCTTCCGGACATTTTCGTAGAACAGGGCCAGGGAGTCGTTACGGTTCGTTTGGTTAGGATTATTGTAATTCACGATCCAGACGTCCTGGTCATCGAGGTCCATGGGCAGGCGGTAGTTCCGGTAGTAATAAGCTGCTATGGAGGCAAGGGCGAATATCACCAGGAAGGAAAAGAATATCTCGATCACCAATAGGAGGTTCTGCTTCTTCTTGTTCCACATGAGCTTGAATAAATGTTTGAGCATGAGGGGTGGTTTTAGGCCTTAAGGGCGGTGACGATGGGCAATCGGGACATGCGCCAGGCAGGGTAAACCCCCGAGAGGAGGCCGAAGAACAGGGCATAGCCCAGCCCGTAGGCCAGCACCCGCGGTTGCAGGGAGAGGTACATATTGGAGATCGGCTGGGCCCGGTTAATGAGGGCAATGGCGCCCAGGGAAAGCGCTACCGCGATAAGCGCTCCCAGGAGCGTCAAAAAAATATTTTCAATGATGAACTGGATGACCAGGGTGCGCGAAGAAGCCCCGAAAGATTTCCGGACCCCGATTTCCGAAGAACGCTCCATGATGCGCGTGATGTTGATATTGATCAGGTTCAGGGTGGGGATGAGCATGAACAACAGGACCAGCAATGTAAGAGACAGGTAGAACCAGCCCAACCCATCGGAACCGCGTTCGAGATTGGCAAAGAAGTCCTTGGTTCCCAGGCCGCCGAACGCATTGCGCGAATAGGAGGCGATGTAAGAGTCAGCCCAGGAGATTTGATGGTCGTAGTCTTTATCCATCAAAGGGACCTTGGCAAACATATCGTTGAACTCCCGGCGCATTCGGGGGACGTCCGAACTGGCGGGCGCCAGCAGGAAACCTGTATAGTCCCCGGCCAGGTCCCTGGAATCCAGGCTTACCTTGGACAGGGAATAGGGGAGATAAATGTCTGCCGCGGTCAAATTATTGGCGACCTGTTCGTCACGAACGACCCCCACCACACGATAGGTGACGTTGTCTGCTACTATGTATTTGCCCAGGGCGCTGGCTCCCCTCCCGAAATAGTCATCCCGCGTCTTTGCGCCGATGACGACGACCCGGTCCCCATGATCGATTTGCGCCTGGCTGTACGGTTTACCCTCCAGGAAGTCGTACCTCAGGATGTCCCAAAAATGCGCGTCTGTCTGGCGCATTTCCAGGGAAAACTTCTTGTCTCCCAGGTAGGTATTGGTTAGGTGGGAATTGCTGGCGAAACCGATGGCCTCCGGGACCTTGAGGGTGTTCAGGTAATGCGTGATGAAATAATAACCCAGGTTGCCCCCGTTGATGGAACCGTGCGTCCGGCTCCATTTGAAAAAGCGGGTCACATACAAAATGCGGTCCCTTTGCGTATCGGGATAATGTGCGTTGGCGACCTGGTCTAAGAAGGCGGTGGCCACCAGCAGGACGGTCAGGGTAATGCTGATGCCGAAGAGGCTGATGAAGGTGAAGAATTTACGCCTGCCGAGTACCGCGAGGGCTATTTTGAAATAATTCTTTAGCATATTTGAAAGATTTTATTGCACCTGGGATCCATCGAACAACCTGACCAGGCGATGCGTGCGCCGGGCCATCGATTCATCGTGGGTGACCATGATGATCGTCGTGCCTTCGGTCTTGTTGAGGTGGGTGAGGATATCCATGATCTCGCCTCCCATGAAAGAGTCCAGGTTCCCCGTGGGCTCGTCCGCCAGGATGATTTCGGGATTGCCTACGATGGCCCTGGCAATGGCCACGCGCTGCTTTTGCCCACCGGAAAGTTGCGTCGGGAAGTGACGCACGCGGTTGGCCAGTCCTACCTTCTCCAGGGCCTCGGTAGCCAGGCGCTTGCGTTCGCGGGCGCTCATAGTGCGGTACAACAGGGGCAGCTCGGCGTTGTCCAGGACCTTCAGCTCTCCGATGAGGTGGTAGCTTTGAAAGATGAAGCCGATGGATTTGTTGCGGAAGTGGGCCAGGTCCTTGTCGGACATGCGGGCCGTAGACTGTCCGTCGATGCGGACCTCTCCCCGCGAGGGGCCGTCCAGGAGACCCATGATGTTCAACAGGGTGCTTTTACCACACCCCGAAGGGCCCATGACGGAGAGGAATTCCCCTTTTGCAACGTCCAGGTTGATGTTTTTCAGGGCCAGGGTTTCCACCGTATCGGTGCGGTATACTTTTTCTATGTTCTGTAAGTGCAGCATACGCGTTTATTTATACGTGATTTTTTCATTTCTTTCAAAATCGAACAGGGACAGGTAGCGGAGCTGGTAGTACGCTCCCCAGAAATCCCTGAGCGCCCCAATATAGTCCCTTTGGGCCTGATCGTTTTCCGTGAAGGCCACGCTCAGGTCGGTGATGCTGAGGTCTCCCAGGACATAGCGTTGGCGGGCGATTTCGTATTTCGCCCCGGCAATGCTGTCCGCCTGGGCGGTCAAACTCACCTGGTCTTTCATGACGTTGAAGAGGGTCACCTGGGTAACGATCTGTTGCTTGAACGTCTGTTTGTCCTGCTCCACGGTATATTCCACCAGTTGCTCGTTGGCTTCCGCCGTCCGGACCCTGGCTTTGGACCGGCCCCAGTCGAGGATAGGCACATTGAATTGGAGGGTGAGGAGTTGCTGGTCCTGGGGCGATCTATACAGATCAGGAATATTGGGACCTGTATTGGAATACCCCAGGTTGGCGGTCAAAGTTGCCGTCACGCCGTTCTCCCCCCGGGCCAGTGCGACATCCCTGCGGGCTTCGTTGACGCGGCGCACGAAAGCGATGGCATCCGAACGGTTGGCGTAGGCCTCCTGAAGGACCTTGTCCGCGTCGATACTTACCTGGGTGATCAGGTCGGGAACCTGGAGTTGAAAAGCCGCTACCGCCTCTTCGCCGGTGTACGTGCGTAAGTTTAGGGTGGCGATTTCCCTGTCGCGCCGTGCCGTGCCTATGGCTTTTTCCGCGTTGAGCTCTTCAAGCTGCAACTGGAGGATTTCGTTTTTGGAGACCTTCCCCAGGTCGAACTTGAGGCGCGCCACCTTCAGGATCTTTTCCGTATTGTCCAGGTTGGTTTCGGCGATGTGCAGGTTGGCCTGAGCCAGGAGCAGGTCGAAGAAATATCCCTCGGCCGTGATGGCGATCTTTTCCTGGGCTTCGATATAGGCTTGCTTGCTTTCATCGTATTTCAGCGGTTGGATGCGTTTATCCCATTTCAATTGATTGTATTGGAAAAGGGGTTGACTGTACCCGATGGCATAGGGCACGCCGTTATACGAGACGTCCTTACTATGGAAATCTTCGTAACGCTGTATCGAGGTCGTGCCGTAAATGGACCCTCCCGTCGCAGCGATGCTTTGACTGAAGTTCATGGTTACGGAAGAATTGTCATTATAAATGGACTGGAAAACGTAGGTGCCGTTGGGTTGCTCCACCGGGGTAGTGGTTTTGCTGTAGGCGGGCAGATATCCTACCATGGACAACTGGGGCTGGTAGTTGGACCGGTAAGTCCGGTATTGCCAATACTTAGTCTTCCGGACCGTGACGGCCTGCTTGGCATCGATGGAATTGTGTTTCGCCAGCTCCACCGTTTGTTGCAGTGTCAGTCGAAGCGTATCCTGGGCCTGAAGGCGTGTAGCGACGAAAAGTAAGATCAAGAGTCTCATGGCTTGATCATTATTTTGGGTGTCGTCTTATAGTCGCTCATATCCGAAGTAATGACGGTATCTCCATGGCTCAGACCCCGGGTGACTTCCACGAAATCGAAGTTGGTCAACCCGATGTCGACAGCCCTGCGCCGGGCCACACCGTCGCGAAGCACGAATATATCCTGGGTCTTGCTTCCTTTGAAGGCCGGCCCGTTTGCAATCCGTACGACCTGGTTGTGAATGGCGGTCACCAGGAAAACATCCACCTTCAGGTTGGACCGGAGCTGCCCGTTGCTGGGCTGATCCAAACGGATGTCAAAGGTCACGAGCCCCCCTGAAACCTCCGGGTGGACGTTGACCACGCGGCCCCTCAGAAGGGTATCGTTGATCCGGATGATGGCGCCCATCCCTCCCCTGAGCTGGTCAAGGTAATTATCGCTCAGCGTGCCGCTGACCTTGAAACTGCTCAGGTCTGCGATTCGCGCCAGGGTTTGACCTTCGTGAATGGATTCGCCGATGTTCTTGTCCAGGTAAGTGATGACTCCCGCCCTGGTTGCGGTGGCCTCAGCCAGACGCAGCTTCCGCTCAAATGCCCGGAGGTCGCTTTCCAGCACATCAGCAGCCAGCTCCGCCTCCTGGATATCCAGTTTCATGGTCTGCTGCTTGTTGGTGATCTGGTTTTCCAACTGTTTCTTTTCCTCCTGGGCTACCTTCAGGTTGAGCTCTGCATCTTCGATGGATTCCCGGGTGCCCCCACCCGCTTCAAACAGGCGCTTGGCGCTTTCCACCGCGTCCTGGAGGTTCCCGATGTGGAGCTGCTTGATGGCGTTGTTGGATTGGATATCCGAATAACTTTCGGACAGGTCCAGCTTCAGCTTATCTATGTCCCCCCTTTTGGAGGCCAGCTGAAACTTCATTTTTTCCCAATCGGTTTGGGTCTTGGACTTGTCCAGGGTCAGGAGCGATTCTCCGGGGCGGACCCTGGCTCCTTCATTGGCCAGCACCTTTTGAATGGAGCCGTCGATAGAGCTGGTGATGGTTTCTTCAAACTCGGGCAGGATCTCCCCCGAAGCACTGATGGTATTTTCAATATCACCGACTTGTGCGACGGCTGTGGTGATTTCGGAGCGATGCAGGCTGGGGGTGAGGAAGCTCCACGTCGTCCAGGCGGCGCCCCCCAAAAGGAGGAGAGCCAGGAGGCCCAGCAGGATGCGTCCGTTTCGTTTGCGGTGCTGAAGGCGGATGGGAATTTCGGTATCCATTGCCGTCAAACGTTGCAAGGGAGGTGCCACAGCCAAACGGCTGAATTATAAACTTTTACGCAAAAATGGTTTCGAAAAAGTGCTCGATTCCGGACAGATTTTCCGGAAACGCTCAGGGCGTTATTGCGTCCTTCACCTTTTGCGGAATCGCATTGATCTTCCGCCGGGTCCGCGCGTTCAACCCAAACCGCCGTGCAACGGTCAACCGATAAAGTCCCGTCTTCACCTGATAAGCCGAGGCTGCGTTTGCTCCCGTAAAGAAAGCCTGACTATTCACCCAGGAGACGTTCACGTTCCAAAGGGAACCATTGTATCCTACTGCAGCGCGGTATGCCACATTGGGCGTAAACCCGAAACGGTCGTACTGCCCGACCCCGTATTCCCGGGTGTACCCCAGGGCGCCCGCCAGGGTGGCTCCTCCCGTGAGGAAGTAATGCCGGTTCCAAACCAGGGTATAGGCATACCCGACGCCCGGGCCCGTTTTGAAGAAGTGCGCGGCGTGGATGAAACGGCCGGATGAATCAGCGGCGATCAGCGAAGGCGCCAGGGCGCTGTCCGCGCCGAGCGCCCCATAATACACCTCGAATCCAAGCAGGGGTGACCCGGCGGAATGGGTCTGCCATTCGTCTTCGACCAGGGAGGCCCGGTAGGAGAAGCGCCGGTAATTGAAGACATAATAGGCCGAGGCGCCCACGAAGCTGACGTGCAAATCGGGACGGGTATAATCCAGG
Source organism: uncultured Chitinophagaceae bacterium (assembly GCA_964544695.1). Classification (GTDB taxonomy): domain Bacteria; phylum Bacteroidota; class Bacteroidia; order Chitinophagales; family Chitinophagaceae; genus Dinghuibacter. Next base: position 19,802 of record CAZJDB010000154.1, read on the forward strand.
TCGGGCTTTCCGGAAAAAGCGGAGTTCGGCAGATAGTAGCCGTGGTAGAACTGCCCGAAAAGGTCCACCGAAACCTTTCGGAAATATAAATGGGACTGGAGGTCCAGAGAATGCGTTTTCCCATTGTCGGAAGGGGTGAAGAAGCCCAGGCCCGCAGCCACGTTAAGGGTCAGGACGCGGTAGGTGACGCCGATCCCGATATTCGGCGGGGTATTGGGGCGGTATTTGAGCGTCCCCCCGGGCTCGGCGATCGATAGGCTGGTGTACTTCCGCGACAGAAATACCCTACCCGTAACCTTCCGGACATAAGAGCGATAGTACGCCGAATCGAAGGGCGCCGAATGAGGCAGGGGCAGGTGGGATGAATCTTGCTGAACCTGGGCCTGGCTCACCAGACACACGATGCCCAAAATCAAATTCATAAGGTTGTAGCGGCAATAGTCAGGCCGGACTTCCTGACTTCAGGAGATCATGCGCATGCCGCCTCCGGATGCGAATGTACGCCCCCAGGAGCCAGATTCCAGCCACGACAGAGTAAACGCCTACGATCCAAATGAAAGTCCAGGCGCTGGCGATGGGGAAAACAAAGAACAATATGCCCATCAATATGCTCAGTATGCCCCCGATAATGTACCAACCTTCTCCTTTCAGCTTTTTCCCCAGGCGGATCGACACGATGATTTCGAGGATACCGATGAAGAGGAGCCAGCCTCCCACATACCACACCAGGACCAGGCCCGTGACAAAGGGGGCCCAAAGGGTCACGGCGCCCAGGAAGATGCTGAGGATACCCCGGATGAGCTGGTACCACCAATCGTTGTCATGCTTCACATGACCGAAGGAGGCGGCTACGTGGAGGATCCCGTCGGCAAACAGAAAGGCGCCGAAAATGATCAGCAGGATGCTTAGCGTAATACCCGGCCATAGCAGGGCCAGCAAACCGAATATGATGGCGGAGATGCCCCTCCAAAGAAGGAGATTGGCGAAACGAGGTGCGAAAGGTTGCATAGCTATAAAGTTTAGAACAATCCGTCGAAATCGAAAATGAATTTGCCGGGCTTGGGCAGTGGCTTGCGGGGCATCATATCCGGCCTCATAGCCGCATCATACACGAAAGCAGCCATGATAATGGCGGCCTGTTTCAAATCCGGAATGGAAAGGTGATCGTACACATCCATATTCGTGTGGTGCGTCCGGGATTCGTAATCCAGGGGATCCTGGATGAACTGGAAGCCGGGGATTCCCACGGCATCGAACGAGAGGTGATCCGTAGACCCCGTATTGCTGGGGGTCACGCCCGTAGCACCCAGGTCGGCGAAGGGCGCCAGCCAGCTTCTAAAGATGTCCGCCACCGCGGAATTGTTTTGGGTATAAATGCCCCGGATCTTCCCCGTACCGTTGTCCAGGTTGAAGTAAACGGAGACTTTTTTCTGTTCGGGGGTCAGGTGCATGTCGGTGGCGCTCCCGAAGTGTTTTTTGACGTACCCATAGGAACCCAGGAGGCCTTCCTCCTCGCCACCCCACAGGGCGACCCGGATCGTGCGTTTGGGATGTGCGCCCAGGGTTTGCAGGAGGCGTACCGCTTCCATGGCGATGATGCATCCGGCCCCGTTGTCGGTGGCGCCGGTGCCCGATTGCCAGCAATCCAGGTGCCCTCCCAGCATGACGACCTGGCTGCCCAGGCTGGGGTCGGTGCCCGGAATTTCGGCGACGACGTTATAGCCCTCCACAAGCCCGTCGGGTATTTCGTTTTGTATCTCTATGTCCAGGGTCGTCCCGACATGCCGTTGGGCGAGTCTTTGCAGCCGCAGGTAGTCCTCGGTAGCCAGGGAAAGCTCAGGCACGACGGAGGGGTACTTACCCGTGGCCTCCAGCCAGTCCCCGTCCGCATAGACGGTACCGTCCTCGAAATTCCCTATGTTGAGCAAGGCCAGGGCTCCTTCATCGTGCAGGTATTGCTTGACATGGTTTTCATTCTTCAGGTAGTTCGCATAAAACGCGATCAGACCGGGTTCGATCATATAAGCATCCGGTAACGTATTCAGACTGTCGGCATCCAGGCGCGTGGCATCGGGTTTCAGGGGAACGGGAAGGGTGTCTTTACGGTTAAGGATCATTACGATCGCGCCTTTCAGAGAGCTCCCCGCGCGTGCTACGTTTGCGGAATCCAGCGCATCCAAAAGGACCACCTTTCCCGAGATCTTTCCCCCCGTGCCCGGGGACCATGCCCTGGCATAGGCAATGAGGGAATGGTAATAAGGAACGGTCATGGCGGCGTATACGTAATGGTTTGTCCAGGACTTGCCGAAGGTTCCCCAGGATTCCTTCGCGGCGTTTTTCAAACCCCAACGCTGGAAGGTTTGGACGGCCCAGGCGCAGGCCTGGTCGAACCCCGGAGAGCCGGTCAGGCGGGGACCCACCCCATCGGTAAGCTCCTGGGCGATTTGGGTCACTCCGGAGTGGTTCATTTCCTCATTCCGGATTTTTTGCATCATATCCAGGTCCACGTTTTCGGTTTGGGCCCGTAAAGCAAGGCCCAGGGCCAGGCAGGTAAGAGATAGCAGCGTTTTCTTCATGGTGAGCCAAGATAGGTGTTTGGATCGGATTTTAAAAACGGGCGTACCTTTACGGCATGTCTGAAGATTTACAAATTGCAGGAGGTACGAAGGAAGATCAATATGAATCCCTCCTTCCCCAAATCCGTGGCCTCCTCCAGGGCGAAACCGACATGGTCGCCAACCTGGCCAACGTGGCGGCGGCGCTGAAAGAGCAATTCGGATGGCTTTGGGTGGGGTTCTACCTTATAAAAGGGGACACGCTTGTCCTTGGCCCCTTTCAGGGACCCGTGGCCTGCACCCGGATCCGCCATGGACGAGGCGTTTGCGGTACCGCCTGGGCGAAGGCGGAAACGCTGATCGTTCCCGACGTAGAAGCCTTTCCCGGGCACATTGCCTGCAGCAGCCTCTCCCGGTCCGAAATCGTCGTGCCGCTGCTTCAAAATGGAACCGTATGGGGTGTTTTGGATGTGGACAGCGAGGCCCTGGAAGCGTTCGATTCGACAGACCAGGTATACCTGGAACGCGTGACGGCCATGCTGGCGGATTCTGGCACGGTTCTTTCCAATTAAATAGAAAATATAAGACCTATGGCATCCAGAAACTCCACTTTTCTCATCGGCCTGATGGCCGCCGCGGCCGTAGGCGCCGCCCTGGGACTTTTACTGGCCCCCAAGAAAGGAAGCGAAACCAGAAAGGACATCCAGGATAAGATCAACGATCTGTCCGACCAGGTCAAGCGTATATCGAAGAAGGCCAGGCATCAGGTGAACAACCTGCACGACGATTACGTCACAGGGTCTTCAGGTATTCAATAATGTCGCGCCTTTCTTTTTCAGAAAGCTTGTCACCGAAAGTGTGTCCGTAGTTACCATAACCCGGCAGTGTGGTATTATACACGGTACTCCCCCCGGGCTCTTTGAAGGTCTTGAACCGGAAGCCCACCGAAAGGAAGTCGTACGCCGTTTTTGTACCGGAAAAGCGACTCCAGTAGGTGGGCCTTTTTTTGCTATCCAGTACCCCCTCCAGCGTGGGAACCGAGCCGTTATGGAAATACGGCGCCGTGATCCAGATGCCATCCAGGGGAGGGGCAATGTACCCGTCGAAGGGCACGAGGCAGGCAGGGTAAGGTCCCTGGCTAAACCAACTGCGGTTGAACCAATCGATGAACTGGGGATACTGGAAATTGCTGATATACAATAAGGAGTCCGTTCGAATGATGGATTCAGGGATGAGCAGGTTGGGATAAGATTCATCGGAACCATAAGTTCCGTGGCAGCGGGCGCAAGCCGTATTGAAGAGGACTTTACCCTTAGCGGCCATTTCGGTATCGACTGGATAAGGGTATTTGGGGGGCTCCAGGGTGAGGAGCCACGCCAGGATATCGGGCGTGTGCCGGTCCACCTCGTTCGCTTCTGCCGAATCCATGGTGGTCAACAAGTTGCTGGCCATAAGGAACTTTCCGAAGTCGCCACGTCCAAACCCATTATAGAACATCGCGTGTTTCTTTTTCAGGAGCCACCAGGCCGGTACGTCCGTGGGGATAACACGGTCCGGAATGGAAAGCACGGGTGTATCCCTCCAGTTCAGGGTAACAGGATCCCGATGGGCTGCCAAAACTGCCGCCAGGCGATCGGCAATATTTACGCCCCTGATCGGAACGGTAATGGATGGGTAGACGGCAGCGGTTACCCGGATGAAATCCTTGGCGGCCTCATATTTGGCGGAATTTTTCCCCGAAAAGGTTTTGAGAATGGTCTTGAGTTGTTCGGCGTTCGCGCGTTTGTTGAGGGTGAAATCATTGTCCGTGTTTCCAAGGCCGATGATGAGGCTGTCACCGAATACCTGGGCGTGGCACTGGAGGCAGTTGGGGACTACCACGGTCACCCCGTTAAAAGCCTTTACGGCAGTATAGTTATAAGGAATGTCATGGTTGAGGCTGTCCCTTTTGAGAAGGTGTTGCTTGTCGCGACCCAGTGCCATCCGGAATATATCGTAGGGTATACCGCTTCTTAGATAGTCCCCGGATACCACATACTGGTACCCAAGCGCCGGATCTCCCTGACGCTGAGGACTTGGGGGTATGTATACGGGCTTGGATTGGGGTAGCTCCACGGCCCACACGTATAAAACCACGCTGATGAGCAAACCTATGCCGACGGACCTTTTCATTATGAATTTTAAATGTGTATATTTATTTATAGTCTCTGGTTACGTTTTAATGCAATTTACTTTTATTCCGATGTATAACACCTACAGTTTCTCCAAATCGGACTATGCTGCCATGTTGCAGCATATGGTCGACCTCCTGCCGGAATGGATGTTCTTGTACGATCCATCCGGGGACATGGTGGTTTACCACAATCAAAAGAAGGGAAGATTATTCGATGACCTGGCGCCTGCTCCCGTTACCCTTCGGCAATTGCTGGGACACAGGGTCCTCGAGGAGGACTGGCCCATCCTGGAGAAGAATGCCCGCCAGTTGCTCAGCCTGGGGGAAGGAGATATTCACGAGATACGCTTCCGGGTTCATGCCCGCGACCTGGTCCCTGCGTATCGTTGGTTTTCCTTTCGTCAAAAAGTATTTTTCCAGGACGAAGGTTCGGGCGTCAAGATGATCCTATGCCTTACTTCGGAAGTGAAACATCAATATCCCATTTATCTGCAGTGACTTTGGGCGTCTGGAGGCAAATAGCGGAGTATTTATATTTGAAAAAGCGCGATCCTAACGCGCCTCGTAATTCCTACATCCGTATGATGCACGGGATGAACCGGATTTCCATTTTCGTTTTCCTGGGTTGCCTGTTGTTCATGCTGTACAAACTGATCAGGCATTTTTTCCACTAAATGCTACGATTTGCCGCGCTGCCTGTGCGGATGCATCTCCATCCTGCTGCAACAACGTTTTCAGGCTTGCATAGTCCTCTTTGATTCGCGCGCGATAGGCCTCGTTGTTCAACAGCCTTTCCAACTCGTCACCCACCGTCGTGGGATTCATATCATCTTGTATCAACTCGCGCACCACGGGCTTGTCCATGATGAGGTTGACCAGCGAAATATATTTCACCTTGATGAGGCGCCTGGCAATCTGGTACGAAATGGGGTCCCCTTTGTAACAAACGGCCTCGGGGACGCCGAACAGGGCCGTTTCCAGGGTGGCCGTTCCCGAGGTGACCAGCGCCGCCTCCGACTGCAGCAACAGACCATAGGTATTGCCCCGGATCGATTGCACCCCGGGATAGCCTTGTAAAAATTCCTTGTAGAAATCCTCGTCCAACCCGGGAGCCTTGGCCACAATGAATTGATGGGAGGGAAAGCGGGTGCTTACGGCTAACATAACCGGAAGTTGTACAGACACTTCTTGTTTACGGCTGCCCGGCAACAAGGCGACGATCGGCTTATCCCCGAGGGGCTTGCCGGCTTTTGCCGCGGCCACCACTTCCACCAGCGGATGCCCCACATAATCGACCTCATAATCCCAACGCCGGTAAAAGTCCTTTTCAAAGGGCAGGATCACCAGCATCTTATCCACCGAGGTCTTGATCGATTTGACACGGTTTTCCTTCCAGGCCCAGACTTGGGGGGAGATATAGTAGATCACCTTCAGGCCCTGGTCGTGAGCCCACCGCGTCAGGCGCAGGTTGAAACCGGGATAGTCGATGAGGATGAGGGCGTCGGGGCGAAAAGCCAGCATATCTTCGCGGGCGAAACGGAGGTTCCTGAAAATGGTCGGCAGGTTCCGGATGATTTTTACGAAGCCCATAAAGGCAAGGTCCCTGTAATGCTTGACAAGATGGACGCCGGCAGCCGCCATAAGGTCCCCTCCCCAGCCCCGGAATTCGGCATCGGGATCCAGCGCCTTGATGGCCTTCACCAGGTTGCTCCCGTGCAGATCGCCGGACGCTTCCCCGGCAATGAGATAGTAGCGCATTAAAGGAGTTTGATGAGCAGGGCTGCGATGACGTACAGGCAGGTCGTCAGGAAAATGCCCTTGGCCGTGCGGTCCCGGCCCGTATTGACGTATAACGTAAAGAGGATCGCATTGGCCAGGAGGGAAAGGCTCGTTACCACCGTCAGGAGGCTGTGCTGGGTCATGAGCTGGTTCAGGAATTCCCGGAAGGTTATGTAGGACATCTTGATCCAGTAATAGATGCAACATCCCAGACAGGGAGCCAATAACCCCAGCACCATTCCATATCCCACGTGGTCCTGCTTGAAAAATCTGAACCGGTCCTTTTTGACGCTTACAATTGCCACGTTTTTTCCAATTGTTGTTTTATGGTATAATTGGTCATGTCGAACTGAACGGGGACCACGCTCACGTAATTGTTTTGCAAGGCCCATACGTCGGTATCTTTCCCTTCGTCAAAGTTTACGAATTCTCCCGTTAACCAATAATATTTTTTCCCACGGGGATCCATGCGTTCGTTGAAATCTTCTTCATATTTCGCATAGGCCTGGCGGCAGACCTTCACACCCTGGATCTGATCCATCGGGACCGCGGGGATATTGACGTTCAGGGAAAGGTGGCGATGGACCTTATCCTTCATCACCTTTTCGACCAGCATGTGGGCATAATACCGGGCGGCCGTAAAGTCCGCTTCGAGGCTATAGTCCAGGAGGGAAAAACCCAGGGAGGGAATACCCTCGATGGCGGCTTCGATGGCGGCGCTCATGGTCCCGGAATAAATAACGTTGATGGAATGGTTGGGTCCGTGGTTGATGCCCGACAGGCAAATATCCGGCTTTCGGTGCAGTACCTTATCCACGGCCAGCTTGACACAATCCACGGGGGTGCCGCTGCATTGCCAGGCCTCGATGCCATCCATCATCAGGTTCACGGGATCCAGGCGGAGAGGATATCCGATGGTAATGGCGTGCCCCATTCCCGATTGGGGCTTGTCGGGGGCTACGATGACGATATGTCCCAAATCCTGTACAGCTTCGACCAGGTTACGGATGCCGGGTGCGGTCACTCCATCGTCGTTGGTCACCAGGATGACCGGTTTTTCTTGCTTCGATTGTGCCATAGTGCAGTTCCTTAGGTTGCGGCGCCCCTTTTGGGGGTCCGCGCCCCGGGCGCATTACGTTGCTAAGATCTTACATTGTTGGGGGTCAGCCAAATAAATTTGTTTTGTAACTAAAAAAATTAGTATTTTAGCTCCAAATTTCTTAGCAGTATGGCTATCGCCGGAAAAAACCTGAAATTCCTGCGCAAATTGCGGGGCTGGACCCAGGAAGAATTCGCCACCCGACTTGGCATCAAACGCTCCTTGCTGGGGGCATATGAAGAAGAAAGGGCCGAACCCAGGACAGACGTCCTGGAAGTGGTTTCGGACATTTTCAAGGTCACCCTGGACGACCTGCTTCGCAGTGATATCAGCGAGCAATCCGGAGGGAACTACTTGTCCAAGCGGAGGCAGCTCAAACTGACCACCGGAACCGAGGCCGTCATCCCTTTCATCCCCGTCAAAGCCGCCGCCGGTTACCTCAGCGGGTACGGAGATCCGGAATTCGTGGACGAGCTCAATACCTTTACCCTCCCCATGCTGGCCTCCGGAAATTACCGGGCCTTCGAAATCGTCGGAGACTCCATGCTGCCTACCCCCAGCGGTTCGGTGATCGTGGGAGAAAAGGTAGATGATCCCGAAACGATGCGAAACAACCAGGCCTACATAGTAGTTTCGCGGACCGAAGGGATCGTCTACAAGCGCGTCATGAAGAACAACCGCTCCAGGACCAAGGTGACTTTGGTGAGCGACAATCCCGTTTACGAGCCCTACCAGGTGAGCGTAGAAGATATCATGGAAATTTGGCAGGCTCAGGTGGTCATCACCAAGGTGAGCCCGCAACAACGCTACGACGTCACCTCCCTGAGCAACCTGGTCAGCAACCTCCAGGAGCAGGTCAGCGCCCTCAAGAAGAAATTGCCTTAAAGCGGGTCCGCGTCCCCAAGAAGAATTTGCTTTAGTGACAGGATTTTAATTATCTTGGCGGAAATCCTCTGCAATATGGCCGCCAACGATCTCCAGGAATCCGAACAAAAGAAACTCACCAGCACGCTGAACGTCACTACTATTTTGACTTTTATCGGCTGTGGTGTAGCCGTGTTGTCCCAACTCGTTGCCTTTTTCGGCGCACAAAGCAATTATGACAAAGCCATACAGGCAAGTGCGGATGTGAACAACAATTCGAGCTCGTCCAATTTGGCGAAGTCATTGATCGGACCCAAGGTGATTGAAATGTTTCATCGCGAGTTGATTCACAAGACCCCGATCCTGCTCATTGGTTTGGCCGGGGTTGTCTTGTGCCTGATCGGTGCCATCCTGATGCGCTCCCTGAAAAAAAGAGGATTCCCGATATACGCCGTGGGAGAGTTACTGCCATTTGCGGCATATTACTTTATCCAACCCACAGGATTGTCCGCCATGATCGGCATGATGGTTACTGTGGTGGTCGTGATCGTGTTCCTTGGCCTTTACGTTTCCCAACTGAGGTACATGAAATAACGTCGTCGTTAACGATGGCGAATAACTGGTCTCCGGGACGGCTCTCTACGCGGGCCGTGCCGGTAAAGCGCCCGAATGCGGGCAAAATGGCATAGTCTTTTCCAAAATAAAAGCATGGAAAACGTAAAGCCTGTTTACCCGCGCCCACCATGGTTATTGCGGGGTGCAGGTGGCCGGTGAACAAATAGTTCCCGGCCGGCGCCTCATCCACTGGTGGCTCATGTGTGAATGAGAGTCCTCCCCTTTCCCAAACCCCTTCGTGCACCTCGATACCCGCGTTTACGTACCATTCATCCGTGAGAATATCGTGATTCCCCCGCACGAGATGTATGTTCAGGTGGGCCAGGTCGTCCCTCCACTTGCGAAAAAGATTCAGCTCCATATTGTCATGGCTGTGAAAGAGGTCCCCCACGACGAGGAGGTCCCGGGCTCCGAAAAACTGCAGGAGGTGCACGAGCCTCGTCAAATCTTCCTTATATACTTCCTGGGGAACGGCAATACCTGATTTGCGGAAATGGCCCGTTTTACCAAGGTGGCAGTCGGAGACCAGTAGCGTGTTACTTGATTCCCAGTATATGGCGCGGTGCGGCGTAAGCCAGAGTTGTTCTCCGGCGATCTTCAATGGCGTCAGTCCCTTCATCCGGCGACAAATATCGGAAATTGCCGTGGCTCCGCGCGGTGCTATTTTTCCAACTGTGTTTGCATACGCTTGACTCGGTCTTCTAACTTTTCGGAAGATAAATTTTCGCGCATACTGTCTACCTTGACGGGGAAACAGAAAGGCGTCAGTTGTGAGGGCCACGTCAACACGATCTTGCTCTCCGCGATGCGCTGTAGCGCCGCCCTGAGGCGCGCCTCCTCCATTTGCTGTTCCATCACCTCCTGGTACGCCTGCTTCAGCAGCAGGTTATCCGGATCGTATTCGGTAAAAACATTGAACAATAGACCGGCCGAAGATTGCAGGTGCCTGGCTTTTTTGTGTTCCCCGGGATACCCCTGGAAAATCAACCCCCCGATCACAGCGATGTCCCTGAATTTTCGCCTGGCCATCTCTACCGAATTCACACTTTTCTGGATGTCCGCGAAAAGGTTTTCCAGGGAAAACAACTCGTACACGTTACTGTCATCCACGGGAATGGGCTGATCGCTCAGCAGCTCGAAACCGTAGTCGTTCATGGCGATGGAAAAGGTGATCGGGGTGATCCTGGAGATGCGGTAAGCCAACAGGGCGGACATGGCTTCGTGCACCAGCCGGCCCTCGAAGGGAAAGACGAAGAGGTGGAAGCCATCCTTGGTTTCGATCTGCTCGATCAGCAGCTCGTTTTCCCCAGGGATATGCGAAAGTTGGGCCTGCAACTCGAACAAGGGTTTCAGCGCATCGAGTTCCGGGGACGGCTCCGCCGGTTCCCCCGGCACCGTGCCCTGACCATGTTCCCGCAGTCTTCGCGCAGCTTCATGGAACGTCCTGCGCAGCATGATCCCCAGATTGGCCGACAAAGGCATCCGCCCCCCGTTCCAGCTGGGCACGATGGCCTTCTTGGCCTTGGATTTCCGCACCAGGGCGCTCATATCCTTGATCATCACGAATTCCAGGGTATGCCCCGCGAGGGTGAATACGTCTCCCGGACTCAGGCGTGAAATGAAATATTCCTCGATGACACCCACGTAACCCCCGCTCACGAAGCGCACGCGCAGCATGGCGTCGCTGACGATGGTGCCGATGTGCAGGCGGTGGCGCATCGCGATCCTCCTCGAAGTGATGCGGTACACCCCATCTTCTCCGATCGTCACCTTATTGAATTCGTCGTAACTCCTCAGGGCCTTTCCCCCTGTCGTCAGGGAGCTCAATAGTTGTTCCCATTCCTGTTTGGTCAGGTCCTTGAAACAGTGCGTGGATTTGACCTCCGGCCACAATTCTTCCGGTTTGAAACCTTCTCCCACCGCAAGTGTGCCCAAATACTGCGTGAGCACATCATAACAAAGCATCATGGGATCGCGGCTCTCGATCAGGTTCTCTTTTACAGCCTGTTTCAACGCCGCAGCTTCCACCAATTCCAGCGAATGCGTGGGCAGGAAATAAATAAGGCTCGTAGCGCCCGGCTGATGCCCGCTGCGGCCTGCCCTTTGGAGAAAGCGCGCCACCCCTTTGGGCGATCCCACTTGCACGACCGTATCCACGGGACGAAAATCCACCCCCAGGTCCAGGCTGGCCGTCGTGACCACGGCCTTTAGCTTCCCAGTATGCAGCGACGCCTCAACCCAGTTCCGCAACTCCTGCTCGATACTTCCGTGGTGAAGGGCCAGGACCCCGGCCAGGTCCGGGTTCGCTTCCAGGAGGACCTGGTACCAGCGCTCACTCATCCCCCGCGTGTTGATAAAGATCAGGGTAGTGCCGCTGCCCTCGATGATGGGGAGCACCTTATCCACCATGCGGATGCCCAGGTGGCCCGCCCAGGGATATTTTTCGATTTCATCGGGGATGACGCTGATGATTTCCACCGCCTTAGGCAGGTTCGATCGGACCATCACCCCCGGCGTGCCCGCCAGCAAGACCTCCCGGGCCTCTTCCAGGTTGCCGATGGTCGCGCTGATGCCCCAGACTTGCGGTTTCGATATCCCCCGCAACCGCGACAACGCCAGCTCCACGAGCACCCCCCTTTTGCTGCCCATCAATTCATGCCACTCATCCACCGCTACGATTTGCAGGGAACGAAATATCTCCGGATAACCCTTTTGACTCAATAAAATATGAAGACTCTCGGGCGTGATCACGAGTATCTCCGGCAACCGCCTTTTCTGCCGCGCGCGTTCCGCAGGATCCGTATCCCCGTTGCGGATGCCCACCTTCCATGGGATATCCAATTCTTCCAGCGCCTCCTGCATCGCCCGGGCGATGTCGGCGGCAAGCGCGCGTAGTGGTGAAATCCACAGCAATTGCAGGTTCCCGGGCGCTTTGCCCTTCGGATGGTCGTGCAAATACTTTATCAGCGCCCCGATAAACACCGAATACGTTTTCCCATACCCCGTCGGCGCGTTTACCAACCCCGAGCGTCCCTCCAGGATGTGTTCCCACGTTTCTTCCTGAAAAGCAAAGGGCTTCCTCCCTGCGGCTGTGAGCCAGTCGAGGATGAGGCGATACCCGGGTGAATCTTTCAATGACATCGGACGGCAAAGGTACGATCACTATTTGTTAATGTTGTTTCGATATTGCGACCGTTAGTTCCTATGTGTCACTATATCAATGTTTTATGCTCAAATTTAACACAGAGACGTCATTAATAATTGTAGATTTGCTTCATGACAAGAGAGCATAGTTATTCGATTGCGTGGCTGGACAGGCTTATTAATAAAAGCATTGCGGTTGTCTTTTATAATCGGCTCAATTTTGTTTTTCTGGCCGTGATAGTGCTTGCAACGTATGGTTGGCATGTTTACAATACTACTGGAAAGGAGGATGGACTAAAAAACTTATGCTTTATCCTTACGGCGGGATCGATCATAATCGGAATTTTTTATAGCATTCTGAATTATGAGCACAACCACAGGAAATCAAAAGATGACGCTAATTTTTCCAAGTTGCTAGCATCTTTCAATGTATCCTGCGAATGGTCCAAGCCTACGATGGTTGAAAATTTAAAGATTACAAAAAAACTACACAACCAGCATAAGCACCTTTGTGATGAGAATAGAGCGAAAGACTTCTTTGAAATTCTAGAGAAGGATGAAGAGGCGAGGTCCGCACTTGTTTCAATATTGAATTACTTAGAACTCCTGGCGGTTGGTATAGAAGAAGGTATTTTAGATGAAACAATGATCAAAAAGTACTTTAAAACAATGTTTTACAGATATTTAAGCAACTACGGTTTCTATATTGATTATCGGCGGAAAATTTACAATAACCCGACAGCCTGGGAATATTTTACAGCTATGGCAACCAAATGGAATAAATCGAATTAACTTTAACTTGGAAAATCTTTTTATATATTTGTTCTAATAAATATCATATACATATGTGTAGTGAACTAATAAAAGACGCAAGCGATTGGTAAATTTTTGAGGGCCTGTTTCGGGTCCTTTTTTATTTATTGTCCTTCGCAGACCCATATTGTCTAAGTAACGCACGGAGGTCCTCCAACGTATTGATCTCTCCCACCGGCTTATCCTTCCTCCAGCGGAGGATCCGCGGAAACCGCAACGCCACCCCTGACTTATGCCGGTTACTCGCCGCAATACCCTCGAAACCGATTTCAAAGACGAGCTCAGGAGGCACCGTTCGGACCGGACCGAATTTTTCCTGGGCATTTTTCTTGACCCAGGCATCCACGGAAGCAATCTCCGCATCGGTAAGGCCGGAATAGGCTTTGGTGAAGGTGACCAGTTGATCGCCGTCCCGGACCGCGAAAGTATAATCCGTATACAGGTTGCTCCGCCGGCCATGGCCTTTCATGGCATACACCATGACGGCGTCGATGGTAAGAGGATCGATTTTCCACTTCCACCAGTCCCCGCGCCGACGTCCGGCCTGGTAAGTTGATTGCTTGTGCTTGAGCATAATTCCCTCGGCGTGCTCGGCGCGCGAATGGGACCGAAGTGCGGCCAGGTCTTCCCAGGAATGGAAGTCGATGACGGGAGAAAGGCGCAAGGCGGGATGATTGACCCCGGATACAATATCTTCAAGCAATGCGCGGCGCCGCTCCATGGGTTTTACACGCAGGTCTTCGCCATGGTATTCGAGGAGGTCGTATGCCACGAAAACGACGGGCGCTTCCTGGAGTTGCTTCTTGGTAACGTTCTTCCGACCGATGCGTGTTTGAAGGCTGGAAAAGGGTAGGGGGTGCCCCCCCTCGAAGGCCAGGATCTCCCCGTCAAGCACGGTGGAAGGTGGAAGTTTGCCGAGTAAGGGCTCATACTCGGGGAACTTTCCGTTCAGCAGTTCTTCTCCCCGGCTCCACACGAAGAGTTGGTCACCCCGGTGTATGAGCTGACCCCGGATTCCATCCCATTTCCATTCCGCCTGCCAGTCTTCGGGATTGCCCAGGGCGTCCGGGGGCCCCTCCAGGGCATAGGCCAGGTAAAAGGGGTAGGGTTTGGACACGTCTTCCCGCGCCGCGCTTTCATGGACCAGTTCATCCCAGGACGTGCTCGAAGGATCCCAGTTTCCACTGATCAGGTGCAACAGTTTGTCGGGCTCCGATTCCAGGGAGGCCGCCAGGGCGTTGACCATGAGGCGTTGGGAAACCCCGATCCGGAAGCCTCCCGTGATGAGCTTGTTGAATACGAAGCGTTCCTCGCGGTTGAAGACCCTCCAGGCGTCCAGGACGAAGGCCTTTTTTTCGGCATCCGCGGCCGTCTGAAGGGAAGCCAGCTTTTCGATATAGGAGAACAAAGGTTGGGAACCGCTGTCCGCCGGAGGAGGATCGGGGATCAGGAGGGCTATCGTTTCGGCCAGGTCTCCTACCGTGTGGTAACATTCGGTGAAGAGCCAGGTGGGCAGGCGCAGCCACTCGCAACACCATTCGATCAGCAATCCTGACGAGATTGCCCGCCGGGGCCTCCGGCCGCTGAACAGGGCAATGACCCATACCTTGTCCTTATCCCCCGCCGTTCGGAAATAGCGCGAAAGGGCATCCAGCTTATCGTTGGTTTTCGTGGCGCTGCCAAGCTCGGTGACCAGGGTGGCGAACAAACGCATGGCTCAGGTGGTTGTGGGGGTTTCGTCGATCGCGGGGGCGCCCCCGGCCGCGTCCGGCGCCGCGAGGGCCTCGTCTTCGTCTCCAAATGCCGTCCTCACTTCCGAGGCTTCGAGGCCCTCCATCTCCGTTAGGTACCTGCTGAAAGCCGCCTGGAACCCGTGCGTCACCAGCACCCGCTGTGCCCCCGTCGCCTTCACCACCGTGAGAAGCCCTGCCCAATCCGCGTGATCGCTCAGGGCAAACCCGGCATCCGCATTCCGGCGCCGGACATTCCCCCGGACCTGCATCCAACCGCTGCACACGCCGAGGGAGTAGGGGAGGAAGCGTTTGAGCCAGGGAGAATCATCCGCCGACGGCGGGGCGATGACAATCTGCCCCAAATAAGCCGAACGCGGCATATCGGGGGTGACCAGTTGAACGGAGGGAAAGTCCCAGCCCACGGCCCTGAGCGCCTCCTGGACATTCCATACGGCGCCGTGAACGAAAATGGGAATTCCCAGGCCCCCCAGTTGCCGGATGAGGCGTTGGGCCTTCCCAAGGCTATATGCGAATAAAACCGAAGTCAGCCCCGCCGAGCGATTTGAATGAATCCACCGTTCCATGTCCGCGAATATAGAAGCCTGGGGCTTCCAGCGATAAATGGGCAAACCGAAGGTCGATTCGGTGATGAAGCAGTGGCAGGGCACGACCTCGAAAGCCCCCGAAAGGCCGTCGTCCTCGGTTTTGTAATCCCCGCTGGCGACCCACACCTCGCCGTTCAGAGACACCCTTACCTGGGACGACCCGATGATATGCCCCGCGGGAAACAGAGTAAGGGTAACCCCACCCAAAATCAGTGGCTCATTCCAGGCCAGAGACTGGATAGAAATATCCGCGTCCAGACGTAGCCGCAACATTGGTACGGAATCCGTATGACATAGGTAAGCCCCATGACCCGGTCGCGCATGGTCGCTGTGGGCGTGTGTAATGACGGCCCTGGGCACGGGCTTCCAGGGGTCGATGTAAAAATCGCCCCCGGGGCAATACAGGCCCTGCTCCCTGAGTTCGATGACGGGCATGGTTTGAAGTTACTGTAAGCGGGTGACAAACCCGTTCTGCAACCTCAGGACATAGAGGAATTTGTTTTCGAAGTAATCCGGAACCTGGGAAGCGGAACCCGCGAAAACGGGTTTGATGTCCAGGGGCGTATAGGTCTGGAAGCCCTTGTCATCCAGGTGGGACATCAGGCCTTCATGGTATTTCAGCAGCAAATTGACAAAGTAATAAACGCTCTCATAACCCCGGAAGGCCATGTCCCCGGGATGCGTATGGGAAAGGTTGATGAACTTCTGGGGCATGCTCAGGGGGGCCAGGTTGCTGTCCGTTTGCGGTGCCATAAAAGAAGTGGTGACCAGGAAAGGCATTTGCCTAAGTTCGGGGGTTTGAAGGGCCCTCATTCCCTCCCAGGTGGGCATGCCGATGAGGCTCATGGGGTAGGAATCCGCAAGTCCCACACAGGCCCTGACCAGGCTGACCGCGAAGGACTCATCCAGGCTCCCGCAGAGGATGACGGTGTAGCGGTTGCTGTCCATGTATTGCTGAAGCAAGGGGGCCGTTACGGTATCCCCCGTAAGGATGGTTTGAATGGGCAACAAAGCCGAATCTTTACCAGCAGTCGCGTTGAGCCGTTTGAAGTATCCCTCCAGCATGTCCTCCATGGATCCGGGTTTCCGTACATAGAGGATCCGATGGGTGGGATGATTCTGGAGCACGAAATGGTAGATCGCCTGGCAGTGGGTATAGATGGTGGGATTGAGGATGACGGTAAAGGGATTGGAGCTGATGCCCCCTTCGTTGGGAAAAGTGGCCGATACGAAGGGGATATTGTGTTCTTTGGCAAAGGCTGCCAGGGCCTGGTAGTCGCTCCCGCTGGCACTCCCGACGATCAATTGTACGGAGTCCAGTTGATGCTCCGCTAAAAGACGCGAAAGGTTCCGCGCGTCATACAGGGTGTAATGGATGGTATCTCCCCGGGCTTGCAACGTATCCAGGGCCAGGCGGGCCCCTTCAGCGAATTCCAGGCCGGGAAAGGTCGCGAAGGGCGCGCTTTTCCCCAATTTATAATTACCGCTCGCGTCATAGGCGGAATCCAGGTACAGGGGAGCGAGCACGGCGATGCGACAGGTCTGGGCCCTGGCCGCCAGCGTAGCACCGAGCAGGGCGAGGACGAGGATAAAACGGTTCATATATAAATTTTGCGCTGACGGCGCGACTATTCCCATTCGATGGTAGCGGGAGGCTTCGAGCTGATATCGTACACCACGCGGTTGATGCCCGGCACCTGGTTGATAATGTCGCTCGACATTTTCGCCAGGAACTCGTAAGGCAGGTGCGCCCAATCGGCGGTCATCCCGTCGACGGAGGTCACCGCCCTGAGGGCCACGGTGAACTCGTAGGTCCTTTCATCTCCCATGACGCCCACGCTTTTCACGGGAAGGAGGATGGCGCCGGCCTGCCATACGCTGTCGTAGAGGCCGCTTTCTTTCAGCCCTGCCGTATAGACCGCATCTGCTTCCTGCAATAACCGTACCTTATCTTCCGTGACTTCCCCCAGGATGCGGATGGCGAGCCCCGGTCCGGGGAAAGGATGGCGGAATAGGAGATCTTTTGGGATACCCAGTTCCAATCCCACTTTGCGGACCTCGTCCTTGAACAGGAAGCGCAGGGGTTCCACCAGTTCCAGGTGCATTCTTTCGGGCAGGCCGCCCACGTTGTGGTGCGATTTGATGGTCATGGAGGGACCGTGAACCGACACCGATTCGATCACATCGGGATAAATGGTGCCCTGGCCCAGGAGTCCTATACCGGGTACGAGTTTGGCTTCGTCTTCGAATACTTCTATGAAAAGGCCCCCGATGATCTTGCGCTTTTCTTCGGGATTGACCTTACCGGCGAGGTTGGTATAGAAACGGTTTTTGGCATCCACGCCCTTTACGTTCAGGCCGAGGCGTCCATACGTTTCCAAAACCTGTGAAAATTCATTTTTGCGAAGGACACCGTTATCCACGAAGATGCCGTAAAGGTTGTCCCCGATCGCTTGGTGGATGAGGGTGGCCGCCACCGTGGAATCCACGCCCCCGCTCAGGGCCATGATGACCTTCCGGTCCCCGATCTGGGCGCGTAGCTTGGCCACGGTTTCCTGGACAAAGGCCGCGGGCGTCCAGTCCCCGTGACAACCGCACACCCCGAACAGGAAATTTTTCAATACTTTTTTTCCTTCCACCGAATGGTACACTTCCGGGTGGAATTGGATCCCGTAGAGGGGATGGGGGGTATCTATGGCTTTGAAGGCAGCTACGGGTATTGTATCCGTGGTAGCCAGCAGTTCGAAACCGGGAGGTAGGTCCAGAATGGTATCCGCGTGGCTCATCCATACCTGGGAGGAAGGAGATACTTCTTTGAGGAGGGTATCTTCCGGATGGGCTGTATTGGCAAGGACAGCCCGCCCGTACTCCCGTTTGTCCGATTTGGCCACCCGGCCTCCGAAGCGCTTGGCGGTGAGCTGGGCCCCGTAGCAGATGCCCAGGAGGGGCTTTTCGCGTACGATTCCGGCTACATCGACGTCGGGGCTACCCTTATCATTGACGGAAAAGGGGCTCCCGGAGAGGATGACGCCCTTTATCGCGGGGTCGTTCGCCGGGACGCCCTGGCTGAAGGGGACGATTTCGCAGTACACGTGGAATTCACGAACAGCCCTGGCGATAAGTTGAGTGTATTGGGAACCAAAATCAAGAATCAGGATCTTTTCGGTCATCGTGGTGCAAAAGTAGGCCGATTTTTTCGATCTTTAACCAAACTCACTCTTATGCGCGTTTCATCCCTCCTGATTTTCATGGTGTTTGCTTTGACTGCCTGCCGCTTTGGCCCCTTCCACGTCGTCAACGGGAACGGGGACGTCGTTTCCCAGGACCGCCAGGTCGGCAAATTCAAATCGGTAGACGCCCGCGGATTCATGAACGTGTATTTGAGCCAGGGGGACGAAATCAAGGTTCGCCTGGAAGGAGAAAGCAACATCCTGCCTTATATCGATACCCGCGTGGAAGGAGACAGGCTAATCGTGGGAACCTTACACGAGGTTAGCCTGAACTCGACCCA
Organism: uncultured Chitinophagaceae bacterium; assembly: GCA_964544695.1. Taxonomy (GTDB): domain Bacteria; phylum Bacteroidota; class Bacteroidia; order Chitinophagales; family Chitinophagaceae; genus Dinghuibacter. Next base: position 38,693 of record CAZJDB010000154.1, read on the forward strand.
TGATTTGAACGTCTACATTACCGCTCCCGAATTGGATAAGATATCCCTGGGCGGATCCGGAAGTATCATCGGCAAAACCACCCTGACCAGCGAAAATGCCATGACCTTCGACCTGGGCGGAAGCGGAGATGTCCGCGTAGATGTGAATGCCCCCCAGGTACACACGAGCATGGCCGGATCGGGAAAGCTGACCATCAGCGGACAAACCAAGGAACTCAAGGTGGACATGGCAGGCAGTTGCGCCTTCTCCGGGGACAGCCTGAAATCCGAGGAGGCCAAAATCACCATCATGGGCAGCGGGGACGCCAATGTATTCGCCAGTGTCAAACTCGATGTTACCGTAGCCGGCAGCGGGGACGTAAATTATTGGGGTAACCCCACGGTGACCAGCCACATGGCCGGCTCCGGAACACTCACCAAAAAGGATTAGCCGTTCCGGCTCACCTAGGGCAACCGATACACCGGATACCTGAGATACGCAGGCTCGAAATACACGGAGTGCTTGTACACATAATCCAATTGGGCGGCCCCATTCCCCGCGAAAGCCGGATCCGCCTTGCGCCTGTTTTCCAGTGAGTCCTGGAGCTCCGGATGTTCCTTCAGGTAAGCCCCCGCCACGTCTTCCAAACGATAGGCGCTGTAGCCCTCCTTTTCCTGCAGGATGGCGTCGAAGAAATTCCAGGAAAAATAGGAATCGTCTCCCGTAGGCTCCAGCATTTCCACGACGAAGCGGTCGGTCGCAAAGCCCATGGGCACCAGCACATCCCCTTTTCGGAAATGCAACGTTTGGGAGGAGACACTCACCACGACATTCGTATTTCGGTGGTGTTTCTCATAAGCGCGCGGAGCTGCCTTATAACTGTCGATATGGTAGGCATCCACGGTGACCGTACTGTCGTGCTCCAGGCGCTGCATGGGTACGTTATTGATTGCCAGGAGATCGGTCACCGTGTGCCAGCCTTGGGGAATGAGGTAAGCCCTGGGCTTAGTCACGGAATCCTTTCCTATGAAATAATCGAAGAACTTGATTTCCTTTTCGAAGGGACGAGTATGGTCATAGTACAACCGGGGCAGCCCACTGACCTCGCTGGGTTTACGATCGGGTGTATATCCCTTAAAGTCCACGCTGTCCCAGCGTGACTTGTCGGCAGTCCACGACAGAGCGAAGCTATTGCTCGCCGCCACGCCTTTCCTGTCGGCGGCCCGGTTGGCAATGATGGCGGTGCCGTTTTTGGCCGCTTCCCGGATCATGATCTGGATGAGCCGGTACGTGGAATGTACCCTGTCCGCATAAGGCTTGAGCATATGCGTCTCGGGCATGAAGGACACGGTTTGGAAAAGGGCCGCATATCCGCTCGAATAACGGGGAGAATCGTAATAAGCGTCCCAACCTTTTTGCGGATCCGCCTCTTCGAAATTCACGTAAGGTACCATCTGGTCCCCCGCTTCCTTCATGTCCTCAAACAGGGCAGGGAGGTATGTATCATGAAGAAAGCGGCCGGTTTCGCCTCCCAGCTTGCCTGGAATAGTCGCCAGGAGCGTCATCGTATGCTGGTAATCCGCCCCGTCGCTCACATGGTTATCGATCAGGATGTGTGGGTCGACGTAGTGAAATATGTAGGAAAAGCTTAGGGCATTGCGGCTATCGCACTTCGTGAAGTCCCGATTGAGGTCCAGGTTTTGGGCGTTCCCGCGGAACCCATAGGCCAACGGCCCGTTCTGGTTGACCCGGGAATACGAACTCCGGTTCAGGGAGCCCCCGATATTGTACACAGGGATGATGGCGAGCCCGATATTGTCGGGGATGCGGACCTTTCCGGCCGCGATGTCCCTAAGGAGCATCATGGAAGCATCGATCCCATCGGGTTCCCCCGGGTGAATGCCGTTGTTGACCAGGATGACCACCTTCCCCTTTTTATACCAGGCTTTAGGGTCGGCGCTGCCGTCGTTGCTATATAGTAGGAGGTGTAGGGGGTTTCCCGAATCCGTGGGGCCCATTGTCTTCAGATGCACCTTAGGATACTTGGCGGCCAGGGCTTTGTAATAGGCGATGCAACTGTCATACGTTGCGCTGGCAAGGCCTCCGGATTTTTCGAAGTTTGTAATCTGGGCACTCCCGTCCACTGTCAATAGAAGGGCTGCAATGGCAAGTAATTTTCTCATGTCATTTGTTTTTCGCGCCGCGCGCGCAGCGTCTCCCCCCATAGGGGCAAAATAAAAGTCCCGAAATTTCGGGACTTTATCAATATCGTTGGACAACCTTTCCAGGAGCGGCAACCTCTATTTGGTCAGCGCACGCGCGCAGCCTACTTGGCCAGCGTGTTGATGCGCACGGTCAGCTTGCTCTTCAGGTTGGCGGCCTTGTTCTTGTGGATGATGCCGTTCTTGGCCATCTTATCGATCATGGAGATCACCTCGGGCAGTTTCCCGGCAGCAGTGGCCTTCTCTGTAAGCGCCTTCAGGTCACGGATCGCGTTCCGGGTCGTTCTACCTTGGTAACGGTTTGCTTCCCTGCGTTTTGTAGCCTGACGGACGTCTTTTTTCGTTGCGGAATGATTTGCCATGATTCGCTTTCGTTTGAATTAGGAGGGCAAAGGTAGGCCTTTTACCCTAAACAACCAATCTGCGGCCTCAAAATATTTTGACCGATATTTGCAGGGCAATTCGCCCGAAAATAAGTGCGAAGCTGCTGAATGACAATATCATGCAAGATTTTTCATATATCACGCATTCGGACCCATCCTATGTAGAAGGGCTGTACCAGGCCTATGCCAAAGATCCTCAAAGTATAGATCCGGAATTCAGGAAATTTTTCGAGGGGTTTGATTTTGCCCTTTCTTCAAATATCAATGCTAACGGGAACGGACATGCGCCCGCTCAGGGGAGCAAGCAACTGGAAAAGGAATTTGCCGTCTATCAGCTGATCTATATGTATCGAAAAAAGGGGCACCTCGTGGCCAATACCAATCCCATACGGGAAAGGAAGGACCGTCAGGCCAACCTCGAGTTGAAGAATTTCGGACTTAGTGATGCTGATTTGGACACCGAATTCGAAGCCGGGCACTTCGTCCGGTTGGGCAGAACCAGCCTTCGCAATATCCTGGCATTCCTCCAGCGCTGCTATACAGGCACCATCGGGATCGAGTTCACTTATATCAACAACCCGGAGCAGCTCGAATGGATGACCCGTGCGGCGGAACAGGACCTCCAGGAGCCCGTGCCCCTGGATCAGAAGCGGAGGATCCTGGAAAAGCTCAACGAGGGGGTCATTTTCGAGAAGTTCCTTCAAACGAAATACATCGGCCAAAAACGCTTTGGCCTGGAGGGAGGAGAAAGCACCATCCCAGCCATGGACGCCATCATCCACACGGCTTCCCAAAACGACGTCCAGGAAGTAGTGATCGGCATGGCCCACCGGGGACGCCTGAACATCCTGGCCAACGTCATGGGCAAGACCTATGAGCAAATTTTCAGCGAATTCGAAGGGATCGTTCCCCTGGACTCCACGATGGGAAGCGGAGACGTGAAATACCACCTGGGTTTCAGGGGGGAATACGTTTCCAAGGAAGGGAAAAAGGTGAACCTCCAATTGGCCCCCAACCCATCCCACCTGGAAGTGGTAGACCCGGTCGTGGCGGGCTTTTCCCGTTCCAAGGCCGACCTGCTGTACGAAAGCGACTTCGACAAGATACTACCCATCCTCATTCACGGAGACGCCGCGGTGGCCGGACAGGGGGTGATCTATGAATTGCTGCAGATGTGGGACCTGAGGGGATATTACGTGGGAGGCACCCTCCACTTCGTGATCAACAACCAAATCGGCTTTACCACGGACTTCGACGACGCACGCAGCTCCGACTATTGCACCTCCATCGCCTCGATGATCAAGGCCCCCGTGTTCCACGTGAACGGCGACGACGCCGAAGCGGTGGTCAAGGCCGCCCAGGTGGCCACGCGCTTCCGCCAGAAATTCAACAAGGACATCTTCATCGATATGGTATGCTACCGGCGTCATGGCCACAACGAAGGCGACGAGCCCAAGTTTACCCAACCTCACCTGTACGCCCTGATCGACAAGCACCCCGATCCCCGCGAAATGTATACCCAGTTTTTGCTCAAGAACGGAGAATCGGACGCCCAGGCCCTCGCCAAGGAAGGGGAAAAGGAATACTGGAGCGAGCTCCAGCAACGCCTCGACGAGGTGAAGCAGCACCCCAGGTCCTATACCTACCAGAAGCCTGAACTGGAATGGCAGGAACTGCGGAAGTCTCAGCCTTCGGACTTTGAGCAATCTCCAGATACGGGAGTTTCCGAAGACCAGTTCAAGGCCTTGTTTGCCGGGATCATGCAGTGGCCTTCCGATTTCAAGCCCCTGAGGAAGGTGGAAAAATTATTGCAGGATAAAATTAAGCTATTCGAGACCGAAGGCAAGGTAGATTGGGCCACGGGAGAACTCATGGCCTATGCCAGCCTGTTGACCGAAGGCAAAGACGTACGCCTGAGCGGGGAAGACGTCAAAAGGGGGACCTTCTCCCACCGTCATGCCGTGATCTACGACGAGAATACGAATGCGGAATACAACCGCCTGGATCATCTCAAAGATGATCAGGGTTCCTTCCGGATATACAATTCCCTGCTCAGCGAATTCGCCGTGCTGGGCTTCGAGTACGGATACGCCCTGGGAAGCCCCAATTCCCTGACCCTGTGGGAGGCCCAGTACGGGGACTTCGCCAACGGGGCGCAGACCGTCATCGACCAGTATGTCATGAGCGCGGAGCAGAAATGGACGACGATGAACGGGATGGTGCTCCTGCTGCCACATGGTTATGAAGGCGCGGGCCCGGACCATTCCAGCGCGCGCATCGAGCGCTTCCTGCAGGGCTGTGCCGATTACAATATTGTCGTCACCAACATTACCACGGCGGCCAATTTCTTCCACGCCCTGAGGCGGCAGATCGCCTGGCCCTTCCGCAAACCCATGGTGAATTTCGCCCCCAAGGCCAACCTTCGTCATCCCGGCTCTTATTCCACCATGGACATGTTTATCCAGGGCGGGTTCCGGGAATTGCTGGACGATTCATTCGTGCGCAAGGAAGAGGTCAAAAAGGTGCTCCTTTGCTCGGGGAAAATTTATTTCGAACTCCTGGAAAGGCAACAAAAGGACAACCGCAGGGATGTGGCCGTGGTGCGCCTGGAACAATTGTACCCCCTGCCTTACCGTCAGTTGGAAGCTTTATATAAGCAGTACTCCAGGGCCACGTGGTTCTGGGTACAGGAAGAACCCCTCAACATGGGCGCGGCCAGCTTCCTGTGCATGAACCTGAAGGCCATTCCCTTCGGGGTGATCAGCCGCCAGGCCAGCGCCAGTACGGCGACGGGGTATGGGAAAGTGCACGCCAAGGAACAGGCCGAGATTATCGATACCGCGTTCACGATTTGATCGAACACCAACTAATTATGACCGATATTAAAGTCCCCAGCGTTGGGGAATCCATCAGCGAAGTAACATTGACGAAATGGGTGAAGGCCGCCGGTGCGTGGGTGGAAAGGGATGAAGCAATTGCCGAATTGGAATCAGAGAAAGCCACCTTCGAACTGAACGCTACCGAATCCGGCGTCTTGCAAACGCGCGCCGCCGAGGGAGATACCGTAAAGGTAGGCGCCGTCGTGGCCGCCATCGATGAGAAGGCAGCCCGGCCCGCCGCAACCGTCGCCGCGTCGTCCGCGCCCGCCCCCCCGCCCGCCCCCGCTGCGTCGCCCGCCCCTGCTGCCGCGTCGTCCGCAAAGAGCGCCGCCGCCGCCGCCCCCGCGCCCGCCGCCCCGGCCCCCGTAGCCGCAGGCAAAGGCGTCATCGACATGAAAGTCCCCACCGTGGGTGAATCTATCAATGAAGTCACCCTGGTTCGTTGGATCGCAGCCGATGGAGCCCTGGTCCAAAGGGATGAAGTCCTCTGCGAACTGGAAAGTGAAAAAGCCACCTTTGAACTGAACGCGGAAGAAAGCGGAAAGCTAATGCGTATCGCCAAGGAAGGGGACACCCTAAAGATCGGCGAGATAGTGGCGAAAATCGACACCAACGTCGCCGTCGCACCCGGCCCCGTAAATAAAGAAATCCCCGTGGAGGTTGAAATGCCCTACGTCCAGGCGCCACCCGCGACAGCGTCCACGGCACCCACGAACGGCGCAGCGGAAGCCGCCAAATCCACCCCCCTGGCCGCCGCCATCATGGCCGACAAGAAAGTAAACCCCACCGAAATCGTACCGAGTGGCTATGGCGGACGCATCCTGAAACAAGACGTCATGGAAGCCCTCAGCCACCCCGGCAAGAAACCGGGCCAAGAGCCAAATAGCCGCAACGAACGGAAGGAAAAGATGAGCAACCTCCGCAAGACGATAGCACGCAGGCTCGTGGAGGCGAAGAATACAACCGCCATGCTCACCACCTTCAACGAGGTGGATATGACGCGCATCAATGAGATCCGCGCGAAATTCAAGGACAAATTCAAGGAAAAGCACGGGGTTGGTCTGGGCTTTATGAGCTTCTTTACCAAGGCCTGCTGCTTCGCCCTCCAGGAATGGCCCGCGGTCAACGCTTACATCGATCAGGATTCCATCGTATACCACGATTATTGCGACATTTCCATAGCCGTCAGCACCCCCAAGGGACTCGTCGTCCCCGTCATCCGCAATGCCGAAAACCTGGGGATGGCGGAAATCGAGGCCAAGGTCATCGAGCTGGCAACCAAAGCAAGAGATGGTAAGCTAAGTATGGACGAGATGACGGGAGGGACCTTTACCATCACCAACGGTGGCGTGTTCGGTTCCCTGATGTCCACCCCCATCATCAATCCGCCCCAGTCGGCCATCCTCGGGATGCACAAGATCCAGGAGCGGCCTATGGTCATCGGCGGCCAGGTGGTCGTCAGGCCCATGATGTACGTGGCGCTGAGCTACGACCATCGCGTCATCGATGGACGTGAATCGGTAAGCTTCCTGGTCCGCGTCAAGGAATTCCTGGAGAACCCCGACCTATTGCTGATCGGAAAGGACCCTGTGAAAACGTTGCTGGAGATATAGGGCGATCCCACCCAGGAGCACCAGGGGACAAAGCAGGTATGCCCAGGGGCCGACCCAGCCTTCCACTATTTGCATCGAAGGCTTTGGGCCCAATGTGATCGTCGCGGCCAAAATGCACACACCCAATGCTACTAAGGCGAGGGTTTTCCTGCTACGCTTCCGTCGGGCGGCAGCCTCAACGACCTTCATAACTCTTTGCTCGAAATCGGGGCTATCCCATTCTGTCCGAAAGGCCGAAAGGAATTCGGCACCCAGGCGGTCCATGTCTTTTTCTTCCATCAGATCAGGTTTTGGAGGTTGAGCGCCGGGTCGGTGCCGAGGATGAAAAACATCTTCTTACGGGCCCGGTGCACCCTCATTTTGATAACATCCCTGGACAAATTAGTGATCTCTGCGATTTCTTCCAGGGAAAGTTCGTTCAGGTAATACAGGGTCAACATCAGGCGGTCGTCCCCGTTCAGTTGTTCCATAGCTTGCCGGATGACCTTTTGCTGGTCTGCTTTGGATAGCTTCTTGTAAGCGGGGGCAAGGTCTTCACCGGGTTGTTCCGGGATCCGGTCCAGTTCGGTTTCGGGCCGGTCCAGGCGTTTTCGCCGGACGCGGTTGAGTGCAAGATTTACCACGATCCGGTACAACCAGGTGGAAAACCGGGACTCCTCGCGGAAGCTGTTCAAAGACTGATAGGCTTTCAAAAAGGCATCCTGCACGACTTCTTCGGCATCCTCGCGGTTTCCCGTGATGGGGAAGGCAATCGAATACGCCATATCCTTATACATGCGGATGAAATAGGAAAAGCTTGCCACGTCTCCGGACAGGACCCGACGGATGTAGAGGGCATCCATCTAGGCGGCCTTTTTGGGTGGCCATATTGTCCTCACCACGTAATAGACCAACAGATCCAACCCACCGAAGAAAAACATCATGGCGGCGGAGACCTTTTCCCCCCGGATTCCCGTGATGTCGGTGGCCAGGGGACTCAGCAGTAGCCCCGTTCCCACCCCGAGCAGGAGAAGCCCCCAAAGGAGGGCGCCTTCTTTGAACCTTTTTACCGGCTTTTTATCTGCCAGTAGGGGATCCATGCCCTTTTCGATCAGCGCCAGCCTTTCCTTGTGCCTGGTTTCGGCCGCGTGCAGCTTTTGGCGCCCTTCCTCTTTAATGCTGTTGACTACTGCCGCAAGACCGATGCCGAGTCCTCCGGCTACAGCCACAAATCCTATTACTAAACCGAATATGTCTTTTGTTTCCATGTGAATGGTTTTGAGATTGGACACGGAGCGGAAAGTTTCGGTAACCGGAAGCTAACCCGAAACTCATAAAAAGTTTGGAAATTAGTGCCATGCAGTACAATTACGACCTTCAAGGGCACCAGTATTCCAACATAAGGCGCACCGATCCGCGGATTGCCGCCCATATCCACGCGGCCCTGGGCCCTGCAAGAAGTGTTCTCAACATCGGCGCGGGGTCGGGTTCGTATGAGCCGGAAGACCGCTATGTGGTGGCGGTCGAACCTTCGGCCGTCATGCGCGCCCAAAGAATCAGGAATGGGAAAGCACCGGCTGTCATCGCCACGGCAGAGAAACTACCATTTGATGACGACGCATTCGAGACGGGGATGGCCCTCGTTACGGTCCATCACTGGCCCGATTTGAAAGTAGGCCTGCGCGAACTTCGAAGGGTCGTCAGTGGACCCATTTGCATCCTGACCGGAGACCCCGATGCCCTTGATAAATTCTGGAACGTGGAATATTTCCCCGAGGTAGTGGCTATCGAAAAAAGACGCTATCCCCCCGTGCAGAGTATTATCGATGCCCTTGGGGGCAAGGCGTCGGCGCAAATCCTACCCATCCCCCTCGATTGCGTGGATGGTTTCCAGGAAGCCTTTTACGGACGCCCCGAGGCTTTTTTGCAACCTGAAGTGAGGAAAGCCCAGTCTGCCTGGGGCTTTTTGCCCGAGGGTGCGGAAGAAATCATCGTGAAACGTCTGGAGGATGACCTGAAGTCCGGGGCCTGGGACCGGAAATACGGTCACTTCCGGCAGCAGCCTAATTTCATGGGCGCGATGTGCCTGATCGTGGGCCAGCCAAAACGACGCGCGAGGTCCTAAAGTAGTTTTTCCGCGACCTCCTTCCAATTATTCACGCGCTCATACGCCGTTTCCGCAACGTTGTGGTGCGCCGTATAGAGGTAGGTCTTTGCATCCTTGAGGTGGGTGAAATTCCGGGTCCGGTCATCGATCATCAGGTCGGTTTGCACCACGCTTTTGTCTCCGCAAAGACAATATTGTTTCCAGTTCAGGAAGGGGAAATACTCCCCCAGCCATTCCGTTTTATCCTTGAGGCTGTTGGGGAATTCCATGGCAGCGGAGACGATGAAGACCTTGTATTTCTGGTTGAGTTCACGGACGACCTCCACGGCATCGGGATATATCTCCAGGTGTCTGAAGAAGCCGGGGGTGTTCAGGAAGGTTTTGATCATCCCCGAATGCCCGGGAGGCACGGCGTTCCTGAACTCTTTTCCATGCAATTCCTCTTCGCTCAGGGCCACCCCGAATTCGCGTTCGTACCAGCGGTTGATTTCTTTGACGGTATCGGCCATGGTTTCATCCATGTCTATAGCTAATGACTTCATAGGTCCGCAAAGTTCCATAATTTGTGGGATTTATGAGCCGTTGGACGCATTACCTGGAGCGAGCCGGTGAAATACTGGAGACCTACCACGGAGAAACACCTTTACCCCCCGTGCTGAAAGCCTTTTTCAGAGAGCACCGGCAAATGGGCGCCACCGATCGCCGCTACGTGTCCGATTTGGTGTACGGTTACTACCGCCTGGGTCACGCCTACCGGGATATGGAAGTGCCCGAACGACTTTTGCTGGCCTACGCACTAACGCATCCGGGCCCTTCTCCATTGTTGGAAGCCCTGAGGGCGGAAAAAACCGTCCCGGACCCAAAGCCGGAATCAATTTTTCCCTGGCTTGACCATCTTTCCGAAGGTATCGATCCGATAAAATTCTCGCTCTCCCATCTGCACCAACCCGACGTGTATATCCGCATTCGTCCGGGCTTCGGCGCCGAAGTACGAAATGCCTTAAAGGACATTCCATTCCAGGAAGCCGGTCAGGAGGCCTTGCGCCTTCCCACCGGAACGGCCCTTCAGGATGTACTGCCCACTGAAAAAGCATACGTGGTCCAGGATTTGAGCTCCCAGCGCACGGAGACCCTGATCCGGAAAGCCTTGGAAGGGCAGGAAGCGCCCAGGGTATGGGATTGCTGCGCCGCCAGCGGTGGCAAGTCCATCCTGATCAAGGACCTCCTCTCCGCCGCCAAACTAACGGTATCGGATATACGGGAATCGACCCTCCACAACCTGGAAAAACGATTCGCGGCGGCCGGCCTGCGGTACGAACGCGCCTTCGTGGCGGACCTCGCGCGCCCGGACGGAATGGCGGACCTCGCGCGCGTTCTGCCGGAGGCCGGCGAATTCGATGTCATTCTTGCCGACGTCCCCTGCACGGGATCGGGTACATGGTCGCGCACCCCCGAACAATTATATTTTTTCAGGGAAGAAAAAATCACCGGCTACATGCGGCGCCAACAGGCTATCCTGAGGAACGTAGTCCAGGCGCTCAAACCCGGGGGATTTTTCCTGTTCGTCACGTGTTCGGTATTCGCGCTGGAAAACGAGCATAATGTGGGATTCCTGACGGAGTTAGGATTGGAAACCCAGGAACAACAGGTTTTCGCGGGATATGACCAACGGGCAGACACGCTCTTTGGTGCGCTATTGCGTAAGACAGTTTAGTTGTGCCCCACCATCCACATCGTCACCCCGAAGCCCTCATAGTACCCGGGCAGGTCGGGTGTGACCGGTTGGAAGTCCCAAAGGATGTATGATTTATACACGAGTCCGATCCCTGCACCGTACACCTCAAGTCCGTAGGACTTATTGGCGAAAACGGAATCGCTGGGCAGGGGCAGATTCGTAGAATCGTTGGCTTCCTGGACCGTAATGCTGTTCGGGACGGTGATCGACCCTATCTGGTAAGTCTGGCCGATATTGGCGTAGTTGAATTGCCAGAACTGCAGTGAGGACTGGGAGGTCAGTTCCCCATAGTAGGATTGATAAGGATCGTCACCCAGGTAGGCATTTCCATACCACGTCATATCGGTGGTGAATGGTTCGGTCAGCTTGATGAAGCGGAGGTTGTTTTCCACCAGTTCGATGTCCGTGGCGGTAGGCGTCACCGTATAGGTGATGTCGTCCTGCCAGGGATTTTGAAACAGCGTATCGGTAAGGTAGCGGTGAACCCGGTAAGTAAGGCGGCCCAGGTTATCGTACAGGGTATCGTCCACGGTATCTTTGGCCAGGTAACTGTTGGTTACCATGTTCTGCCCGAAATTCGTGAACACCAGGGAGTCCATCCGGTAAATGATGTACTTGCCTATAGAAAGGGGATAATAGGTACTTAGGGGAACAGTGGGATATGCCTCCTTTTTGTTACAGGCTGCCAGCATCAGCAGGGCCCCCAGGGCCAGACATCGGGTATGGATGCGCATATGCGGGTATTCAAGGATTTGGACGGATACTAAGGTACGACAAGGTTTCGGGATTTCACACCCCTTAACGGGTCGTTTATGACCGGGCCGCAGGCGCTCAGTCGGGCCTTTGGATAATCCCTCCGCCGACAACGTCATCCCCTTCGTAAAATACAGCGCTTTGCCCCGGCGCAATTCCCTTTGCCGACGAAAAGAAATGAACAGCCACGCTGCCATCCGCGGCAGGATACAGGTAGGCCGGTGTGCCCGGGTCCCTGTACCGCACCTTGGCCGTCACCTCCATCCCTGAAGGAACTGCATCGTACTTGATCCAATTCATTTTGCGGACGACCATGTCCGTGCGATCCAGGTCCGAAAGGTCCCCAAGCACGACCGTATTCGTTTCGGGAATGATTTCAGTCACGTAAACGGGTTTGCCGAAGGTTATGTCCAGCCCTTTCCGCTGGCCTATTGTATAAAAAGGATATCCCTGGTGCGTTCCCAGTATATTCCCCTGGGGATCGACGAAATGACCGCCGCGGACGCGATCTTCGAGTCCGGGCACCTTCCTTTTGAGGAAGCCGCGGTAATCATTATCCGGCACGAAGCAAATCTCATAGCTTTCGCTTTTTTTGGCCAGCTCAGGGTATCCGAAAGATTCGGCCATTTGCCGGATTTCGGTCTTGCGGTAGCCTCCCAGGGGAAGGAGGGTTCGGCTGAGGACTTCCTGGTCCAGGCCCCATAGGACATAACTTTGGTCCTTGAGGGGGTCGAGCCCCTTGCTGACCACATACCTCCCGTTTTCCGACCGGATCAGGGCGTAATGTCCTGTGGCTATGTAGGCACAGCCCATGGCATCGGCCCTTTTGAGCAGGGCCTTCCACTTGATATGCGTATTGCAAAGGACGCAGGGATTGGGGGTGCGTCCCGCCATGTATTCTTCCACGAAATTATCGATGACCGAATCCCCGAATTCGCTTCGGATGTCCAGGACATAATGGGGGAAGCCATTCTGGACGGCAGCCAGGCGAGCGTCATTGAAAGAATCCAGGTTGCAGCAACCCGTTTCCTTCTTCCCCGCGCCCGCAGAAGCATAATCCCAGGTTTTCATGGTGATGCCCACCACTTCGTACCCCGCCTTGTGCAGCATCAGGGCGGTAACGGTACTGTCGATACCCCCGCTCATAGCCACAAGCACTTTTTCTGCCATAGGCAGCAAAGGTACAAAATAGGGGGCCCCCGGCGCCCATGCGACGGTCACGGCCCCGTAAAACCGCTTATCACGGATATAGTCCCCTAAAATACATGGGTAAAATACCCGGTTCGGGGCATTGACATGGGTTACTTTGCCCCTTACCTTTGTTATTATTCATGATTCAAACGAGCGGTTATGATTAAGCTTCAAATTGTAGGAAACCTGGGACGGGACGGAGTCGTCAGAGAGGTGAATGGTAAAAATGTCATCAACTTCAGCGTAGCGCACACCGAGCGCTACAAAGATGGTACCGGCAACCTGAAGGAGCGAACCACCTGGGTGGATTGCTCCTATTGGACGGACAGAACGGGCGTAGCACCCTACCTCAAAAAGGGGACCTTGGTGTACGCAGAAGGATCACCCAGCGCCGAGGCCTATACGGGCAAGGACGGGAATCCGGGAGTGGCCCTCCGTATGAGGGTGTCCAATGTACATTTGCTGGGATCCAGTCCCCGAAGTGAGGAAGGGCACGCTTCAGAAGCGGCAGTGGGTTCGACCGAATATGCAGCGTCGAACGGGGTGGATGCGGGGGATGACCTACCCTTTTAGTTTTCTTTCTCATGTCTAGATTGTCAGCGCGACGGTTGATCTCAACTGTCGCTTTTTTGGCGGAAATCCTTAAATCGTTTTAGCAGGCATGAAAGTCCCTCTTTGGTTGCTGGCCTTAACGCTCGTGGGCCAGGCGAAAGCACAAAGCCCCGTCAAATACGTCAACCCTTTCATTGGAACGGCCGACCACGGCCACACCTACCCGGGCGCCACGGTGCCCTTCGGGATGGTACAATTGAGCCCCGATAACGGACGCTCGGGCTGGGACTGGTGCAGCGGCTACAATTACATCGATACGGTCATCCAGGGCTTTTCCCACCTGCACCTGAGCGGCACCGGTATCGGGGACCTTTGCGATATTTCCGTGATGCCTTCCGTGGGCATACCCGCAGGGACGACCCTGATCAAAAGCCGCTTCAGCCATGACGAAGAAAGCGCCAGGCCCGGGTATTACAGCGTAGTCCTGAAGGACTTCGGCATCAAGACCGAACTGACCACGAGCCTCCACGCGGGGATGCACCGGTACACCTTTCCAAGATCGGAGAATTCGATGATCCGACTGGATTTGGGCTTTTCCATAAACTGGGACCGACCGACGGACTGCTATGTGGAGCGAGTCAACGATTCGATGTTCGTCGGATACCGGTATTCCACCGGGTGGGCGACCGATCGACGTGTTTATTTTGCTTTGCAATTGTCAAAACCCGTAAGGGAACTCAAATTATTCGGTCAGGCTCAAAGCGCGGACAGCGCCAGGGGTAAGGATGTCAAAGCTTGCATGGTCTTCGCCACTCAGCAAAATGAAAAGATACTCATGAAGGTGGGCCTCTCCTTCGCGGACATCGAAGGCGCAAAAAGAAGTCTTGAAGAGATCGAAGGTTGGGATTTCGATAAAACCAGCCGAAAAGCCGAAGCCGCCTGGGAAGCCCAGTTGAGGAAGATAACCGTCAACACCAAAGATGACAGGCTCAAAAGAACTTTTTACACGGCGCTGTATCATTCTTTTGAAGCCCCGGTGACGTTTACCGACCGTGACGACCGGTACAAAGGGATCGATGGGAAACCGGTAAAAGCCGGCGGGACGCGATACTCGGTGCATTCCATCTGGGATACCTTCCGCGCGGAGGACCCCCTGTTTACCATCCTGCAAAGCCAAAGGGTCCCCGACATCATCAACTCCTACCTGGATTTCTACGACCAGTACGGCCTGCTGCCTGTCTGGGACCTCGAATTCAACGAGACCAACTGCATGACGGGCTACCATTCGGTGGCGGTGATCTCGGACGCCATCCTCAAGGGTATTAAAGGGTTCGATGTCGAAAAGGCGTACACGGCAATGAAGAAAAGTGCCATGCAAGACATCCGCGGCACGAACCTGTACCGCCGGTATGGCTTCGTTCCCCAGGACAAGCTGGGTTCCAGCGTGACCATCACCCTGGAATACGCCTACGACGACTGGTGTATCGCCCAGGTAGCGAAGCACCTGAACAAAAACCAAGACTATAAGGAATTCATGATCCGGGCGCATTCCTACGTCCCATTATTCGACTCCCAAACTGGCTTCTTCCGCGCGAAGAATACGGACGGTTCCTGGGTGAACCCCTTCGACCCTTTCTACTCCGAGCACGATGCAAACAAGGCCATGTATACCGAAGGGGACGCCTGGCAGCATTCCTGGTTCGTCCCCCACGATCCCCAGGGCCTGATCGACCTGTTCGGGAGCAGGGAGGCCTATGTAGCCAAGCTGGACTCCCTGTTTATCGTCCCTTCCGCCCTGAAAGGAGACAATACTTCTCCCGATATCAGTGGGATGATCGGCCAGTATGCCCAGGGCAACGAGCCCAGCCACCACATCGCCTACCTATATAATTATGCCGGGGAGCCCTGGAAGACCGCCGAAAAGATCCGCCTGATCATGGATAGCCTCTACACCGATGCCCCCGGAGGCCTTTGCGGCAACGAGGACTGCGGGCAAATGAGCGCCTGGTACGTGTTCAGCGCCCTGGGCTTCTACCCTGTGAATCCCGCAAGCGGGGAGTACGTACTGGGCAGCCCCCTGTTCGACAAATCCATTATTCAACTGCCCGGAAGCAAGGCATTCACCATCGAAGCCCGAAACAACACTCGAACGAACAAATACATTCAAAGCGCGACCCTTAACGGGAAGCCCTATTCAAAGTCCTACATCACCCACGCGGATATCATGAATGGCGGAGTCCTCGAATTGGTCATGGGCCCCCGGCCAGGCGCAACCTGGGGTACAAAAAAAGCAAACCTCCCGACTTCCATGACGCAACCCTAGGCCTGCAGACGCCCGGTTTCCGCAAAACTGTAGTAGCCTTGGGAGCTTACGATCACATGATCCATCAACAGGATGTCCATGAGTTGGCACGCATGGTAAACCTTTTTAGTGGCTTCCACATCCGCATGGCTGGGTGTCAAAGAGCCCCCAGGGTGGTTATGACACAGGATAATGGACGTCGCAGTAACTTCCAGGGCCATCTTCATGATAATGCGCACATCCACCGCGGCCGAAGAAATACCTCCCCAGCTCAGCTTCTCCTCGCGCTTCACTATATTGGATTGGTTCAGGAAAAGCACTACAAACACCTCGTTGATATGGTCCACCAGCATTGGTTGCAAATACCGCACAGCTTCTTTGGCGCTCCGTATCGGTTTTCCGCGCAAAGGCGTTACCAACCGCCGCCGGCCCAGCTCGATCACTGCCACCAGGGAAACTGCCTTTGCCGTGCCGATACCCTTAATTTGCTTTAGTCTCCAGACATCCATGTTCCATAGCCGCTCCAACTCGTTTTTGGGGCCAAGGATTTCACGGGCCAGGTCCACGGCAGAAATCCCTTTATGACCAATGCGAAGGAAAAGTGCAAGCAATTCCGCATCCGTAAGCGATTCTGCGCCGAATTTCAGCAACTTTTCCCTTGGTCTCAAATCCTCGATCCAGTCTTTGATCGCCATAACTAGAACTTTTGATTTTTGTTTACCTTTAACGCACATACATCTCCCATGCAAGCGAATACCGCGAAAATCTTCTCAGGCACAGGCTCCCAATACCTTGCAGAAAAAATCGTCCGCAGCTACGGTTCCAAGCTGGGTAGGATCAACGTATCCCGGTTCAGCGATGGAGAAATCCAGCCGGTTTTCCAGGAAAGCATCAGGGGAGACTATGTGTTCCTGATACAAAGCACGTGCTCGCCCGCCGACAATTTAATGGAGTTGCTGCTGATGATCGACGCCGCCCGGAGGGCCTCCGCTTATAAGGTGATTGCGGTTATCCCCTATTACGGGTATGCCCGCCAGGACCGTAAGGATAAACCCCGAGTCGCCATCGGTTCTAAGCTGGTAGCCAATATGTTAGTTGCGGCGGGGGCGGACCGGGTCATTACCATGGACCTGCACGCGCCCCAGATCCAGGGGTATTTCGATATACCCGTGGACCATTTGGACAGCTCCGCGATTTTTATCCCTTACATTGAGCAATTGAAGCTGGAAAATCTTACCTTTGCCGCCCCTGACGTGGGTAGCGCCAACCGGGTCCGCGAGATCGCCAGCTATTTCGACTCCGAAATGGTGATTTGCGACAAGCACCGGAAAAGGGCCAACGAGATCGCCAGCATGGTCGTGATCGGGGATGTGACGGGCCGGGATGTGGTGTTGATCGATGACATCTGCGATACGGGGGGCACCCTGGCGAAAAGCGCCGGGCTGCTCATGGAAAAGGGAGCCAGGAGTGTGAGGGCCCTGTGCACACACCCCGTGCTGAGCGGCAAAGCCTATGAGAACATCGAAAACAGTGTGCTGGATGAGTTGGTGGTCTGCGATACCATCCCCCTGAAGCACCAAAGCAGGAAGATCAAGGAAGTATCGGTATCCGACTTGTTTGCCGTTGCGATCCGGAATGCATTCGAGAACAAAAGCATCACCAGCCTGTTCATCCACTCGCAACTGAAGGAAAAGAGACAATTAAATACTCAATAAAAAAAATGAAAACAATTACAATCGAAGGACAACTGAGGACCGAATTTGGAAAAAAAGCCACCCTCCACATTCGCTCTCAGGAACTGGTGCCAGGTGTAATTTATGGGGGTGCTCAGGAGGTGAATTTCGCCGTGCCTGCAGCCGATTTGAAACCTCTGGTGTATACTTCGGAATTCCAGTTCGTTGAGATCAAGGTCGACGGCAAGGTCTACAAATGTATCATGAAGGACCTCCAGTTCGGCAAGGTATCGGACGAGCTGATCCACATGGACCTGTTGGAAATGGTAGCCGATAAAAAAGTCGTCGCGACCATCCCCCTGAAGTTCGTGGGGGTCTCGGAAGGTGTCAAGGAAGGGGGTAAGCTGGTAACGAAGATGAAGTCGCTCAAGGTAAAAGCGCTGCCCAAGCACCTGACCGAAAATATCGAAGTCGATATTACCTCCTTGCAGATCAACGGGAATATCCGGGTAGAGGACGTGAAGGCTCCGAATTTCGAAATCCTCAATTCCCCGCGTATCCCGGTAGCTTCCGTGGTGACCACGCGGGCCCTGCGTCAGGAAGATGCCGCCACGGCGCCCAAGAAGGAAGCCGCCGCTGCACCTGCCGCCGCTGCACCCGCTGCCGCCGCCAAGCCCGCTGCCGCCAAGCCCGCAGCCAAAAAGTAAGACGTGTGACCTTTTAAATAACCAGGCTCCGCTGCATTTTACGGCGGAGCCTGCGCTTTTTGAGCATGGAGAAGTATCTGATCGCGGGCCTGGGCAACATAGGCCTGGAATACGAGCACACCCGCCATAATGTCGGGTTTGACGTGGTGGACGCACTCCTCCGCAAGCATGGGGGAGACCTGTCCACCCAGCGCCTGTCTATCCACGCGGAAATCCGGCTCAAGGGCCGCCTCCTGGTCTGCATCATGCCAACTACATACGTGAACAACAGCGGCAAAGCAGTCAGGTATTGGATGGAGAAGGAGAATATCCCCATCAAGCAAATCCTGGTAGTGGTGGATGAACTGGCATTGCCTTTGGGTAAACTTCGGTTACGCACAGGCGGTAGCGATGCCGGCCACAATGGCCTAAAGGACATAAAAGCCGCGCTGGGCACGGATCAATACCCCAGGCTGAGGTTTGGAATAGGCAACGATTTCCCCAAAGGGAGGCAAATCGACTATGTCCTGGGTAAATGGGATGAAAGCGAAGTTCCCCTCGTTCAGGAACAGATAGCGCAGGCCGTTGGGGCCATAGAATCCTTTGTCCTTGAGGGAATCGACAAAACGATGAATAAAGTAAATAATTCCACCCCAGGTAGGTAGAATTTTTGTTATTTCTTATATTCGCTGGCAGTACTACAAAATCTCGTCAGATGAAAATCTTTTGTGTAGGGAGAAACTATGCAGAACACGCTAAGGAACTAGGAAACGATATACCCGAGGAACCTGTCATCTTCATGAAGCCCAAAAGTGCGCTCCTGCAGACACATATGCCGTTTTACTATCCTGAGTTTACCAATGAGCTGCATTATGAAGTGGAGCTCGTTCTGCGCGTCAGCAAAAACGGAAAGTATATACAAGACCGTTACGCTTCCCGGTATTACAACGGGATCACAGTGGGTATCGACTTTACGGCCAGGGACATCCAGCAGGATCTGAAGCAAAAGGGGCTGCCTTGGGAAAAAGCCAAGGCCTGGGATAACTCGGCGGCCATAGGCACCTGGAAGGACTTGAACGCAGACCACCGGAAGCACGTCAATTTCTGCCTGTACAAGAATAAGGAATTGGTGCAGCAAGGCAATAGCGGCAATATGCTGTTCAACTTCGATAAAATTGTGGCGAATATTTCCCAATATTTCTCCCTCAATATCGGGGACATCATCTTTACGGGTACCCCTGCAGGGGTCGGGGAATGCGTAGTGGGAGACGAACTGGAGGCATTTCTGGAGGACGATTCCCTGTTAAAGGTCGAAATCAAGTAGGCCTTTTTTTATGCCCACCCGGAAAACGAATGTTAGTTTATGGCGGACACCGAATTATTGCTGAAAGCCTATCGCCTGATGTGCCTGGCGGCTGCCATGGCCGAGACTTATGAACGCAACCGGAATATTGCCAAATATGTCCATTCCACATCCAGGGGTCATGAAGCCATCCAACTGGCCACTGCCTTCCACCTCCAGCCCCGGGATTTCGTAAGCCCCTATTACCGCGACGAAAGCCTTCTCCTGGGCCTGGGCTTCACGCCCGGGGAATTGATGCTTCAATTGCTGGCCAAAGGGGATGACCCATTTACAGGCGGAAGGGAATATTATTCGCATCCCAATTCAAGGGACCCCCAAAAACCGACCATCATCCATCAAAGCAGCGCCACGGGCATGCAGGCCATACCCACCACGGGGATCGCCCAGGGTTTGCAATACCTGGAGGCAATCGGACGGCCCTGGAGCGAAAGCCCGTCCGTCGTGGTCTGCTCCCTGGGCGATGCCAGCGTCACCGAAGGAGAGGTTAGCGAGGCTTTCCAGTTTGCCGTCCTGAAAAAACTGCCCATCATCTACCTCGTCCAGGATAACGGTTGGGGCATCAGCGTGCACGCTTCAGAAAGCCGGGCCATGGACGCCTACACCTATGCCGGCGGGTTCACCGGGATGCATCGGATAAAGGTGGACGGAGCCTCCTTCGAGGATAGTTTCCGCACCATGGAAGAGGTGTTCGCCCATGTGCGCCTTCACAAGGAGCCCTGGCTGGTCCACGCGCGCGTCCCCCTGCTGGGTCACCATACCAGCGGGGTGCGCAAGGAATTTTACCGCGATGAGCGTGATTTGGCGGCCCACGCCCAGGATGACCCCCTTCCCAGGTTAAGGAACCTGCTTTGGGAACGCGGCGTACCCGCCGAGCGTCTGGAAAGTATTGCCGCCTCCGCAAGGGAAAGGGTTGCCGTGGACTTCAAAGCCGCCGTGGAAGCCCCCGATCCCGACCCGGCTACCGTGGGAGATCACGTCTTTGTACCGACGTCAATAACGGCAGAGCGAGGCGACCGTGTACCGAAAGACGGCGAAAAAGTAATGATGGTCGATGCGGCCCTGCACGCCCTGGAAGAAATATTAAAAGACCACCCCGAAGCCCTGTTCTACGGTCAGGATGTAGGCCGCCGCCTGGGTGGCGTCTTTCGGGAAGCCGCCACGCTTGCCCAGAAATTCGGGGATCACCGCGTCTTCAACACGGCCATACAGGAAGCCTACATCATCGGTTCCACCGTCGGCCTGACGGCCCTTGGGCTCAAACCCGTGGTGGAGGTCCAGTTCGCCGATTATATATACCCGGGAATGAACCAACTGGTTACGGAGATCTCAAAGTCCTGTTACCTGAGTGCGGGAAAATTCCCCCAGTCCACCATTATTCGGGTTCCCATAGGCGCTTACGGGGGCGGCGGACCCTATCATAGCGGAAGCATAGAAACGACCCTGCTTTCCATCAAGGGCATCAAGGTGGCCTACCCCTCCAATGCGGCCGATATGAAAGGCTTGATGAAAGCCGCCTTCCTGGACCCCAATCCCGTCATCATGCTCGAGCACAAGGGGCTCTATTGGAGTAAGGTGCCCGGGACCGAAAACGCGCGCCAAATCGAACCGGCACAGGATTATATCCTTCCCCTTGGAAAAGGGTGCATCGTGCGGGCTGCTGATCCCGCGGCCGTTAAAAACGGCGAAAGTTGTTGCGTGATCACCTATGGGATGGGCGTATATTGGGCGGTGGCCGCCGCCACGCGATTGAATAACCAGGTCGAAGTCATCGACCTGCGGACCCTGTTCCCCCTGGATGAAGACCTCGTCATGTCGACCGTGAAGCGTCATGGTAAATGCCTGGTTCTCACTGAAGAACAACAAAATAATTCCTTCGCCGAAGCCCTGGCTTCCCGGATCAGCCGGGAATGCTTCCCCTGGCTGGACGCTCCGGTTGAGGTCCAGGGAGCCCTGAACCTGCCCGCAGTACCCATGAATGCCGCCCTGGAAGCGGCCATGTTACCCGGTCCTGATAAGGTATTCCACCGCTTACAAATTCTTTTGCAATCCTGAGTTGATTCGAATTTGCCTAGTTTCATCCGATCATCCCAGGCATGCACCGCTCACAAGGAAGATTTACCAGATTATATGGGAATTGTCGTCACGAAGGGAATCGTAGATATCTTTATTCATTGAACCTTACGGATTTTAACCCGGATCTGTACAAATATTAATCATGAAAGCTTCGCTTATACGAAGGCTTTTCCATTTGTCCACATTTGGGTTTTTCATGCAAATAATATTGTTCATTTTGTCGTTTATTGTAACGCCATGAATCCCCCCAACGTCTTATAAAGGCGTGAGGGTAATTAAAGTATAGCCAATAATTAAACGCGTAACGCTGTTTATGAAAAACAAAATGATGAAGGGCGCTCATCTCACCGAGAGGAAGTGTAAGGAGATCATCCGCCTTTTCTGTGAGGACCTGACCGCCACCCAGATTGCCGATGTCAGCGGCGTCAGCAGGGTCACGATCAACAATTACCTAAAGCTCATCCGGACGCACATCGCCAAGTATTGCGAGGAGCACAACCCGCGCTATCGCATGGCTGGGGCATTTTCGTTTATGCCCATTCACGCCGGGGCCGTGTCGGGATTCCCTGATGAGCAGGAGGAAATGGGTTGGTTGTATGGCATTGCCCGCCATGAGAAGAAGCTGTTTGTAGACATGCTCACCCGGCAGGAGTACGAACAATTACTCCAGGGCGTTTCCAACAGGTCCCCGCATTACACGGCCCTGGCGGACATTTCAATGTGGCGCCTTACGAAACTCGAACCCCCATCCCTGCAGGCTTCCCTGCAAGACCAGGATGAGTACGACGTCTTTTGGTTCATGACCAAAAGCCGCTTGTCCAAGTTCAGGGGGTTGAACCGGAGTACCGCATGGCTGCACGTAAAGGAGTGTGAGTTCAGGTATAATTACCGCGCCGAGGACCTTTTCAAGTTATTGACCTACATCATACAACGTAGGCCCCTGCATTATTCTAAAGGGCTGGCTCTGGAGATGGAAAAAAAATAGCAACCTACCCTTGTAAGGACTCTAAGGATAAGTTGCTACCACAATTTTCTCATGTCTGCCCGGTGAAGGTGGGTGTTACCACCCCTAAGCAGGATCAAGATAGCGATTTTTTAATATTCCCGTGTATACGTGGAAGAAAATTCCTGTTGACGTCTAGGACCACGAAGACTGCGCAAACCATTGCGCAGTTTTTTTTCTGAGTGCAGCGTACTTGCAATGTATATTTATGCAAACGAATGCAAATGAAAGGATATGTGATCCTGATTGCCTCTGTTGCTGCGCTGGGCGGTCTCTTGTTCGGTTTCGATACGGCCGTCATCGCAGGGACCACTTCCTATATCACAAAATATTTTTCGCTGACCAACTGGCAACTGGGATTGGCGGTCGCCGCCACATCCCTGGGCTGTATCGGGGGTGCCTTTGTCTCGGGACGGCTCGCTGATCGCTTCGGCCGCAAAAAGATCATGCTACTCACCGCCATCCTGTATATGGTAGCCGCCATTGGCAGTGGACTTGCCGGGACCTTTGCGACTTTGGTCATTTACCGTATCGTTGGAGGCGTGGCCATTGGCCTGGCTTCGGCGATTGCCCCCATTTACATTTCGGAGATCGCCCCTGCCGGGGAAAGGGGACGCCTTGGGATGTTGCAGCAATTGGCCATCGTCATCGGGATCCTGCTTTCCTCCTTGTCCAATTACCTTATAGCCCGGGTGGAAATCGACGATCCCTGGAGGTATATGCTGGGCATCGCTTTCCTTCCTTCCCTCGCCTTCTTTCTCTTGTTGTTACTTGTTCCTGAAAGCCCGCGCTGGCTGATCCTGAAGGGGAAGACCGCCCAGGGAGAGCGCATCTTCGCCAGGATATCCCCGGATGCAAAGGCCCTGGTGGAGGCCGTATTGGCAGAAACCGCGAGTCATGTGATCGCCCCCTTTCGGGAAATCTTCACCCATCGTTACCGCAGGGTGGTATTCATTGGCTTTTGTTTTGCCAGCCTCGCCCAACTGACGGGGATCAACATCATCTTTTATTACGCCCCCCTGATTTTTCAAACGACGCACATGGGGGGAAGCGCCCTTTTTCAAACCCTCCTCCTTGGCATAGACAATCTTGTGTTCACCGTGGTAGCCTTTTGGATGATCGACCGGCTGGGGCGGAAAAAGCTCTTGCTGGCAGGTTCAGTGATCATGACGCTGTGCCTGGCGTTCCTGGGGATCCTGTTTTGGAAACAAGCCACGAACAACGTGTACGTGTTGGCGGGCATGTTCTTGTACATCGCGGGCTTTGCGTGTTCCTGGGGCGTTGTCCTTTGGGTGTACGTCGCTGAGATTTTCCCCAACCGTATCCGGGGCTCGGCCACCTCCATGGCGGTGACGGGGAACTGGACCGCCAATACCCTGGTCGTCCTGACCTTTCCCCAGATACTGGCTACCCTCAAGGGCGGCCCGACCTTCCTCGTCTATGCGGCCCTGAATGCGGGCATGATTTGGTTTGTCTGGAAATATGTTTTTGAAACTAAAGGGATACCCCTGGAAAAAATAGAGGGCGCCTATACATGAGAACCTTACTCGTAACCCTCTTGTGTTGTTGGGGCATGGGCGCCCTGGCTCAATGGCGTCCCTTGTATCATTTCACCCCGGAAAAATTCTGGACCAACGACCCCAACGGTTTAATCTATCTCCATGGGGTTTATCAACTATACAACCAGCAAAACCCATACGGGAATGAATGGGGACACATGAGCTGGGGCCACGCCTCCAGCACGGACCTGGTCCACTGGAAGCACCTCCCTTTGGCCATGCCGGAATCTGTGGAGGGCCCTGATACGACGTGGCGATATTCGGGCTGCGCCGTATTCGACGCGCACAATACCTGCGGGTACTGCAAGGGCGGAGGATGCATCGTGGCCATCTACACGGCCGATCAACCCAACCGGCACCGCGAGTCACAGTATATGGCCTACAGTAACGATGGGGGTATGACCTTTACCAACTATGGAGGAAATCCCGTGCTGGACCTGGGCCTCAGCGATTTCAGGGATCCGAATGTCAGTTGGAATGCGCAACTTGGACGCTGGTTGATGGTGGTTTCCATGGTGGGGGATCACCAGGTGCGCTTTTATACCTCACCCGACCTGAAGGTGTGGACCCTCCTGAGCAGTTTCGGCCCCCTGGGATTTGCAGGGGGTATTTGGGAATGCCCTTCGTTTTTCCAATTACCCGTGGAAGGAAAACCGGGCGTGCGTAAATGGGTGCTCACCCTTTCCTCTCCCGCTCCCCACGGAGGACCCTTCGTGCAATATTTCATCGGGGACTTCGATGGGAAGAATTTTGTATGTCCGTCGGGCGATGTCCATCCATTTGACTATGGCAATACGTTTTACGCCTCCATTCCCTGGAGCGGAATGCGGACGTATCTTGGATGGATCGTGCCCGAGGCGAGGCCCACGTGGCCCTGGAGGGGATGCATGTCCATACCCCGGGACCTTTCCATTCGCGAAACGACCAAGGGGTATATTCTCGTGCAGGAGCCCGCGGCATTGATCCGCCAGGCTTTGCCCACGCTCAGCGGGCATCGGGAATACACATTGCGATCCGTGCACGATTCCTTGCAGTTGCCAGGCAATGCCTGGTGGCTGGAGGGGGACCTTCGCCCCGGAACCTCTGCCCGTGTGGGCTTGCGGATCGCGCGTAACCCGGCGACGGGGGAAGAAACCGTTATCGGCTACGATAAAATCCTGGGCGCAGTATACGTGGACCGCAGCCATTCGGACACCAGCGGACTGAGCCGGGACAAGTTATTCCAGGTCATCCCCGCCGTACCGGAAAACGGCGTCGTACACCTTGAGATCCTCCTGGACAAGTCCACATTGGAGGTCTTCGTGAACCATGGAGAAGCGGCGCTGACGACGCTCATCTTCCCTGGAAAGGGCGCGGGAGAATTGAGCGCTTTTGCCTCCGGCGGGTCCGCCATGCTGGAGCACCTGCGCGTGTGGAATTTGGATAATCTACCTGACGTGCCGGAGGCACGTCCAAATCATTAAATTTGTTTGGTAATGCATATCCCACTACTCCTCTGGGCGCTCCTCGCCCTGGCACCGCAGCAGCCGGGGGCCGATTCCGCCCATATCCCCGATTTCGATATCTCCCTGGTAGACGGGGCCCACTTCAAAAAAAGCGATCTGAAGGCCCACACTCCAGTAATGATCGTTTACTATTCCCCCACGTGCGAACATTGTCAGCACTTCGGGCAGACACTGGCCGATCACATAGGCACGTTCAAAAACGCCCAGATCGTCATGGTCACTTTCCGCCCTGTGAATGAAGTCGCGGACTTCACGCGGATATGCCACCTCAACGGGACGCCCGCGATCATCGGTACCGAGGGACTTACCTTTTTGGTGCAGCACCACTATGCCGTACAGCGTTTTCCCTTTGTCGCTACCTACGACAAGCACGGACACCTTTCCGGGATATTCCGGGATCCCCCCGCGATGGATACCTTAGTCCAAAGCCTTTTTGGTAAGGGTTCTCCTGGGGAAGTTAAATAGCAGGCTGGTGACGATGGGGACGAAGAAAATGACGATGGTCAGGATGGACGTCGCGATGTCCGCCATATGACTGGCCAAAAAACGGCTTAGGGGGGAATCGGGCACGAAATGCTCGTACAGGGACAACACCAGCTTCAAGCCCAGTATCCCGATCACCACGAAGGCCGAAGTCTCGAGGAAGGTATACGTTTCCATCAGTTTCACGAACCAGCCGGCAATCAGGCGCATGGCCAGGATGCCGATAAAGACCCCAGTGCAAACCAGGATGATATTGGGCGTAAATGCAACGGCGGCAAAGACGTTGTCCATGGAAAAAGCCATGTCCATCAACTCCACGAGCGCCACGGTAGCCCAGAACGGGCCCAGGGCGCCGACGGTGGAACGGTACAACCAGTTCCCTTTCTTGTCGATGAATTCATCGCCCGAATCCTCACTCTGACGGCCTTTCCACCAGTCCCAAACGAGATAGAGCAGGTACAGGCCACCCACGGGCTTGAGCCACCAGATGCGGATCAGGAAGCTGGCAAAGACCATGGCGGTTCCCCTGAAGACGTAGGCGCCTAATATCCCGTAGCGCAAAGCCCTTTTCCGCTGCTTCGGTTTCAGGTCCATGACCATGGTGGCGAGTACGGCGGCGTTGTCTACTGAAAGGAGGCTTTCCAGGATCACAAGGTTGCCCACGATGAACAGGGACGGTAGGGGGTTATCCTGGATTTGCCGGAGCAGGTCTGATATCATATGGAGTCAGTATTCAGCATGGTTTTCAAAATGTTCGCCTGGATTTCGAAGTCGCTTTGGACCAGGAAGTTAATATCGGATATTTTGCGGTAATATTCTGCCAGGAGGCTTTTTACCGGGTCCGGGATATAAGTCCTGGCCGCTGCGATGTTGCTCTCCAGGCGCGTATTCTTGTCCGTGAGCTCCCGTATCAGGCGCGCCCTTTTGGAAACACCCGTTTCCGAGCCGGCATCGGGGATGTGCGCGGGGTCGACGAAAAGGAAAAGGTTGCCCGCGCCCAGGTACAAAAAATACTTTGCCGGGTCGGCAAAAGCATACACCTCCAGGGCCTGATTTCCCGCGCGCAAACCCGCATGGAAAGTACAGTGAAAATCGACCTTCAATAATTGCCCAAGCAGCCTCCTTTGGATCAGCGCATATTCGTTACTGTAGACTTCCGCGGGGTTGTACTGGATCAGTTCCCCGAAAAGCGCCGGGCTGATGTCCACGAAAAAATCAAGGGCGTAGCGCTTGCCGAATTCATTGATGTTCCTTGAAAAGGGATATTCGTTCGACCCGTCGGACAGCGCATGGTAGAGCTTCCGAAGGGAAAGGCCGACCTTGAGCGCCTGTTTGGATTGGTCTTCGCGGAACCCGCTTTCGGTGGCGGTTGAAATTCCGAGGCCCGCGATCATTTCCCTGTTGACCTGGAGCTCGTCGTAGAGCAGGCCCACGTTTTTTTCATTGGCATGCTTGACCTTCCTCAGCAAGGCGATGACGGTATCCGTGAACTGGACGTGGAACAAGGACAGCTTGTTAATATCCAGGTCCCGGTTGTGTTCAAAGAGCTGGTGAATGACCTGGGTCTTGACATAAATCTTGTACACCATTTCGTCCTCGAAGAACGCACTCAACAGTTGCAACCTGCTGAGGATCCCCGTGGAGTCGTTCAGTATTTGCCTCAGGTTTTCGTCCATCCCCCAAAGCTACTTCACATTCGATACATTTTTCTTAAGTTCCGTTTCCAATCTGGCGAGTTCGCTATTCAGGGTCTGGCGGCCCGCGGTCCCCTCGTCATGGATCCGCTTCACTTCCCCAAGGGTGTCAATCAAAGATTGGGTGGTCTTTTTCAGAGTATCCAGAGACACGACGGTCTTTTCATTTTCCCTGGCCACCGCAATGCTGTTTTGTTTCAGTAGCTCGGCGTTTTTCTGGAGAATCGTATTGGTCGTTTCCGAAACCTTTTGCTGCATTTCCACGTTGGCCTTCTGGCGCTGCAGGGCTACGGCGATGGTCAGTTGGTTTTTCCAGACCGGGATCGTGGTGGAGACGATGGACTGCGCCTTTTCCGCGATGGTAGTATTGTTATTCTGCACCACCCGGATTTGGGCCAGGGACTGCATCATAATGAAGCGAACGGTCTTCATATCCGCAAGTCTTTTATCCAGACGCGTCACATAGTCACGCATGTCGGCGATCTCGTAGTCCTGGAAGTTGGCCGCATTGGCTTCCATATTTTCCAGGGCCGCTTTGAGCTCGTTATACTTGAGTTGCCCCGCGATGATCAGGTCCTCCATCTGGTGGATATAGTTCACGTTCCCGTCGAACATGGTTTGCAGGGAACTGTTGTCCTTAATCGAATTGATCCTCCCCGCCTTGATCTTGTTGGTGATCTTGTCGATGTTGTTGATGACCGTATCGTATTTCTGGAAGATCTTCTGGACGTCCATCGCCACCTTCCGAAACAAGGGTATCCTGTTGAAGAAGCCCTTGGCGGGGTTTTGGTTGAGCTCGTCGATGTCGATGATTTTGAGCTCCGTGAGCAGGTCGTTGATGAGGCCTCCCACCTCTCCTGAATTGAATGTCCTCACCGAGGTGAGGAAGTCGTTGCTGTATTTTTCCATGGAACCCTGCAGTTCGCTGCCATAGTTGAGGATGGAGTTGACGTCGGAGGGGTTGAGGGCCTTGGATATTTCTCCATATTTGGCCTGGTCGGTCGTTGGGATCACGGCCGTATTCACGTTGCCGTCCTTGTCGAGTTTCATAACCGGCATGGCTGAAGCGGGCGCGGGGGCCTGCGGCAAATCTTGAGGATTATTTGTATCCATAAGTGGTAGATTGAATGTGCTCTTTAATGTACGCCAAATTTCCCCGATAAGCATCGATGGTATGATATCCATTCCCTATGGCGCCTTCATATAACTGTTCGATAAATGCCTTCGGCTTCCTGAAGTCATCCGGATCGAACCCGAATTGATGGCGCTGGTGGATCTTATGTAGTGAGTAGGTTGGCAATGCTTTGTTGATTTGAATTGACCAGCAGGGAGGCCATTCCTGCCGCACGGGCACCGGAAATGTCCGCCACCGGGTTGTCCCCGACGTGAATGATATCCTTCGGATCCACGCGACCCTGGCGGCGCTCCACTTCGGTGATCATCTTTTGAAAGAAGGTAGGGTTAGGTTTGGACACGCCTTCTTCATCTGAAAAAAGCTGAATGTCGAAACACAAACCGATCCCCGGCAGCACCCTCCTGAGCGTCCGGCCTTTAATGAACACCGTGTTGCTCAGTAGTCCGAAAGTGGACCCCGGTGCGTAGGCACGGAGCCGCTCCAGTACGGGGAGCGTTTTTTCATCGTAGATACCGGGCGGATAGGCGAGAAATAGTTGTTCCATTTCCTCGTACAACCGGCCGGTGTCGATTCCCCTGATCAGCGCCTCCAGGCGGGGATTCCCTTCGTTGATCCTGCCTATGACCCAGAGATACACCTCCTCAGCCGTAATCTGTCCGCCCGTGCGCTCGTCGATGAGGTTTGCCAGCCGGTCCATATTTGTGAATATCCCAGAGACTTCCGCCAGCGACCTCCCCATTTCATTGTAGCGTTCGTGAAACCAGCGCGCCCGCTCCGGCTTGTATTCCGGATGGGACCTGATGAGCGTCAACCACAGGTCGAAGGAATAATGCCGGTAAATCATGCATATAGATAATTGGCCTTCAACAGCTCCACGAAACTGTCCGTTTGATGGGGCTCTCCGATGGCCCG
>CAZJDB010000155.1:0-16004 GCA_964544695.1 uncultured Chitinophagaceae bacterium
GGCGGAAAGCAAATCGCAGCCCGTGGAAAGCGCCCATTAGCACATCAGAGAAGATAGCCAAGAAAAAGAAAGAGGCGACGGTTACGTCGCCTCTTTTGTTCGGCGCCTGAACCCAGGCAACGAGCCGGGCCGTATGCGTATCTGATAAGGTATGAAATACCGGTTTGTCGCCTTCCTTTGCCTGTCCAGCCTGATTGCCTGCCACAAGGGAGTGCGTACCATCAACCCGGCAATGGATACCCTGATCGGCATTTCCGTGGATACGGCGGGCGTGTACGGGTTTACCTATTCGGGCGGAGAAATATCGGGGATAACCCAAGGCCTCCCGGATACCGCCGGCTTTTATTTAGGCAATATCCATTACACGGATGATGAGGTGCTGGTTTATTTTCCAACCGTTGAAACGTCGTATCAATATGAGCTGAATGCTTACAAACTACCCATTCAAATTTCGTGGTCGCCAAACAATACGACGTCGATCGTGCCCCTGGCCGTATTTGCTTATGCCCCGGGTACAGATATGCTCGACTCGGTCATGATGTACCCCTATAATGGCACGTTTACCTATACTTTTCAATACACGGGGCAAGACATCACCCAAGTGGACGAGAAGTTCGAGGGAACCCCCCTGGGCACGTTTCAATTTGGCTATGGTGGGGCAAATAATATATTCAGGGCCTCCGATTCCATTTTCTATGTGTATGCTTATCCCTATACGGTCGCGGGAGAGCAGGATGTAATCATTGCTGCTTTTTTTGCGGAGACCTTTTCAGCACATACGTTTAACAAGTTGACCGCCATCAACAGCTATGAGTTTGGCTCCTTCTCCAGCAACATGACCTACACCGTCAATCAGGACGGGAAGATCACCAGCGAGAACTTTGTCCCTGCGCAATACGGAGAACTGGCGGCTAAGAATTTTTACTATAAATGAGGGCCGTTGGGGCGGCATTTCAAAGTTAAAAAATTTAGCATTAAAAACTAATATTTTTAGTAATTATCTTTGTGTGACAAATACCCAGCACATGAAGATCCCCTTTTTCAAAGGCCCTATCCCCACCGGTTTTCCATCTCCAGCAGCGGATTATCAGGAAAAGCGCATCGATCTGAACGAAGAGCTGATCCAGCACCCGGACGCCACTTTTATCGTGGAGTCGGACGGATACAGCATGGTCAACGCTTTCATTCCGCCCAAGGCAAAGCTCCTGGTGGACAGGTCCCTGGTGGCGAAAAACGGGGATATCGTAGTGGCGGCCATCAATGGGGAATTCACCATCAAATATTTCATCAAAAACGAGTATAAGTGCTTCCTGGTGCCCGCCAACCCGAAGTATAAGGATATCGAGATCACTCCCGACATGAACCTGGTCATTTGGGGTGTCGTCACCTATATTATTACTAATCCAAAAGACATCAAACGGATATGATCGCCCTGGTCGATTGCAATAACTTTTATTGTTCCTGCGAACGCATCTTTGCCCCCCAACTTGAGGGGCGCCCTGTGGTTGTGCTTTCCAACAATGATGGGTGCGTCATTTCTCGCAGCGATGAAGCCAAGGCGCTCGGGATCGGCATGGGCGCGCCTGCGTTCCTGATCGAAAACGTGATGAAGGAACACGAGGTCGTCGTTTTCAGTTCCAACTACGTACTGTATGGAGATATGAGCGACCGGGTAATGTCGACCTTGTCCACCTTTACGCCAAACCTGGAATTGTACAGCATCGATGAAGCCTTCCTGGACTTTTCGGGTTTTGCGCACCACCATTTGGAAGATACCGGGAAAGAAATACGCGGGCGCATATTGAGGAGCCAGGGAATACCCGTAAGCGTTGGAATGGCCAGTACCAAGGTCCTGGCAAAGATGGCCAACAAATTCGCAAAGAAGACGAAGGCCGGGCTCCACGTGGTCAGAAACGAGACACAAAGGGAAGAACTCCTGAAAAAGACCCCGGTTGCGGACATCTGGGGCATCGGCCCCCAATATCAAAAGATGCTGGCGAACCATGGATTTACGACTGCGTTCGACCTGTCCAGGGCTCCCGAAGAATGGATGCGGAAGGAAATGACGGTCCAGGGTCAGCGCCTGCTGAAAGAATTGAACGGCATCCCCGCGATGGAATGGGAGCTGCTCCCGCCTGCAAAAAAGAACATTTGCATTGCCAGGGGTTTCGGAAAGCTGCTCACCAGGAAGCGGGACGTAGCAGAGGCCCTTGCCAACTATACGGCTGCGGTAGGAGAAAAGCTGAGGGGTCAAAAAACCACCTGCGGAAAGATCCAGGTCTTCCTGCACACGAACGCGCATCGTAAGGAAGATCGCCAGTATTTCAGGGCCTTGACCATGGTACTGCCGACGGCGACCAACCACAGCGGCACGTTGATCCGCCACGCCCTCAAGGGGCTGGACCTGATATTCAAAAGCGGGTATAACTATAACAAGTGCGGTTTCATGGCGCTCGACCTGCAACCCGAAAACCAAACCCAGCAAAACCTCTTTGAACAGGGAGAGACGGACAAGCAAAAAGCCATCATGAAAGCCGTGGATGCCTTGAATAAAGGCCTGGGCAAAGACCTCGTCCGCTTCGCCGCCCAGGGTTACGACAAAGCGTTCAAACTCCGGCAGGCGCACCTTTCCAGGCGGTATACGACAAGAATGGATGAAATCCTGAAAATAAATATCTAACCATGTACAACCCCTTCATTCCATTCGACGAAGCCTTGCTCAGGGCGTTGCTGAAAAGGGGTCACTCCCATTTCGTGCGCCAGACGTACGAGCGGGGGCGTCTGCCGGGGGCATCGAAGAAGGCATTCCTGTTGACACACTATGCGGACCCGAACAAGGCTAGGATCCACTACGAGGCAATAGAAAATGATCCTGCCCGCTTCCTCTACGACACCAATGAACCTGACCACCTCGAACGCCTGCATCGCGCCGCGGCAGGCATACCTGGATTTGCGGTATACGCACCCATCATGATGGGCAACTGGAAACCAACCAGCGATATAGGAGCGCATCTTCGTCACTACGTCACCCAACACCTTCGGTGGCGCCTGGGCAGAAGCAGCGAGTTGAAAAGCCATATTTTCGTCCAGTTCGGGCAAATTTTTCTTACCTTAAGATACGGGAGCGAGGAAGCCAAGATCCCCTTCTCCGACATCGAAACCTAGGGTATGTGCTACGACATTTCCTTTACCACCAACATCGAAACCATTCAGGATTATTTTCCCAATCTCATCGATGACCTGCAACTCGAATTCAATTTCGGTGACCTGACGCATACCATGGGAAATTTCGTTTTCCCTGCCTACCCCATCGTATACCGGGACCAGAAGGACGAGCTCGTTCACCTGACCGCTATGGAGTGGGGTGTCATCGCCTACTATGCCCGGACCGACCTGGACAAGTTGCTCAAGCAGTTTCCCGACGACAAGGCTAAAGCCTACAAAGAATTCGACAAGAAACTCAAGTCCATCCGCAACAGTATGCTCAACGCGCGCAGCGAACGTATCCTGGACGACCCCAAGTCGTATTGGTACAAGATTCGTAACCGCCGCTGCCTGATCCCTGTGGATGGGATATATGAGCACCGTGAAATCGTGGGGTGGAAAAATAAGGTTCCCTATTTGATTTGGATGAAGCACCAGGATAAATTTTTCATCCCCGGGTTGTATTCGGTCGCCGAGCTGCCTGATGAGCAAACGGGCGAATTGACGAAGCGTTGGACGTTCACCCTCATAACCCGCGGTGCCAATAGTCTGTTGCGGTCCATCCATAATCACGGGGACAACAAGCACCGGATGCCTTTGTTCCTCCCGCAAGACATGGCGCAGCATTGGCTGGATCACGAACTCCCCGAGGACGAATACCGGCGACTGTTGGCCTACGAAATGCCTTCTGAAGAC
Organism: uncultured Chitinophagaceae bacterium; assembly: GCA_964544695.1. Lineage (GTDB taxonomy): Bacteria > Bacteroidota > Bacteroidia > Chitinophagales > Chitinophagaceae > Dinghuibacter. Next base: position 3,901 of record CAZJDB010000155.1, read on the forward strand.
CTTGATTACGGGACAGTCTTCACCATCCGCAGTCCAAAGGGGCGCCCCGATGGCCAGCCCAAAAACGCGCCGTATCAATGGGAAAGCCTCCCACCTCTTGGCCAATGCGATCCGACATGAACTACCTGGATAAATTAATAGGTGACATCGAAGTACATTCCGTGGAGGGCATGCGGGAATGCTTTTCCCATGGAATCGACCCCAATGCCGTCTACAAAGGTGAACCCCTCATAAACGAATTGACCAGCGAATACCTGAGGGGTCCCCGCTTCAGGGATTGCGTCCAGGTATTCGTCGACTTCGGGTTGAATTTCGATGACAAAGCGCTGTTGGCGGTGCTGTTGAATGATGCGCCTATTCTGGAGCACCTCCTCCGGGACGAGCCGGCGATCGTCCACAAGCATTATTCCTTTCGGGCCGCTTTCACGCCTCTGATCGAGGCCACTTTGCTCCACGTCTGCGCCGAGTTCAATCATGTTTCGTGCGCAAAATTGCTGGTGAAGTACGGCGCGGACACAAACGCGGCCGCGGGTCAGGACAAGCACGGCTTCGGAGGCCAGACGCCCCTGTTCCATACCGTCAACCAGATATTGAATCAATCCGCAGACATGATGCACTTCCTCCTGGAAAATGGCGCTGATCCGAAATATTCCGTCACCGGATTGATTTGGGGGCGGGGCTATGATTGGGAAACCTTTATTCCCGCGGTGAACCCGATCAGTTATTCCATGATGGGGTTGCTTCCGCAAATGCACCGGGATGAGGGGGTGATTGCCGAAACGGTGTCTATGTTGATAAAGGCAGCCTATGGCATTGACTACGCTCCGCCGAATGTGCCTAATAAGTATTTGAAATCCTGAAAGATGGGAAAGAGTAAATTTTACGTTGTCTGGAAAGGCAGAACGCCGGGTATTTATAATAACTGGGAAGATTGCAAAGCACAAATTGAAGGCTTCCCCGGGCAAGTATTTAAGTCATTTGATACGAAGCAACTGGCTGAGGAAGCGTTTAATAGCGAAAGTGGGAAATTTATTGGTAAGTATGTTTTTGAATCCAAGCTGACTCCTGAACAATTAAAATCGATAGGAAGCCCGATAAGGGACAGTATTGCGGTTGATGCAGCATGGAATACAAAGACCGGAGTAGTCGAATTCCGAGGTGTTTCTGTGGAGACAGGAAAAGAGTATTTCCACCGGGGTCCATTTGAAGATGGAACCATTAACATGGGGGAATTTCTTGCCATTGTGCTTGCATTGGCTTATTGTAAAAGTGAGAAGCTTGACATGCCGATTTATTCAGATAGCCAAACCGCCATTAGTTGGGTGAGGGATAAAGAGGCAAGGACAGGTCATGAACCAAGTGACCGCAATAAGCAACTTTTTGACATGATTGACAGTGCGCTCAAATGGCTGAAGGAAAATGACTATCCCAATAAGATACTGAAATGGGAAACGCGCGCATGGGGTGAGAACCCTGCCGATTTTGGGAGAAAGTAAAAATCAAATACTTCAGAAGCTATTCTGCCCTAAGGCTTTTCACCGGGTTGACCCTCCCTGCGCGGAACGCCTGAACGGCCACCGTCAGCCACGCCATCCCCAGGATGGCCGCCCCCGTCAGGGCGAATACCCATCACGACAATTGGATGTGATAGTAATAACCCTCGAGCCAGCGGTGCATGAAATACCACGCCAGGGGCGTTGCAATCACGAAGGCCAGGGAAACGAGGCGGAGAAAATCCTTGGTGATGAGTCCCACGATGACGGATAGCGAGGCGCCCAGGATTTTACGGATGCCGATTTCCTTGGTGCGGTTCAGGGCTGTGAGCATCGCCAGCCCGAGGAGTCCCAGGCAGGCCAGGAAGATGGAAATGCCTCCCGCCCAGCCGATGATGTGACTCAGTCTTTTTTCAGCTGTATAGTAACGGTCGAGGTCCTCGTCGAGGAAATTGTAGCGGAGAGAATATCCCGGCGCTGCTTTTCTCCATTCCCTTTCAATATCGGCCAGGGCCTTGGACGGATCTCCCGGGCGGATCCTGATGAAGAAAATGTTGGGCGTTCCACCGGAAAATTCATTGAATATTTGGGGTTGAACAGCCTGGTTCATGGCCTGGAAATTTATGTCTTTCACTACTCCGACCACCCTGGGGGGCGCCGTGGTATCACTGGTATGCATGCCCTTCAATGGGCGCCCGATGGAAGAGGCAGGTGTCCAACCCAGGGCCTTGACCATGGCTTCATTGATAAGGACCGAATGGAGCGTATCGGATCCGATTTCACGCGATAGGTTCCTGCCTGCAATGACCTTCAAACCCAATACGGGCACATAGTCGGGGTCGACGAAGAACGGGTACATCATAAAATGTTTGTCCTCATAGTCGTATCCACCAACGGACATCCCTTCGTGATCTCCTAACCCATTATCTGCACTTGCCATACCTGCAATCTCGGGATAGTCAGCCAGTCCCCGTTTGAGTCGGGCATAGATCTTTTTGGTGTCGGTCATGTCCCTGGCCTGAAGAACGACCACGTTTTCCTTGGCAAACCCCGGATCCTTGGATTGCATATAATGCAATTGCTGAACCATCACAATGGCTCCGATGATCAATCCCGAGGACAGCACGAACTGTAGGGTGACGAGAGATTTGGTGAAGCCATTGGCTCCTCCGAACCGGAGTTTGGATTTCAATACATCGACCGCCCGGAACCGGGAAAGCATCCAGGCGGGATATCCTCCGGCCAGTAAAGTTACAACCACCAGCAGGGCCGCTGTCATCCAGGCAAATGAAGGGTACCGTGTCAATGAAAAGCTCAAATTCCTGCCCGTATATTCATTGAAAAATGGCAGCAGCACGGTGGCCAGGGCGTACCCCAACACAAACGCAATCAGCGTCATCAGGAACGCTTCCATCAGGAACTGCTGTCTCAGGTTTCCCTCGCTACCCCCGATCGCTTTGCGCACCCCCACTTCCCGGGCCCGACGGGCGCTTCGGCCAACGGAAAGCGTGGTAAAATTGATGCAGGAGATCAACAGGACACCTGCCGCAATGCTGATCAGGATCCAAATGACGGACGGATCCACAGGTGGGACTTTCAGGAGCTTCTCGAAGAAACCGAATCCGGTATCGGTGTGCATATGCGTCAGGGGCTCGAGCGCATACAGGTCGGGCGTACCTTTTCCTTTATATTTCGATTTGAATTCCGTCAACAATGGCTGATTATTTTCCAGTTTGCTTCCGGGCCTCAACTGGATGAATGTTTGGAAAGAATTCCTATCCCAATTCCCGATGTCCCCCTTGCCTTCGGCCGTCGTTTCTATTACCTGGAAAGGAACCAACATATTGAACTGGATCGAGGAATTGGCCGGGATATCCTCCGCCACACCCGTTACCGTAAAAGGTTCGAATGCATTGAACAGGACTTGAATCTGGATCGTTTTCCCCATGGGGTCTTCGTTTCCGAAAAGGCGTTTTGCCGTTTCTTCCGTCACCACCAGGTTATGCATGTCACTCAACGCCGAAGCCGCGTTCCCTTCCTTCAGGCGGAAAGAAAACATACGGAAGAAGGAAGGATCCGCGAAGGCAATGTTCTCCCGCTTTGCGTTCGATCCCACTCGCAGGAAGGTCTCGAAGGATTGTATGAAGCGGCTATAATCCACGACATCCGGGAGGTCTTGCTTCATGGCTGGGCCGAGGGGCATCGGCGTGAACAGATTGCCGTCGGCAGTATGCTTTTTATAAATAGCGTCGTCCTGGTATGCGCGGTACAGGTCTTTAGCATTGCGATGGAACCCATCGAAGCTGAATTCGTTCAGCGCATACAACAGAAAGAGGCTGAAGCAGGCGATACCAATGGACAAGCCGAATACGTTGATGAAGGAGAGGACCTTTTGCTTGGCCAGGTTTCTCCAGGCGATGAGGAGGAAGTTTTGGAGCATGACTGCTCCGCAGCCAATTGCGTGCCGTGGTTGTAACCAGCTCGACGGCAACAGGTTAACACTAAATTAATATTGGAATTCGGTCGTTTTCGGACAATGAACTGTACGAAGCTAACCAGCTTTTCACCGATTTTAATGTTTTCTACAATAAAATCAATGCGTCCGATTGCATTGAACGATAAAAAAGTGCCGGCCTCCATTTTGATCATTCACATTGATTTACAATAGGATATAGGAATTTATAAAGTCTATTTTGATAGGTAGATTCTGTTGAAGTAAATTGACTTAGAATGGAGAGTTTTTTTCAAAAAGTAATTAATGTTCTTAATACTTGCGACATTCCTTATATGTTGTCAGGGAGTGTCGCCATGAGTTTATACATTGTCCCTAGGGCTACGCAAGATTTTGACTTCATTGTTCATTTAGGACCACAAGACATTGATCGCTTCGCGAGTAATTTCAAAGAGGGATATTATTGCGATAAAGATGCTATCGAAGATGCAGTGAAAAATCAAAGGATGTTCAACATTATTGATCATGACACAGGTTTTAAAGCAGATTTTGTCGTGTTGAAAAATGATCCGTTCCGACAAAATGAATTCAGCCGTAGAATCCCGATGGAATTTTTTGGTAGTACCATTTATGTGGTTTCTCTTGAAGATTTAATTATTTCTAAATTGATTTGGATACAACAACTTCAGTCTGCAATTCAAATGACTGACATTAGAAATCTTATTGTTTCCGACAATCTTGATTGGGAATATATCAATTTGTGGATTGGAAAACTCAACTTAAGTACCTTTAATCTTTTGAAGCATGAATGACACTCCACAAAATATAAAAGATAAGCAACTTAAAATTTGGCTTTCTAAGTCACCAATGGAGCGGCTTAGACAAATGATGGCAAACAATGCAATGTTGTATCAATTTTGGACTGGAGCACGTCGAATTGATAGTAGGCCGGCGTCAAAAATTAAATCCTAAACTAAATAAGCTTGCTGATTTCATTTATTGTAGGTATCAGGGTTTGAATTACACTTCCGTCTTCGATCTCGGAATAGTTTATAGTATGACCACTCAATACATCAAGTGAATCGGTGCAACATATCACAAAACATACCCAATCCCTCCATTTGGTATCCATTGACCTTAGCGGTAAACCAAATTGCTCCAACTTTCTCTTCGCTCTTCTTCCCAAAAGTGTAAATATGACTGGGCTTACTTTCGATTTGTAAACCCTTTATTGTTAATATTGGATTAGCGGAAGACTTTTTATCAACCTTGGACCTAGGAGGTATTTCGGCCATTACAACATTTATCAAGCAGATTTGGATGGTCTTGGATGCCCACTAATAAGAAAGCCTATTGGGCGTAATTCGTCATCGCACAGTTCTGGCAATTGTGCCATTACCAAAATTTGAATATCAATACTTTTGGATTGTGAAAAAGAGAGCTAACTATTTATTGGTGATCGGTATTGACCGGTATACTGCGCCTGGGTTTGACCCCTTGGAAAATGCAGTAAATGACGCCATGGAATTAATGGACGTTTTGATTAATCGTTACGCCTTTGAACTTTGTCAAGAACCTATATTTAATGAAAACGCAACAAAGAGAAATATCTATGATGCGTTTAGCGACCTGGTGACGCGTATTACCGAAAATGATAATTTACTAATTTATTTTGCTGGCCATGGTTGGCAACATCCAATTACTAAAAAAGGGTACTGGGTTCCTTATAATGCATCAAAAAACATAAGTGAGTACATTCCGAATTCGGAAATTAAAGATTACATAGAATCTATTAAATCAAGGCACACCTTTCTTATCGTAGACTCTTGTTTTGCGGGAACTTTTCTCACGAGAACAAGAGGAATTTCATCTGAAAGACTTTATACTAGCTTGGATGACTATATTTCTCGTTGGATGTTAGGGTCTGGAGGGGAGGAGACGGTTTCAGATGGAAGGGAAGGACAACACAGCCCTTTTGCCAAATACCTACTACGTTTTTTTACAATTAACGATTACCAATTTTCTTCGGCGCGTGAGATTATTCGATACGTGACAACCATGACAGCCCAAAATTCCTTTCAAAAACCAGTGGGTGCTCAAATCGAAAATGTTGGGCATCAAGGTGGTGAAATGATTTTTACGTTAATTGATCCCTGGGTTAGGATGAATCACCCAAAATCAAATGGTGAGCCGCGTAATATTATTTTACTTCGGGAACTACTTACCACGTATACCGGGAGCGATGAGTGGCGAACAGGTAAAGAGGTTATTTTAATAAAGTCATTTCTAGAAACTGCGGATTTACTTCTCGTTGAACTTTATCGATTCGATGATCAGGGGATTAAAAATGTCTCGTTTCGAAACGATAGGATGAAAAGCGTGAGAGAAGATGGGGATTTTTTTGAGTGGACCGTATTATACCGATTTGCTACCTGGCAAGGATCTTTGAGTTTTTGGGAAAATATAAAAGAAAATTATAAGGACAAAAAAGTTGGCCTCTGTCCTGCGAATGGAAATATTGACGAAGTCGAACAAACTGATACGGCGATCTGGCAAAGGCATACTTTGCAAGATTTATATGATGCCAATTCAGAACCAATGCATTGCCTTCACTGTGGACAAATGATTTCTACAAATGAGAGCTATTTGGTTGAAGTTGACGAGGTTGGGCTTCAGCCTAATGTTGGAAACGTACATGCCCGGTGCTTGCGCCCTGTGGATCGTATTTTGGGTAAAACGCAATATGCAGGTCTGACAGGGAATGAAAAACTGACAGATTTCGACTATAAAAAGTGGGCGTCCTTGGCTGAAACCGGACAAGGTATTATAGGTCAAACCAAATCACTGGCTTCTAGATACAATAACATTGTTTTGTATTGGAACCAGGAACATAGCTTTAATAGTGGAGAGTATTGTATACAATTTCTCTTGTCAGATGGCAGCCGTGAATTCATGACCCTTGGCCGGAAAGTTCATCGTTTTTCAGAAGCCAATGTGGACGAGGGTTTAGCCCATATTAGTGAACAACTACAAGCAGCTATTGAACGGAAAGATCCTTTTGGATTTACCAGCAAACAAAGGCAATTTGGTATAATACGGCAACTGGAAAAGAATAAAAGCCCGGCGGAAACAATTCTCAGGATATCTGGGTTTGAGAAAATAAGATATAGTCGGCAAATGGAAACGCATCAACATATCACCAATGATTACGCACCCTTGGGATTACTATTGGACTTCAGCACAGGGGAAATAATAAGATTAGGTCCAAATATTCCCGTTATAGCGAACCCCGGCGAATTTGAAGCACTCCATGCAAATTGGAATAAAGTTGGCTTTTCAGTGGGTCTGTGTTCCCTTCGAATTCTCGAATCGGATGAAAGGGTGGATATTTATTTCAGGTCCTTTTTCGATGATGGAATGCAGCCCATAATTGACCCGCAATTTAACGAAAAACAAGAAATAACCGGCGGTATTCATATAGCGGATTCAAAACAATTGGAAGCGGAAGCGAAAAAGCGTGTATACCACATAAGTAGTGACCCGAGATGGAAGGCAGGGGACCGAGTAAGAATTATTTTTCCTGAGGTTGATACCGACAACCCACCCTTTGGAATTCTCATAACGGATGAATTTGTAGATGATGAAGGAGAGTTGTGTTCAATTTTTTCGGCAATTGAAGACGGGCAGGTTCGGGATGATCTTACGTTAAAAGTGCCTACAAAATTGCTTGAAAAGGCTTAACACCAAAATTATCAGCCGGTTTGCTTCCGAAAACCGGGGGAAAATGTGTTCTGAGTCGGTGTTTCGCCTTCTGTCTTTGGGTTCCGAAGGGAACCCGGCCACTAAAATCCGGGACAGTAGAGAAAAAGGGAGAAATTTGGAGAAAAGGCGAATAAAACTTAGTAGCCCCGACAAGAATCGAACTTGTATCTAAAGTTTAGGAAACTTCTATTCTATCCATTGAACTACGAGGCCAATCCGGTCAGAAAACCGATCGCAAAAATACAGGATTCTCCCATTATCTTTGCTGCTTTCTTAAACATTATATATGAAATGGCTTAACTGGTTCGTCAGAGTGCGTCTCGCCCTGGGACTCATATTGTTGGTCGCTGCGGTGGGGGTGAATTTATGGAGCGGATTCTGGCCAGCCTTTGTATTATACCTGGTAGCCGCGATTTGCATCGTGGGGCATTTTATCATCGGGCCTTTGCGCCTCATCCAGGAACACATGGAGTCGGGGGACATGGATAAGGCGAAAAAGGTCCTGAGCTCTATAAAATTCCCGTGGCTATTGATCAAACCCGTGCGGTCCGTGTATTACACGCTTAAGGGGAATATGGCGATGATGGATCAGGATTTCGATGGGGCGGAAAAGATGATGAAGAAAGGGCTGGATCTCGGCATGCCTATGAAAGAGGCCGAGGGCGCATCATTACTTCAGATGGGGATGATGGCCATGCAAAAGAACGACATCCGCCAGGCGGAAAGCTATATCCGGCAGGCGCTCCGCAAAGGGTTGCCCGATAAGGAGAACCAGGCGGCGGCCTACTTGCAGTTGTGTTCCATTATGATGACCAAGCGCGAATTCCGGGCATCCAAGGATTACTTCAGGAAAGCAAAAGCCCTGAAGCCAACCACCCCACAGATCGTGGATCAGATCAAGCAGATAGAAAAGTATATCAGCCGGATACCGGGCTAGACTTCGCGGACCAGCCGCGCGGGCGCCCAATGAGCGCGTAAGTGAACGCAAGGTGCCATAGGTTTGCAACGGCCTAAGGTTGCTGATAGGGATGACGGCGAAGGTGCACGGAAGGTTATGGCAACGCGTGAAAGTAGAGTAGGGAGGTGTGATCGCTTAGAGTATGGATCAGGTTATGTGGAAGAGATTGACCGTGAGAAAAGGGCACGGATCAAAGAGTGTACAGGTGAATTCCATTATAGGTTTCGCGTAATGCGCTACAAAGATAACCCACCTTTTTCACAGGGCAATACCACGAAGTGGTAAATTTTTAAAAGACCCCGTATAAAAATTCCGGGGTCGCATTGAAGGATTTTAAAAACGGGCAAAAGTCGCATTCGTGAGTAAGCTAGCAAAAATTACGCTTATTTCATATGTAATTAAACATTTTTTAACGCTTTGGAAGAATACCGGAAAATATACACCCAACTGAATCCTGAACAAAGGGCGGCTGTTGATACAATAGAGGGTCCGGTGATGGTTATTGCCGGACCGGGAACGGGGAAGACCCAAATTCTGGGCGCGCGCATCGGGAAGATCCTGCTGGAAACAGATGCTTCTCCTGATAATATTCTTTGTCTGACCTATACCGACGCGGGGGCGGTGGCCATGCGTCGCAGGCTCCTTTCTTTTATCGGGCCGGACGCCTACCGGGTCAATATTTTTACTTTCCACGCCTTTTGCAACGAGGTCATTCAACGGAATCTTTCCCTGTTCGACAAGCAATCCATGGACCCTGTCAGCGACCTGGAGCGCTTGGAGATCCTCAAACGCCTCATCGACCAGTTGCCCAAAGGGAATCCCCTGAAACGCTACCGCGGGGATGTTTATTATGAAATGACCAATCTCCAGGGGCTGTTTTCCACGATGAAGCGCGAAGGGTGGACGCCCGCATTCCTCGAAGGAAAGATTGACGAGTATAAAGTGGGAATGGACCAGATGGACAAATTCATATACAAAACGACAAGGGCGGGGAAATGGAAGGCGGGGGACCTGAAGCCGGACTATTACACAGAGCTGGAGCGCATGGAGAAGTTGAGGGCGGCCATACGGGAATTCGATCACTACCAGGAGATGATGCGCAGGGCCAGCCGTTATGATTTCGACGACATGATCAACTGGGTGATCAAGGCCTTCCGGGAAAATGCCTCCCTGCTGGCGGATTACCAGGAACGCTTCCAGTACATCCTGGTCGATGAATTCCAGGATACCAGCTCCAACCAAAACGAATTGGTGGAGCTCCTGATCAGCTATTGGGAAAACCCGAACATATTCGTTGTTGGGGATGACGATCAGTCGATATTCCGCTTCCAGGGCGCCAGCAAGGAGAACATGGAGTCATTCAAAAGAAACCGGCATATGGGCGAGTTGGCGGAAGTGGTGCTAACCCGGAATTACCGCTCCACCCAGCCCATCCTGGATGCCGCCCGGGCCCTGATTGAAAACAACCAGGATCGCCTGATCGGGGAAAAGGTCCTGACCAGCAATAAGCACGTTGCCCTGGAACCCCGGTTCAAGGAGTACCTGAGTCAAAAGCACGAAATGGCCGGGATTGCCCTGGAGATCAAAGAACTCATCAACGCAGGAGTGTCCCCCCGGAAGATCGCCGTGATCTACCGGGAAAACCGCTATGGGGAAGAGTTTGGTCGCGTATTGCAGACCCAGAAAATTCCCTTTTATTCCAAACGCCGGTTGAACCTCCTGGCGATTCCCTTTGCCCGGAACATCCTTACGCTGCTCCGGTATATCGACGCCGAAACCCAACTGCCCTTCAGCGGGGACGCCTGGCTGTTCGAGATACTGCATTTCCCCTTCTACCGGATTTCGCCCATGGAAGTGGCGCGCATGAGCGTAGCCGTTACCGAAAAGAAGTACAAGGAGGCCTATTCCCTGCGCCAACTCCTATATGAAAAGGCCCGGTCCGTACCTGCCGACCTATTTACCCCCCCGGTGAACCCCGATATCAAAAAGGTGTCGGATTCGATCGAGCGGTGGGTGGGAGAAAAGCAAAACCTAACCCTCCTGCAGTTGCTGGAAAGCGTGATCAGGGAAGGGGGCGTCCTTTCCTACGTCATTTCCTCCCCGGAGAAGATTTGGCTGATGCAGGTGCTGACCGCCTTGTTCGATTTCATAAAAGACGAAAACCAAAGAAACCCGGACCTCGATTTAAACGGTCTGGTTTCGCTATTCGACCTGATGGGCGACAACAGCCTTCCCATTTCCATCACCCAACTGGAGGGCAACGACCAGGGGGTGAACCTGCTCACGGCTCATGGAAGTAAAGGGCTTGAATTCGAATGGGTGTTCCTAACGGGGTGCAACAAAGAGTCCTGGGAGGGAAAAAGGAAGCCTTCCAGGGGATACGCTTTACCCGACAACCTTTTCCTGACGACGGGCGGGGGTGAGGAGGAAGAGGAACTGAGGCGGCTGTTTTATGTCGCCCTGACGCGCGCCGAAATACATGCGCACCTGTCCTGGTCAAGGTTCCGGCCGGATGGAAAGGAACTGGAAAGGAGCCTCTTTATAGAAGAAATCCGCGAAAAATATCCCTTACCGGTGACCGAGGAGAGCATACCGGAAGAAATCCTCATGGACCTGGAAGCCCTGCACTTCGCCGAGGGAAAAGCACCTGAAATCGAGAAAGTGGAGGAGGCCTTCCTGCAACCCCTGCTGGACCGCTTCGTGATGAACGTCACGGCCCTGAACAATTACTTGTATTGCCCCTTGCAGTTTTATTACCAAAGCCTCATCCGTATCCCCGGGGGCAAATCTGAAGCTGCGGAGTTCGGGATAGCGGTGCATTTTGCCCTGAAGCGCCTTTTTGAAAAAATGCATGCTTCGCCGGACAAAAAGACCTTTCCCTCAAAAGCCGCTTTCCTCGAAGACTTCGACTGGTGGCTAGTTCGCCATCGGGAAAGTTTTACCCGGGAAGGCCTTGCGCGGAGGCTCGAATACGGGCACGAAGTCCTGGGAAAATTGTACGATACTTATATAAACGAATGGCCGACGGTAACCCTGGTGGAGTTGAATGTTAAAGGGGTCCTGGATGACATTCCCCTGAAAGGCCAACTGGACAAGCTGGAATTTACAGGCAACCAGGTGAACGTCGTGGACTATAAAACGGGGGATCCCGAAAAGGCGCAAGTCAAGTTAAAGCCCCCCGGCGAAAAGAACACCCTGGGCGGAGATTATTGGAGGCAGGCCATATTTTATAAGATTTTGATGGATCACTATCCGGGTAAAAACTGGGAAGTGGTCAGTACCGCCTTCGAATTCGTAGAGCCCGATTCAAAGAAACAATACGTCCGCAGGAAGATCCCCATAACCCCCGAAGACCTGGCCACCGTAAGGCGCCAGATACGTCATGTGTGGGAAAGGATACAGGCCCGGGATTTCTACAGGGGCTGCGGAAAGCCCGAGT
>CAZJDB010000156.1:0-2738 GCA_964544695.1 uncultured Chitinophagaceae bacterium
AATTGGGCCTGCCCAACGGTCTCGATGTGGTCCCCGGAGCAACGCCCATCAACCTGTATTCCGTTCCCAACACCCTGACCTACCAATCCACCTCTCCCCTGATCATCGTCACCTATGCCGAGGTGGAATTCCTCAAGGCAGAGGCCGAGGAAAGGGGCTGGGTCACCGGGACCCCGGCGGTGGATTACGCGCTTGGCCAGGCAGCCGCCATCCAGCAGATGTCCTTGTACAACGCGGCCTTTACCCCTACCGCGGGAGAAGTCCTGGCTTACCAGACCGCCAATCCTTATCCCAGCGGAGGCACCCTGGATCAGAAATTGAATCAGATCTACACAGAAATGTGGATCCTCATGGCTACCACCTATAACGGCATGGAAGGTTGGACGGATTGGCGCAGGACCGGTTACCCCGCCCTGACCCCCGTAAACTATGCCGGCAATGCCACGGGTGGAACCATTCCCCGCAGGCTGATTTATCCTATCGAGCAAATCACCCTGGATGCCGCAGGCTATAAGCAGGCAACCACCCACATGGGCGGAGACCTGTTCACCACCAAAATGTGGTGGGACGGGGGAAATAAATAGGCAGTTGTGTTTCCAGTAAAATAAAAAAGGGCCGCTATCGTAGCGGCCTTTTTATTTCCACCACCAGGAAATGAAACTCCGTATCTCCCAGGTTGCGTACGATGTGGGTGACGGGTTTGTCTCCGTAAGCGACGTATTTTATATCCCCGGACTTTACCGTTGAAGTTACCGGCGCCGACCCCGGCGTCTCGAGGCTAAAGGTCGACGCGGACAAAAAGATGACCAGCGAATTTGCCGCATGGATGTGCGCGGAGGTGGAATCATGCGGCGCGATGTGCCCTTCCAGGACGCGCATATACACGTTGTCCAGGATCACCTTGTGGTGGGGTTCCTGATCCACGGGGATTTGGGCGCTTGAAAAAACATAAGAAAACAGTAAGGCTAGCAGCGTTGCATATTTCATAAAACGAGTTTTCGTTGCAATACGACGATGGATCTCCCTTCAACCCGGTAGGTCGGACTGTTCAAAGCCAAAGCGGTGCCGAAATCCACAATGTCATCGGGCGATTCCAGGTTCGTATCGATGATGCGCTTCCATTCCCCGGGGTTCCCCTCCTGCAGTACGAAGTCGAGGGGATTCCACCACGCATTGACCATGACATAGAAGTCGTCATCCTGCATCGATTTCCCGTTCAGGAACCATGCCAGGCACTTTGAAGTCCAGGATAAATCGGCCTCGGCGCCCACACCGTGCCAATGCACATCATTTTGCCAGAATACTCCACGACAAATGCTGGGGTGTGCTTTTCGAACGCCGATGATCGTTTTGAAGAATCGGAATATGTCCGCAAATTGCTCTTTCCTGCCCCAATCCAGCCAGGAAGTCGCATTATCCTGGTTATAGGGGTTGTTATTTCCCCATTGCGTGTTGAGGAATTCATCGCCCATCCGGAACATAGGTATCCCGTTGGAAAACATCAGGAGGGTGGTCATATTGCGTACCTGCTTTTTGCGCAGACGCACGACATCGGGTGGAACATTGGTGTCCCCTTCCCATCCGCAATTCCAACTGTAGTTATTGTCCGTCCCGTCCGTATTGTTATGCCCGTTGGCGAGGTTGTGCTTGTCGTTGTACGCCACCAGGTCGTACAGCGTGAATCCATCGTGGCAGGTGAGGAAATTGATCGATTGAAAGGGCTTTGCGCTGTAGGGTGGGGCTTCGAAAAATATATCGTCGCTCCCATATACCCTTTTCATCAACCTGGGCACCATGTTGTCGTCTCCCTTGATGAAGCGCCGGATATCATCCCGGTACTGCCCGTTCCATTGGGACCAGTTGGTACCGGGGAACTGGACGCCCAACTGGTAAGACACCGTGTCCCAGGGTTCGGCAATCAACCGGGCGCGGGCGAGGTCAGGGTACATGGAAATTTCCTCCAGGATGGGGGGATCGTTATAATTGACTTCCCCGTTATCCTTTCGGGTAAATATGGTAGCCAGGTCGAAACGGAATCCGTCAACGTGCATGTCATTGAACCAATACACCAGGCTTTCTACGACCAGCTTCCGCACCGCTCTGTAGGCGGTGCGCATCTCGTTACCCGATCCCGCGTCATTCAAGTAATAGCTCAGGTTGGGGGACAGCAGATAAAAGGACGAGTTATCGATGCCCTTGAAGGAGTAGGTAGGTCCCCATTGATCGCCTTCCGTCGTATGGTTATAAACGACATCCAGGATGACTTCAATGTCCGCGTCGTGCAGTGCACGCACCATTTTTTTGAATTCCTCGATCAGCAATTGGGCCGAGGGATCGCTGCCGTAGGAATGGTGCGGGGAAAAAAAGTTGAGCGTCATGTACCCCCAATAATTGTTTTCCTGGGGATCGTACTGGTGGATGGGCATGAGTTCCACCGCGGTAACGCCCAGTTCTTTCAGGTAGGGAATCTTTTCTGTGATCGCCGAAAAAGTGCCGGGTTTGGCGTGTGCCAGACCGGCACTATGATCGATGGTAAATCCCCGGACGTGCATTTCGTAAATGATCAGGTCGTGGTAGTGCTGGGGTCGTATGTCACCCGCCAGGATGTCCACCGTTTCGATGCTTTTCACCAGCAGTGCGAGAGGAGCTTTCCCCATGTTGCTCCCACTCTCGACGGCCGCTTGCCGGGAGAAAGCGGGGGGGAAGTAGATGGACTTGGCCCATGGATCGAGCAACAT
>CAZJDB010000157.1:0-8328 GCA_964544695.1 uncultured Chitinophagaceae bacterium
CGAGCACCAGCCTCTCGGGAACGCGCATCCCCAAAGTCGTTCTCCCGAAATACAAGGATTGGGGCGATATCCTCCAATGGCAGGGCCAGGAAAATGTCCCGGGGGATTTTCCCTATACGGCCGGCGTCTTCGAGCTTAAACGCGCCGGCGAAGACCCGACACGGATGTTTGCCGGTGAGGGTGTACCAGAGAGGACCAACAAGCGATTCCACTACCTGTCCCAGGGCCAGCCGGCCAAAAGGCTCAGTACGGCCTTCGACAGCGTTACACTTTATGGGGAAGACCCGGGGCCGCGTCCGGATATATATGGAAAGATCGGGAACTCGGGTGTCAGCGTGGCTACTGTGGACGATGCCAAAAAGCTATACAGCGGGTTCGATTTATGTGATCCGGGTACCTCCGTTAGTATGACGATCAACGGGCCCGCGCCCATCCTCCTGGCCTTTTTCCTGCACGCAGCCATCGACCAGGCTTGCGAAAAGTGGATCACCGAAAACAACGCGTGGGAGAAAGTCGAAAAGGCCATCCCGAACAAATACGCGAAGCCAAAATACTACAACCCCGCCTCTCCCGAACGACTCCCCGAGGGCAATGACGGCCTTGGCCTCCGCCTACTGGGCGTCAGTGGCGCGGAGGTCCTTCCCAAAGAAGTCTACCAGACCATAAAAGCCAAGGCGCTTTCGGCCGTCAGGGGGACCGTTCAGGCCGATATCCTCAAGGAAGACCAGGCCCAAAATACCTGTATCTTCTCTACCGAGTTCGCCTTGAAGCTGATGGGCGATGTCCAGGAATATTTTATCGAAAACAGGGTGCGCAATTTCTACAGCGTTTCCATCAGCGGATACCACATTGCCGAAGCGGGCGCCAACCCCATCACCCAACTCGCCTTTACGCTGGCTAACGGGTTCACGTACCTGGAATACTACCTGAGCCGGAAAATGAGCGTGGATGATTTTGCCCCTTCCTTAAGTTTCTTCTTCAGCAACGGGATGGATCCCGAATACAGCGTCATCGGGCGCGTGGCACGGAGAATATGGGCGAAGGCCCTCCGGTATAAATATAAAGGTTCCGAGCGCAGCCAAAAACTGAAGTACCACATTCAGACCAGCGGACGAAGCCTGCACGCCCAGGAGATCGACTTCAACGATATCCGCACAACCCTTCAGGCCCTGTACGCGATTTACGACAACTGCAATTCCCTTCATACGAACGCCTACGACGAAGCCATTACGACACCCACGGAAGCATCCGTTCGCAGGGCCATGGCCATTCAGCTCATCATCAACCGGGAGCTCGGGAGTGCCGCCACCGAAAACTTCATCCAGGGGTCCTTTATCATCGAAGAGCTGACCGATCTGGTGGAAGAAGCCGTCCTGGCCGAATTCGACCGCCTCACCGATAGAGGTGGCGTGTTGGGCGCCATGGAAAGGATGTACCAGCGCACCAGGATCCAGGAAGAAAGCCTGCACTACGAGACGCTGAAACACTCGGGCGCCTATCCCATCGTCGGGGTAAATACCTTTTTGGGAAAGCAAGGCAGTCCTACCGTGGTTCCCGGCGAGGTGATCCGCAGCACGACGGAAGAAAGGGATCAGCAAATCCAGAACCTCACGGCCTTCCATAAACGAAACCAAGGCGCCTCGGACGTCGCATTGGAGCGCCTCAAAGCAGCGGCGGTGCGTGGTGGAAACCTGTTCGACGCCCTGATGGATACGGTCCGGTATTGCTCCCTGGGACAGATCACCCATGCATTATATCAGGTAGGGGGTCAGTATAGACGAAACATGTAACTTTAGGCATGCGCATTCCTATCGCCTTTTCGGACCCGCAATCGTCCGGTAACCCTCTCGTACTTGCCGCCGACCTCGGAGGAACCAAAACCAACATGGCCCTTTTTCAGCACCAGGAATCCGGCCCCGTCCTCCTCAGGCAGGCCCACTTCCCCTCGGCAGAATTCAATTCCTTGGACGACATCGTCCGCAAATTCATGGGAAAAGATCCCATGCCTTCCAGGATATGCATCGGTGTTGCGGGACCCGTTATGAAAGGAAACGCCAAGCTAACCAACCTCACCTGGGATGTCGACCAGGAGCGCCTGGAGAAGAGCCTCGGCGTGGAGGCCGTTGCCCTGATCAACGACCTGGAGGCTACGGCTTACGGACTGGCCGCCCTGGATGATAAAGATTTTCTGATCTTCCCGGGGAAAGGTAACGACCCTGGAAATATCGCCCTGATCGCGCCGGGTACGGGGCTGGGTGAAGCCGGCTTGTACTGGGACGGCTCGCGATATCATCCTTTCGCCACCGAGGGAGGTCATGCCGGCTTCGGTCCCAGGGAAGCCATCGACCTTGAATTATTTACCTACCTGCATCAGCAGTATGAACACATTAGTTGGGAAAGGGTAGTTTCGGGTCAGGGCATCATGAATATATTCCACTTCCTGATCGACGTCAAGGGGGAACCCTGTCCCGAATCGCTTAAAGAAGCCGCCAAAAGCGAAGGAGCCGCCGCGATCAGCCAGGCCGCGCTGGCCGGCACAGACCCCACAGCTAAAAAAGCCCTGGACATGTTCGTTCGCTACCTGGCCATCGAATCGGCCAACCTCGTACTAAAGATGAAAGGCGTCGGAGGCTTGTACGTGGGCGGCGGCATACCCGTGGCCATCCTGCCCCTGTTGAAATCGGGTGAATGGCTGAACGTCTTCCACAAGGGGGGACGCATGCGGCCTTTGTTAGAAAGCGTCACGGTTCGGATTTGCCTGGAAAGCAAGACGGCGCTGTTCGGAGCAGGCTGGTACGGTATGTACCACATGCCCGGCTAAAATAATTCAACGGCCCATCCCCTTTCCCATTTTTCTTCCGCATCCAGGCGGACGATTCCCTCCTTGTGCACCAACTGTTGATCCGAGTGCACGAAATCCGCATGTCCCTGCCAGGGCTCGATGCAAACAAAGGGCGCGCCCGGAGCCGCCCAAATGCCCAGGTCGGGCCAGCCCCCGAAGACAAATCGTAAGCCATGAGGCGTTTTGTCGCTGCCTAACAAGACAGTGTCCGAGTGCAGACCTTGGAACACGAGCGCGTCCGCGGCAAACAGCTCATGCGTGAGCGCAATTTTTTGCTGGTCTTCGAGGAAAGGAATCACCTCCGCACGGAGCAATCCATCTTCCAGGACATGGCGCCCTTTCGTTTCCGCTTGCGAAAACAGGAGGTAATAATCCTCATACTTTGTCCCTTCGACCAAAGGAACCGAAAAAGCGGGGTGGCCTCCTATGGAAAAATACAAGGGGTCCTGACCCGGGTTGCGCACCTCGTAGCGCACGGCAAGTACAGGGCCGTCAAGGTGATAACGGACCGACAATACGAACGGGAAAGGATATACGGATCGCGTTTCGGCATCGTCGCGCAGGAGCAGCCACGCCTCGTCAGGACCGGAGCCTGCCACATCGAACTGGCGGTCCCGCGCGAATCCGTGCCTGGGCAGCGTGTATTTCTTCCCCTCATAATAGTAGGTATTCTCCTTCAGGGCGCCCACGATGGGAAAGAGTATGGGGGAATGCTTCCCCCAAAAGGCGGGATCTCCCTTCCACAGGTAGTTGAGGCCGTTATCCTTCCGGCACAGCGTTTGCAACTCAGCCCCTTTGGGATCGATGGTTGTGGTCAGGAATTCATTTTCAAGGCTTATCATAGTGCGAAATTAGTTGTATTTTAACCAGCATATATGCTCATTCGCCGTTCCTGGCCGATCTTCCTTGCACTTGGTTTTGGTTGCTCCGCCGGAGCCCAGACGCTCCCTCAGGTATGGGACCTCAAGACCTGCCTCGCCTATGCGAAAGATAACAACATTACCATTAGCTCTGCCCGCCTGAACGTGGAAACGGGTAAACAAGAGCTTTTGCTTTCCCGGGCCGCTCAGCTCCCCAGTCTTGGCGGCAGCACCAGCCAAACCTACACACACAGCAAGAATACCAACCCCGTGGTGGGTGGTTTTCAAACCCAGTCGAGTTTTGCCAGCAACTATTCGATCAGCTCCGGGATGACCTTATACCAGGGTGGTTACCTGAAGGATGTAATCCGGCAGAACAACCTGATCCTGGAATCGGACAACCAGAGCGTACTGGAAGATATTGATAACATTTATGTGCAGATCACGGCGGCATATCTCAACATCTTGCTGGCCAAGGAAACCATCGTCTATCAAAAGGACCTCATAAATACTTCTGAAGCTCAGGTCAAACAAGCCCAACAGGAATACGACGCCGGCAGCATCGCCAAAGTAGACCTGGCCGAATTACAGGCCCAGTTGGCCAGCGACAGGTATACGCTGGTTACAGGAGAAAGCAATGTCCGGCAGGGTTTACTCAACCTTAGGGTCCTGTTGCAGTTGCCCTCTGGCACGCCCTTCGACATCGGGACACCGGATACCCTGATCGCCACGGCCCTCGTGCCTTCCCTGGACAGCGCCCAAATGGTGGCGGCCAGGACGAGACCCGAACTCAGGATCGGGGAACTGGGCGTCCAATCGGCTCAGGTGGACCTGGCCAAGGCCAGGTCGGGATACTACCCCACCCTTCGCGCCAGTGCCGCCTTGTCCACCGGTTATTCGAACAATGAAACGCCCGGATATTTCCAACAACTCGACAATAATTTCTTTCAGCAGGTGGGGCTGACCCTATCCATTCCCATCTTCAGCAACCGGATCAACCGTACCAACGTGGAAAATGCCAAGATCGAAATTCAGCAGGAGGAGCTCAACCTGAAAGGAGCCCGGATCGGGTTGTCTCAAACCGTGGAGCAGGCCTATATTAATGTCCTGAACGCCCAGGCCCAGTACAATGCCTCGGTCGATCAACTGAACTACACCCTGGAAAGTTACCGCATCGCCACGGAAGAACTGAAGGTGGGGGCCGCCAATGTGGTGCAGTTCCTACAGCAAAAGAATGCCTACGTTCAGGCTCTGCAGGCCTACACCCAGGCGAAGTACAATGCGGTGCTGGATGTGAAGATTTACGATTTCTATACGGGGGTGCCCATCGAACTATAAACCATAAGCAATGAAAAAGATATTCCGATGGTGGTGGATAGGAGTCCTGGTGTTATGCGCGGGTGGCGCGTATTGGTATTGGGGTTACTACAAGGAGGAAACGCCCATCCAGGTGCAAACTATCCTGCCTTACGCGGGAAATATATCCAAAAGCGTGACCGCAACAGGCTCCCTGCAACCGGTGGATACCGTCGCGGTAGGCACCCAGGAATCGGGGACCATCGCCAGGGTATTGGTAGATTTTAATTCAGTTGTAAAGAAAGGGCAGCTCATTGCAGAATTAGATAAATCCTTGCTGAATGCGACCGTTTCCCAGTATAAAGGGGCCCTGGAAGCGGCCAAAAGCCAGGTGGTCTATCAAAAAGCGAATTTCGACCGCCAACAGTTATTGTACAATACGGGGGCGATCAGCAAGGCAGACTATGAAACGGCCGATTACCAATATCAATCCGCCGTGGGAAATGTAAACAGCATCTCTTCTCAACTTCAGGCAGCCAACCAGAACCTGGCCTATGCCAGCATCTATTCTCCCATCGACGGGACGGTCCTGTCGCGTAATGTCAGCGTGGGTCAGACGGTCGCATCCAGCTTCAGTACCCCCACCCTGTTCATCATCGCCAAAGACCTGACCAACATGCAAGTGGCGGCGGCCGTGGATGAGGCCGATATCGGGGGCGTCAGTAACGGGCAAACGGTGACCTTTACCGTGGATGCTTTTCCGACCGACGTGTTCATGGGGAAGGTCCAGGAGGTACGCCTCGATCCCACGACTTCGGCCAATGTGGTGACCTATTCGACGATCATTGCCGCGCCCAACAAGGATAAGAAACTGAAACCGGGCATGACGGCAAACATTTCCATATATACACAGGTGGATTCCGGCGTGATGTTGATCCCCGCCAAGAGCCTGAAGTTCACGCCCGACCCAACCCTATCCAAAAAGTTTACCATCGTCCCCGACTCCCAGGCTTTGCACATCAGCACCTCAGTTCGCATGGATACCATCGGGATGAGCGGTGACGTGGTGAAGAAAGGTTCCGGCAAAGGCAGGAGGGCTTCGGTGTGGGTATTGAGCGGGGATTCCCTGGTGCAAAAGGTGATCCGTACGGGACTGAACGACGATACCAATGTGGAGGTCATCAGCGGACTATCCGGAGATGAAGCCGTGGTCACCGGCGCGCAAGCGGCCCCCGCAGCAAAAGGTTCCGCCGCCGCCCCCACGAGCCCGTTCATGCCGCGCCGCGCAACCACACCGCCCAAAAAACCCGCGGCCAAATGAAAAAAATCCTGGAGATACAAAATCTGAAGCGTGAGTTCCACATGGGCACGGAAATCGTTCGAGCCCTAAAAGGTGTGACATTCGACGTGAATGCCGGCGAATTCCTCACCATCATGGGCAGCAGCGGCTCGGGCAAGACCACGATGTTGAACATCCTTGGCTGTTTGGATAAACCCACCGACGGAAAATACCTCCTGGATGGCGTGGACATCGGTAAGCTTTCCCGCAACGAGCTGGCCCGCTTGCGCAACCTTAAGATAGGCTTCGTATTCCAGGCCTACAACCTTTTGCCCCGGACCTCCGCCCTGGAAAATGTGGAGTTGCCGTTGCTTTACAATTCGAGTATCTCTTCTCATGAGCGGAAGGAGCGCGCCATCCACGCCCTGGAATCGGTGAAGCTCGCGGATCGCCTGGACCATAACCCCAGCCAACTTTCGGGGGGGCAGCAGCAGCGGGTGGCCATAGCCCGGGCCCTGGTCAATCAACCGGTCATGATCCTGGCAGACGAGGCCACCGGGAACCTCGATTCACGAACCTCTTACGAGATCATGGCCTTGATGCAAGAGCTGAATGAGACCCAGCAAAAAACAATTGTATTCGTCACGCACGAACCCGATATCGCCTCCTTCAGCAGCCGTACGGTGATGCTGCGGGATGGGAAACTGATGAAGGATACTCCCGTGGAAAACAAACGCTCCGCCAGGGACGTGCTGGCTGGGATACCTGCATCGGATGACTATTGACCATGAGCCCAATCAATCTCATACGGATCGCCTGGAGGGCACTGCTGCGAAACAAGCTGCGCGCCTTCCTTACCATGTTGGGAGTCATCATCGGGGTGGCTGCCGTGATCGCCATGGTGGCCATTGGACAGGGGTCCAAGCAAAGCATCCAGTCTCAGATCGCATCCATGGGTTCCAACATGCTTACGGTCCGTCCCAACAGCAACGTGGCGGCAGGCGCCCGCCTGGACGCCACCTCCGTCCAGTCCCTGACCCTGGCCGACGTGACCGCCCTGGAGAAAGAGGCGCACCTGCTGAATGCGGTATCTCCGGGGGTGCAATCCAAGGGACAGTCCATCAACGGGTCCCAGAACTGGCCCACTACCATTCAGGGAGTGAGCCCGTCTTACCTGGACATCCGGGACTGGCCCCTGCAGGATGGGATTTCCTTCAGCGATGACGACGTCACCACCGCCGCCAAGGTTTGCCTGATCGGCCAGACCGTCGCCACCAATCTCTTTCCCGGAGGGGAAAGCCCGATCGGAAAGATCATTCGTTTCAATGCCATCCCCCTCAAGATCATAGGGCTGCTA
This sequence comes from uncultured Chitinophagaceae bacterium, assembly GCA_964544695.1. Taxonomy (GTDB): domain Bacteria; phylum Bacteroidota; class Bacteroidia; order Chitinophagales; family Chitinophagaceae; genus Dinghuibacter. Next base: position 7,635 of record CAZJDB010000157.1, read on the forward strand.
GGCGTGAAGGGGGAAAATGCCTTCGGCCAGGACCAGGACGACATCATCCTGGCTCCATACAGTACCGTGATGAAACGCATTCTCAGCTCCATCTACCTGCAAAATATTTATGCCTCGGCCATCAACGAGAATTCCGCGGACCAGGCGGTCGATGAGATGAGCCAGATATTACGCACTTCCCATCGGTTGCGGTCGACAGACCAGGACGATTTCCTGGTCCGGTCTCAGGCCGAACTGCTCAACACCTTCAGCTCCACCAGCCAGCTCCTGACCGTGCTGCTTACCGCCATTGCGGGAATATCGCTGATCATTGGGGGAATCGGCATCATGAACATCATGTACGTATCCGTCACCGAAAGGACCAAGGAGATCGGTCTGCGTATGTCCATCGGCGCCCGGGGCATTGATATCCTCATGCAGTTCCTCCTGGAAGCCCTCCTGATCAGTATAACGGGGGGTATTATCGGGGTGGTTCTGGGCGTGGGGGCGGCCAGGCTCATTACCCTTTTCCTGGCATGGCCCACCCTGGTCTCCGAATCTTCCATCCTCCTGTCCTTCCTGGTGTGCGCAATAACCGGGATCTTTTTCGGATACTATCCGGCCCAAAAGGCATCGCGCCTCGATCCAATCGAAGCTTTGCGGTACGAGTAAAGCGTTAGAGTTCCACGGGGACGAAATGCCCCGCTTTGAACTC
>CAZJDB010000158.1:0-62179 GCA_964544695.1 uncultured Chitinophagaceae bacterium
GTGAAATCCCCCCCTTTCGTTCAAAAAGATATGCAGGATCCCATCCCTCACTTCGGTGACGATCATGTCCCGGGTCTTTATATCCGAGGCGCTGATGGCAACCCCGTCCTCATCGCCCTGTTTGATGATCAGGTCTATGGAGCTGGAGACATCGACGCCATGGAAGGCCCCAACCACACGCTTTTGCACATTGGGCGCCTCGACCAATAGGTTGTTCTGGGACCAGGCCGCGGTAACGGCGAGGAGAGCCGGCAGTATCAACAATTTCCGAATAAGCATGGTTATACGTTTAGTGTGAGACGCGCGGGCGTCCAGGAAAGTTACAGTGATTATAGCTTTTATTCTTTATTTTTGCCACCTAGATTCCTCGGGGTGCTTATGGCGGGTGAAACCGCCAGGCTGAGATCATACCCGTAGAACCTGAACAGGGTAATGCCTGCGCAGGGAAGGTGGACAATCCTCTCCATTCGCAGCATTTCCCAAAACCATTTTTCAACTAAATCCGCAAGGACCATGAAAAAGTTGTTTTGGGCGATGTGTCTTCTAACCAGTCCTGTACTGGGTCAAGCACAAGTCCAACTGCAGGGAATCGTCGTCGATTCCGCCACCCGCGAGCCTTTGGCCGGGGTAACCGTCAGCCTTGATAAATTCGGGGCGACCCAGACAAATCAAGACGGTGATTTTATTTTTAATTTGAACAAAGCGCGTCCTTATACGCTCCGCGTCAGTAGTATAGGCTATCGTTCCCAGGTGCTAACGGTCTCGGCAGGACGCGTTTTAATTGCCCTGCCCAGGATCGACCTTTTCCTACAACCAATTGAAATAAAGGCACTTAGAGCGGGAGACAAGGCCCCTTTCCCTACGACCACGCTGAATAAACAAGCCCTGGCTGAAAACAACGTCGGCCAGGACATCCCCTACCTCCTGGACCAAACGCCTTCCGTGGTCATCAATTCCAATTCGGGGAACGGGGTGGGCTACACGGGGATCAGCATTCGAGGGGTGGATCAAACGCGGATCAATGTCACGCTGAACGGCATCCCCCTGAACGACGCCGAGGACCAGGGCGTCTATTTTGTGGACCTGCCCGACCTCGCAAGCTCGGTCAGCTCACTTCAGATACAAAGGGGTGTGGGCACCTCTACCAACGGGGCGGGCGCCTTCGGGGCTTCCCTCAACCTCAGCACGAACGAATTCAACGACAAAGCATACGCGGAAACAGACAACAGTGTGGGCTCTTACTCCACCTGGAAAACCATGGTGAAAGCGGGCTCGGGCCTGATCGACGGGCACTTTACGGTAGACGCGCGGGTGTCCAGGATGACCAGCCTGGGTTATGTGGACCGGGGCTCCAGCGATCTGAAGTCCCTGTACCTTTCGTTCGCTTACCTGACCAAACGCTCTTCGCTGCGTTTCAACTTCATCAGTGGTTTGGAAACGACTTACCAAACATGGGACGGGGACCCCGGGGCCAAGCTGTTCGGCACCCCCGCTCAACTCCAGCAATACTACGATGCAAACATAGGCACCACCTTCTTTACGCCACAGGATTCAATAAATCTGTTCAAGTCGGACAAACGCAAGTACAACTATTTCACGTACCCCGCGCAAACGGACAACTACCAGCAGGATTACTACCAATTGCTGTTCAACCATACCCTGAATAGCAGGTGGGACCTGACCACGGCCGCCTTCCTGACGCGGGGATGGGGATATTATATCGAGTATTCCCCCCAGCAATCCTACGCCGCCTACGGCTTGCCCAACCCCGTGTACAACGGCGACACCATTACCACCACCAACCTGATCCAGCAACTGTGGCTCAACAATTGGTTCTACGGGGGCATCGCCTCCCTGCAATACCATTCGGGCGCCGATCAGCTCATCCTGGGAGGAGGTTGGTACCGCTACGATGGGGAGCACTACGGGATCGTTACCTGGGCCAGCCAAGGTTTTCCCAACGACTACCAATACTATTGGAATGTGGCCAACAAGACGGATTGGAACGCCTATGCGAAGTGGCAGCACAATTTCAATACCGCGTGGAGCTCCTTCCTGGACGTGCAGAACCGTGTCATCACGTATTACCTCAATGGCTTCGACGATAATCCCGGGCTATACGTCCACAAGGATTTCGATTTCCTGAACCCCAAGGCGGGTATCAGCTTCACGGGACGCGAGGGCTGGAACGGTTACTTGTCAGTTGGTCTTGCCGGACACGAGCCTAACCGGGATGATTTCGAGGCCAACCAGCAACAGCAGCCCGAGGCCGAACACCTCACGGACGTGGAAGCCAGCCTCGGCCAAAAGCGAACGCATTTCAACTGGAGCGCCACGGCGTATTACATGTACTATCGGGACCAATTGGTCCTTACCGGTCAAATCAATGACGTGGGAGAATACACGAGAACCAACATCCCCCGTAGCTATCGGGCCGGCCTGGAACTGCAGGGGGCCTGGAAACCCACCTCCTGGTTCGATGCCACGGGCAACCTGAGCCTCAGCCGGAACCGCGTACTGAACTTCACCGAATACCTTACGGATTACGACAACGGGGACCAGAAGGCGGTGCCTTTCCAACGTACCGACATCGCCCTGTCTCCCGATGTCATCGGGGCCGCAACGCTTGAATTTTCGCCCATCCACAACCTCAGTCTGAGTTTGATCAGCAAATACGTCGGTCGCCAGTACCTGGACAACACGTCTTCCTTAAGTAGTTCCCTCAACCCTTTCTTTTATGAAAACGCCCGCCTGATCTGGACCATCCGGAAGGTTCAATTCATCGTGATGGCTTATAATATTTTCAACGCGAAGTACGAACCCAACGGGTACAACAGTCCATATATATCCGGAGGGGCTGTCGTCGAGGACAATTTTTATTTCCCCGCGGCGCCTGTCAACTATATGGCCGAGGTCAATATCCGCTTGTAACTCAGTATAAATACGGATAACGCGCGGCGGCCATTTCGTAATTTCCGCAAGGCTGAATTTCTACAATCACCGACTGGCGCGGACCTCCCCGTTTCGCCCTTCGGTTAACCATTGATTTGCAAACAATGGAATATCCATTCGATTATTGTTCAGTAATTTACGTGCTCGTACCCTGATTCTATACCTTACCGCTGAACCTAGTTGAACGTGTCCTACTGATCATGGGGGAGTATTGGTAGTGTTAACGTAATTGTATAGTAGTTGAAAACACAACTGAAAACAAAGAAATCCGACTTATTTAAACTGCTGGTAGAAAACAGTAAGGAAATGATCTGTCTTCAATCGGAAGACGGCGCTTTTCTGTATGTAAATCCCGCTTTTTACGAAATTCTGGGCTATAACCCGGAAGAAGTCATTGGACAGTCGCCCTTTTCCTGGATCCACCGGGAAGACAGGGGCAGCCTCATGCGCGAAATCTGCGAAGTCCTTCGTTATTGGAAAGTCCAAAGGGGAGACCCCTCCCTGAGAGTTCGTTACCGTGTCCGCTGCCGGAACGGCAGGTTCATCTGGCTGCACTCCCATGTTACCTTTATAGAATCCCCGGAGACGGGCGAACTCCAATTCCTCACCAACTCCCAGGACATTACCTTTTACATGGCCCTGGAAGAGGAACTGCTGACCCTGAACCGCCTCTCTGAAAACAGCAGCGCCCTGGCCCGGATCGGGGGTTGGCAAATGGACCTTTGTCCCCAACGCCTGACGTGGTCCCCCGAAGTGAAAAGGATCCACGAAGTGGACCCCGAATATAACCCCAGCCTAGAAGAGGCCCTGGAATTCTATGCCCCCGAGGGCAGGCCTGTCATGAAGGCCCATGTAGAAAAGGCCATGACCGAAGGAGAAGGATGGGACCTCGAACTGCCCCTGATCACGGCAAGCGGCAACCGAAAATGGGTCCGCGCCCAGGGACAGGTGGAAATAGAGGAAGGGAAAATCGTCCGCCTCTACGGCGCCTTCCAGGACATCACCCACGCCTATAAGATCCGGGAGCAGGTCCGCCTCAACGAACAGAAGTTCAAGGCCATATTCCATGCGATGTTCCAGTTCATCGGGCTCCTTAGCCCGGAAGGAATCCTGCTGGAAGCCAATGAAAGCGCCCTGAGCTTCGCCGGGGTCGGCCTGACCGAGGTCATCAACAAACCCTTTTGGGACGCCTTTTGGTGGACCGAAACCTCCCGTGAAGAGGTCAAGGACTACGTCAGCCAGGCCTCCCGGGGACTGTTCGTCCGCGAGGAAATTACCGTCCACAGCAACAACGGGGAACTCCTGACCCTCGACTTTTCCATCAAGCCCATCCTGGATGAGCGTGGAAGAGTCGTCCTCCTGATCCCCGAAGGCCGGAACATCACCCGCCAGAAACGCAATGAAGCGCGCCTGCGCCTCATGCAGTTCTCTATTGAACAGGCCTCCCTGCCGGTGGTCTGGGCGGATGAGGACGGGACCATCACGTATATTAATGAATGCGGGCGCAAGCTCCTGGGATATCAAAAGGAAGGGGACCTGGTGGGAAACAAGATATGGGAACTCAAGACAGGTTCCAACGAGAGCACATACGAAGCCTTCTGGAACAGACTGCGCGAACAAAAGGTCATGAACTTCGTGCGTTCCATAGACACCCGCAGCGGAAGCCTTATCGACCTGGACATCACGGCCAACTATATTTCCTTCGGAGAAAAGGAAGCCAGCGTCACCTTCTTCCAGGACATTACCGAACGCCTGCAATCCGAGCGCATCCTGGTGGAAAGCGAACAGCGCCTGCGCTATGCCCTGGAAGGGACGGGCGGGGGCCTTTGGGACTGGGACCTGAATTCGGGGGAAGTCTACCTGTCCCCCATCTGGAAATCCATGCTGGGATACCAGGATATTGAGCTGGACAGCAGCTACCAGGCCTGGTACAGCCACATCCACCCCGAGGACAAGCAGCGGATGCTGCATACCCTGCAATCGGTCTACGATCCTGCCAACAATACGTTTTCCCTGCTGCACCGGCTGCGTTCCAAGAATGGGGAATACCGGTACATCCTCTCCAAGGGGATCGTCATCCAAAGGGCGGCCCACGGCAAGCCCGAGCGGATCATCGGGATCAATTCCGACCTGACGGCCCAGATCCTTACCCAGGAAAAACTCATCGAAACCCAGCAGCGCTTCCACCATGCGTTCTTCAATTCCGCCATCGGAATGGCGATGGTGGCGCCTAACGGGGCATGGATAGACGTAAATGACTCCATTTGCAAAATCACGGGATATTCCCGTGCGGAGCTTCTGCAAATGACCTTCCAGGATATAACGCACCCCGACGACCTGAATGAGGACCTCAAAAACGTCAATGCGCTCCTGCAGGGCACCATCGACGTCTACCGGATGGAAAAGAGGTACATCCACAAGCAGGGCCACTCCATATGGGTCAACCTGAACGTAACCCTGGTGCGCAACAAGATGGGGGAACCCCAGTTCTTCGTTTCCCACATCGAGGACGTCACCTCCCTAAGGCTGGCCCAGCAGTCCCTGGAAAGGCAAAACCTGCGCCTCATCTCAGGCGCGGAACACCTGACCAGGAAGAACAAGCAGCTCGCCGAATTCTCCCAGATCGTGTCCCACAACCTCAGGGCCCCGGTCAGTAACATCAGCACCCTCCTTCAGTATTATAAGAATGCGGGCACGCCTGAGGAAAAGGAAGAAGTCGTGGAGCTCCTCACGCAAAGCTCTCACGCCCTCCTGAGCACCCTCAACGAACTCACGGAAGTGATCAAGGTCCAACAGGACAAGCACATACAAAAGGACGACCTGGACTTCGAACAGGTCTTCGAGAAGGTCAAAAAGATGCACGCCGCCCAGATCTCGGACCTGAAAGCCACCATCCTGCACGACTTCTCGGAGGCACCCAGGATCCGCTATCCGTCGATATACCTGGAAAGCATCCTCATGAATTTTTTGAACAACGCCCTGAAATATTCCTGTCCCGAAAGGCCGCCCTTCATCACCGTATGCACCTACTGGAAGAACGGGAACATGTTCCTGGAATTCAGCGACAACGGCCGGGGAATCAACCTGGAAAAGCACGCCGGGAATATCTTCAAGCTCTATAAGACCTTCCACAAGCACCCCGATGCGAAAGGCCTGGGACTTTATATGACAAAAAACCAGGTGGAAGCGATGGGCGGCAAGATCTTTGTGGAGAGTAAGGAGTTTGAGGGCACGAAATTTATTATTAATTTCAATCAATATAAGGCGCCAGATGCTGAATAAAGTCCAGATAGCCGTAGTCGACGATGATAAGATCTTCCAGCTCATCACGAACAAAACCTTGCATACCATCGAACAGGTCGGAACCGTCTGGCAGTTCTACAATGGAGAAGAGGCGCTGATTTACCTGCAGGAGCACGCGGGAGAACCCGATCAGTTGCCCGATATCCTTTTGTTGGATATAAACATGCCCGTGGTGGACGGGTGGACCTTCCTCAAGGATTACCTGGGGCTCCATGACCAACTCCAGAAAGACATTTCCATCCATATGGTCAGCTCTTCTATCGATCCGAAGGACATAGAAAGGGCGCGTTCCACCCCCATGGTGCAGGAATACATCATCAAGCCCATTACCAAAGACAAGATCCTGGACGTGATCCGCCAGAAGGCGGAGAAGGCCTAGCGGCGGGTGCCGCGGGGCCTTGCGGTGCCGTTTCCGGGCGGGGCCTGGCGGCCCGCGCCTAGTTTTCCGGCAATTGCACGGCGGTGAAGCTCGTCGGCTCCAACGCCCATTTCTTCGCGGCCTCCTGAACCTCCGCCCCCGTCAGCGCGGCTATACGTGCCAGGTAGTCCAGGCTAGCCTTGGGGTCCTCGCCCAGCAGGTAAATATTGTGAAGGGACTCTTGCCAGTACCCGTTTTCCTTGATATCGGTGGTGTGCTTTTCCTTCCACTGGGCCTTCACCTTCTCCAGGTCTCCCGCGGTGGGGCCTTGCGTCTTGATCTTGTTCAGTTCTTCGGTAAAAGCAGTCAGCAGGGTATCCACTTTATCGGGGTTGCAGGGTAACTGGAGGACCAGGGAAACATTCCCGTACGGATACCTGCTGAAATCCCCGAACATACCCCCGCTATAAATCCCACCGATCTCCTCGCGGAGGCGGTTGATGATGCGAATATTCAGGACCTCGGTCAGAGCCTGCAGGGCGAGGCTGGATGCCTCCGAATATTTGGCTTCGGTATTATAGAATTTGAGGATGAGCCCTTTCTTCTCCTTTCCTTTATGGACCGTCAGGGTGGACCCGTTCGACAGGGGACGGACCCCATTATCCCTGAATTCGAAAACCTTTCCCTGATCCGGGAGACCCCCCAGGTACTCGGCCAGGAGGGGTTTTATCTTTTCCGGATCGAAGCTCCCCACGAGGGTGAAAGTAAATCCCCTGCCATCCCCGAACTGCTCCAAATAGATGTGGAGCATCCTGTCCAGGTCCAGACCCTTGAAATAAGCCGCATGGGGCACCAGGATAGGCGCCAGTGGGTTCCCCTGGTAAAGGGTGGTCCCCAGCGTGTCCAGGAAAGCAGCCTGGGGATTGGCCATCAGGAACTGGAGTTGGGTGATTTGCCTGGAAAGGTATACATGATACAGGGCCGTGTCCTTACGCGGCTGGGTGCAATAGAGGTACACCAGTTGCAACATGGTTTCCAAATCCTTGACGCTGCTGTTACCTTTCATCTCCGCGGACAACTCGCCCAACTGTGCACTCACCCCCGCCGTTTTTCCCGCCAGGGCCTTCTTCAGGTCCGTGGGCGAAAATGAACCAATGCCCATCTGGCCCACCGCCGTGGCGCAATATTCGGCATCGTAGCGGTCGGCTACCCCATATACGCTTTTTCCCCCCTTCCGAAAGCCGTCCAGGAGGATTTCGTCATTCTTGAAATCGGTGGGCTTGAGGATCACGCGGACCCCATTGCCGAATACCAACTCCGTCGTACCCAAAGCAGGGTCGGTTGTGGTTTGGATCACCTTTCCGGGTTGGGGTTTCTTTGGCAGCAGGTCACTGGCAATCGCCTTTTCCTGGTACGCCTGGACGGGGATAGATGCCGCCCGGTTCGCCAGCGCAAGCAGTCCGGTATCCGAAGGCAACGTGAAATTCCCCTTTTCAGGTCCTGTAAGCAGGACGAGATAATGCGGGTTCGCCTTCAGCGAAGCCGTCAGGGCGCTCACATCGGCCGCCGTGGTCAGGGGCAGCAGCTCCCTATAATAACGATATTCGTTGTCGATCCCGGGTATCGCTTCACCCTCCAGGAAATGTTCAATGTACTCGTCCACAAAATCCCCCGACTCGGTCTTATCCCTTTCCTGGAAAGCCTGATCCATAGAATTCATCAAATTCTTCCGGGCCCTCCCCATCTCCTCCTCCGTAAAACCAAACTGCGCCACCCGGTCGATCTCTTCCATCAAAGCGTCCGTCGCCGGTGGTACGCCATCCTTACCGACCAGGGCACTCCCATAGAACGTCTCGTACCCCCGGGCAATATCCGTGAACCCGGCGCTCGCGCCCAGGAAGGGGGGATCGGGTTTTTGCGTCAACTCGGCCAGGCGCTGTCCCAGCATGATCCGAAAAAGCTCCTTCAGCATATCCTCCCGGTAATCCCCCAGGGTCTTCATGGGGTGTTTCTTTTCGAAGGGATACAGCAGCTGGAAATTATAGTTCGTGGCTTCCTTGTCCGTCACCACCATCCCCTGCGAAACCATACGCTCGGGGACCTCGGAATAATACCGGGGTTTTTCCGGAGAAGGATTCGTCAGGCCCGCAAAGTGCCGGCGGATCATCGCTTCCGCTTTATCCGGGTCCACATCCCCTACCACCACGACCGCCATCAAATCGGGGCGGTACCAATCATGATAGAAGGCACGCAGGGTGTCCGGGTCGAAGGTCTTGATGATCGAGTCGATGCCGATGGGCAGCCGGTCGGCATATTTTGAGCCGGAGAAAAGGGCTGGAAAATACTTGTCGCGCATCCGCTGGGCCGCCCCCTTGCCAAGGCGACTTTCCTCCAGGATCACGGGGCGCTCCTCGTTAATGTCTTGCGTGGTATAGGACACATTATGGGCCCAGTCCTCGAGGATCAGGAAGCCCGTGTCCAGGTTCCCCGGCTTATCCGTCGGTATCGGTAAGATATACTCCGTTTCATCGAAACTCGTGTTGGCGTTCAGGTCGGCCCCGAATTGCACGCCTATGCTTTGAAGGAAGGCCACCAGGTCGTTCTTCTGAAAATGCTTGGTGCCGTTGAAGGCCATGTGCTCGCAAAAGTGCGCCAGCCCCCTTTGGTGGTCATCTTCCAGGATGGACCCCGCATTGACCACCAACCTCAGCTCCACCTTCTTTTCGGGCAATGCATTCTTGCGTATATAATACGTCAACCCGTTATCCAGGTGTCCCACCCGCACCTGCGGGTCTATGGGCAATACGGAATCCAGGGATACCTGGCCTTTCGCGGCCTGGACGCACAGGATGGCCGCCACAATCAGACTTATCTGGTGTCTTTTCATATCCGCGCAATATAGGAAATCTCTACATTTAGACCATGGAATATACTTTGTTGATCGTAGGCGGAGGTCCCATTGGTCTGGCTTGTGCCCTGGAAGCCCAAAAGCACGGAATCGACTACCTCATTCTGGAAAAAGGTTGCCTCGTGAACAGTTTGTTCCACTATCCATTGGGGATGACCTTCTTTTCCACCTCCGAAAGGCTGGAAATAGGCGGGATCCCCTTTGTCTCCAACAACGTCAAACCCACGCGTCCCGAAGCGTTGGAATACTACAGGCGCGTCGCGCTGTCAAATCATTTGAATATACATTTATATGAAACCGTTTTGGGCGTCGAACCTGGCTACATCGTGACCACTACCCGTGGGCAATACCGCGCCAGGTATATCATTATTGCCACCGGCTTCTACGATATCCCTAACCTGCTGGGCATCCCGGGAGAAGAGCTACCCAAAGTCATGCACTACTATCGCGAGCCCCACCCCTACGCCCTGCAGCGCGTCGTCGTCGTGGGCGCCGCCAATTCCGCCGTGGATGCCGCCCTGGAAACCTACCGCAAAGGCGCGCATGTCACCCTTGTCACCCAGGGCGCCGCCATCAGCGAGCGCGTCAAGTATTGGGTCAAACCCGACATCGATAACCGTATCAAGGAAGGGAGCGTTCGCGCCTTTTTCCACAGCCGCCTTTCGGCGATCGATGAGCGGTCAGTGACCATCCACACCCCGGAGGGGAACGTGACCATCGACAACGACTATGTACTGGCTATGACCGGCTATCAGCCAAATTTTGCCTTTCTGGAAGGAATCGGCATTTCACTCTCTGCGGGTGCATTGAAAATACCCACGCACGACGCTGAAACAATGGAAACCAACATGCCCGGAATATACCTGGCGGGTGTCGTTTGCGGGGGGATGAATACGCATAAATGGTTTATCGAAAACTCCCGTGTGCACGCGGAGATGATCTTGCAGGATATCCTTTTCAAACGTTCATCATGAGGAAATTAATCATTTGGACCCTCGTATTGATCGGGATTTATATTTTTCTCCGGGTGACCGGCGGGTTACAGTGGCATAAGTTGCAGAACATGGACGATGAACCCAACATTGATACGGGGAGTTGGATATTGGCGTCCGACCTCATCAAGCCCCGCCGATGGGATTTTGTTTGTTTCCAGGAGGAAAAGAATTATTTACGTGCTCTCCGCGTATGCGGTCTGCCGGGAGACACAGTAGAGATCAAGGATGCGCTTTTGTATGTCAACGGGATAACACGCGATAGGCATATCGGCAGTGCAGTGCCCCCCGGTAAAATCGATTCCCTCATTTACCTGAAGTTCGGTCATCTGTGGAATAAAGACCAGTTTGGTCCAATTGTCGTTCCAGCCGGAAGTTATTTCCTCCTTGGAGACAACCGGGAAGAATGCAAGGACTCAAGATATTCAGGGTTCATCCCCCGGGCCATTTGCACCGGCACCGTCCTGTGGCACTCCTAATTCGCCACCTCTTCAATCACCTGCCCGATCGCCCCATTGGGCATCTGGATGTGCAGCATCGCCGCCAGGGTCACTGCTATATCGGTCATATATACCGTCCGGTTGAGCTTCCCGGGCTTGACGCCCCACCCATACCATAACAGAGGGATGTGCGCATCGTAGGCATTCCACAGGCCATGCGTCGTACCCGTCTTTCCCCCATCCATCCACTGGGGATTCAGGATGATCTGTATGTCCCCGCCGCGGTGCGTGTTATACCCGTTTTCCACCGCCATGCGGATCGGTTCGGGCAAGGGCTCGTTATCCATCCTGTCCAGCCCGAATACGCGGGCTACGCCCGGTTGGGCGGCAAGGAACTTCACCGCTTCGGCCTCGACCTTCCGCCGGTCCAGGTTTTGGGAATCCATCACCGCCTGGTTCAGGTAAACCTGGTAATTCAATAATGCTTTGACCAGATTTTTGGTATGGAACACGTCCGAAAGGTGGTCCTGCAGATCCTTCTTCCACCCGTTTTCGCTAAACGTGCCTGCGGGAATATGATGTGCATTCATGAACCCCGGAACGTGTGCCGCCCCATGATCCGCCGTCAGGAAGACGAGGTATTGCCCCTTTCCTACTTTCGCGTCCAGGTAGGTCAGGAGGTCGGCCAGGGTGCGGTCCAGGCGCAGGTAAGTATCTTCCGCTTCCACCGAATTCGGGCCAAAAGCATGGCCCACGTAATCGGTCGAAGAAAAGCTGATGGCCAGGAAATCGGTGACCTTCCCCTGACCCAGGTGTTCCCCATCCACCGCTTGCTTGGCCAGCTCCGCCACCAGGGAATTGCCGAAGGGCGTCGTGGCGAGTTTGCTGTAGTCTTTTCCAATGTAATTGGTAAAATCGTATGGGAAGCCCTTTTGCGCGTCTCCGAAAGGTCTGCCTTCCCAGTCTTCAACGTCATCTGTGCTTTGCGTGTAGGTTGGTAGCGGATATAAGGTATTCCAGCCCTTTTTATAATAGGCATCGGACAATTTGCGGGCATTGAACGCCTGTACCCATGCGGGCAATTCATTTTCGTAGTAGGTACTGGTGATGATGTCTCCCGTCTTATAATCCAGCCAGTAAGCCCCGTTGGCCGTATGCCCTCCCGGCAGGATCGACGCGCGGTCCTTCAGGGAAATGGCGATAACTTTACTCCTGAAATTCGTGGCCAGCCTCAGCTCGTCCGTAACCGTAGTCGTCAGGAGGTTCCTGGGGCTCATCAGTCCCGCATTCGTCGAGCTACCCACCGTCCTCACCGAAGTATCCTCGGTGCAATACATTTCCCGGCCCAGGTCATTATCGAAAAAAGTGTTACCCGTGATGCCCGTAATCGAGGGCACGCTCCCCGTATAAATACACGAATGACCGCAGGCGGTATACGTAGGCACGTAGGGCAGCATCGTATTCTCGCAACTAAACCCCCCGTTCAGGAGGCGCTTGAATCCCCACTGACCATAACGGTCATAATAGCGGTACAAATAATCCCAACGCATCTGGTCTACGACGATCCCCACGACCAGCTTGGGACGATTCTGGGCTTTTACGGCGCTCCATGCCAGGGCGGCCGCCAACAACCAGGTGACTCTTTTGACGAACATAAGGAAAACGTTAAAAGTGCGCCAAAGCTAGGAGAATGCCATCAAAAAAAGACTTTTATATACCTTTGTGCCACAATTAACATAATCGTAATATGCCAGACATCTTCGAGAAGCTATTGAAACATTACGGCCCCATTGGACAACACCGTCAAAGAGCGCATGGATACTTCGCATTCCCCAAACTCGAAGGGCCCATCGGCCCAAGGATGATATTCAGGGGAAAGGAAAAGATCGTTTGGAGTCTTAACAACTACCTCGGCCTGGCCAACCACCCCGAAGTCCGCAAAACCGACGAAGAAGCCGCCGCCCAATTCGGCCTGGCGCTGCCCATGGGTGCCCGTATGATGAGCGGGAACAGCACCTACCACGAGCAACTCGAACAAGAACTCGCCGCCTTCGAAAATAAAGAAGATGCCTTCTTATTGAACTATGGTTACCAGGGCGTCGTCAGCATCATCGACGCCCTCGTCAGCCGCCACGACGTCATCGTGTACGACGCCGAATCCCACGCCTGCATCATCGACGGCGTCCGCCTCCACGCGGGGCATCGTTATGTCTATAAACACAACGACATAGAAGACTTCGAAAAACAATTGCAACGCGCCACCACCCTCATCGAAAAACAAAACAACGGCGGCATCCTCGTCATCACCGAAGGCGTCTTCGGCATGGGCGGCGACCAGGGAAAACTCCGCGAAATCATTGCCCTCAGAAAAAAATATTCCTTCCGCCTTTTCGTGGACGACGCCCACGGCTTCGGCACCCTCGGCAAAACCGGAGCCGGGGTCGGTGAAGAACAAGGTGTACAGAAGGACATCGACCTCTACTTTTCCACCTTCGCCAAAAGCATGGCCTCCATCGGCGCCTTCGTAGCCGGGGACAAGGATATCATCGACTACCTGCGCTATAACCTCCGCAGCCAGATCTTCGCTAAAAGCCTCCCCATGCCCGTCACCGTCGGCAACCTCAAACGCCTCTCATTATTGCGCAGCCGCCCCGAACTAAAAGAAAAACTTTGGAAAAACGTCATCCGGCTCCAGCAGGGATTGCTGGACCGTGGCTTCGACATAGGCGCCACCAACTCCCCCGTCACCCCCATCTATATGAAAGGAGACGTCCCCGAAGCCACCGCCATGGTCATGGACCTGAGGGAAAACTATCATATTTTCTGCTCCATAGTCGTCTACCCCGTCATCCCCAAAGGCCAGATCATATATAGGATTATTCCCACCGCCGCCCATTCAGAAGAAGATATCGATTTGACCCTGAAGGCTTTTGAAGCCACAAAAGCCAAACTGGACGCCGGCGATTACAAAGTAGAAGCCATTCCCGATATGGCCGAAGCCTAAGCTTTCCGCCACCAGCGCAAAGGTTTCACATAAATTATTGATTATCAGCAAAAAGCCGAGTTTTTCGGCTTTTTTTGAGCCCAGCCCTGCCTGGACCCAGGCCAGGCGGAAGCGCCGCCGCGCAGCGGCCAGCGGGGGGATTACAAAGGGGGGCCGCCAGGCCCCCCTTTGTCGCAACGCAAAGATGATTTTTTTTCGCCCCCACGAGGGCTACATTAAAAACCAGCCCGAGTGGGGGCGAAAAAAAATGGCCCTCTAGACAAAGGGCCATTACTAATCAAAGCCATTAACCACTAAACCTTATCCTATGAAAAACCTTATGTAGATATTAACGTAAATGGACTCCTACATGGTTTTAGCAAAATGGTCGATAATTAGGTTTCCTACTATTCGCGGAGCCCTATATAACCACCTACTATTAAGCGAATTAGTAAATTTTTAAGTGGAAAAACGGAATTTAAACAATTTAGCAAATCGAAAAATCCGTATAAAGACGTAGAAAAAAAGGGGACTCCAAACTTACCGAGTGTAAACAGGCCTGAATAAATTGAACGCTACAGGAGAAAAAAACTTTCTGCAATCGATTACAAAGGGTGTTTTCAACGGCCATTTCTTGTGGTAGAAGACACCTGATTGTACTTTTTATTACCACAACCTGGTCAAATCGGATCCTAATTCCTGTAATTCCTGCCTCGGGACATGTCAGATTGGAAATCCCATGTAATCATTTCTGTGTAAGGATGGGTAAATCGCGTAAGAAACATGACCGGAAGGACCTTATTTCCAGCTCGCCTGGAAAGTCTTTTTGAATTGGGGATAAGACATGGCCTTGTACGCGCCTTCCCCGAAGTATTTCAGGATCGGCTCCATGTCCGAGGGCTTGAGAAAGCCCTGAATGTACACCGGGTTATGTTCGTCGGGAGTAATGATGACCGTGGTCGGATAGGCCAGGTGGCCCTGGGTCAGGGAAAAGGCCAGGTCATTGACGCGGTGATCGGGGTTATATTCAAAGGATTGGCCCTTCCAGGAAACAGAGACCTTGCTTTCTGCATTGAAGCGCACCGGATAGAACTTGTCCTGGAGGTAAGCGGCTACTTTAGGGTCGGAATAGGTATTGTGTTCCATAACCTTACACCAATAACACCAGTCGGTGTAGATGTCCATGATGATGATCCGGGGTTCGGCCTTGGCCTTGTCCTGGGCTTGCTGGAAGGTCATCCATACGGACTCATGCTCACTCCCTGCGCGGAGAGAGATCATCAGCAATAAGCCCAGGATCGTAAGGAAACTAACCTTTCGCATGTACATTTGCAAACGTACGGTCATTATTCCAACCGGGTTGTCAATTATATGCAAAAAATAGTGGTCGCCATTACGGGAGCCAGCGGGAGCATCTACGCGAGGCTCCTCCTGGACAAGCTGGAACGCCTGAAGGACCAGTGGTCCGCCCTTGGGGTGATCATGACCGATAACGCAAGGCAGGTATGGGAAACTGAATTGGAATCCAAAGGATACCAGGACTATTCCTATCCCGTTTATTCCCAGGGGGACTTCCATGCGCCCTTTGCCTCGGGCTCGGGTCAGTACCAGACCATGATCGTCATCCCCTGTTCGATGGGCACCCTGGGCAGGATCGCCTCGGGGATGAGCAACGACCTGATCACCCGAGCCGCCGATGTCATCCTCAAAGAAAGGCGGAAACTAATCTGCGTGGTCCGCGAGGCACCCTATAACCTCATCCATATCCGAAACATGGAGACGGTTACCCTGGCGGGTGGGATCATCTGTCCCGCCACACCCAGCTATTACAGTAAACCCACAACCATCGAAGAGGTGGCGGCTACGGTAGTGGACCGTGTCCTTGACCTGGCTGGCCTGAAAAACGATTCCTTCCGTTGGGGTGGATCACCTGGTTGACATCATCCCCAGTTCCCCCGGTTTTTCATACACCTGCACCGAGAGGTGCCATTCGGGCATCACGTAAGTCAGGAGGATCTGGACGCGGATCTTTTGAAAATCTTCGCCCGCGGGGTCCAGGGTGAATTCGATGCTATTCGTCTGCTTGGTCTCGTCCGCCTCCAAAAAATCTCCTGAAAGGCGATACACCGTACCCGGATGCAGGCGGGTAATGCGCGCCGTCCGGAGGGATTCATACAAACCCCGGAAAGCCTTTTTCGCCGCGGGAAAGTCTTCCAAGTCCGGATACTCGGCCTTCCAGCAGGCCGTCGTGTCGCCAGGTGTATTGAACACCGACACATAGCAGCGATCCGAACCCGTCAGTTGCAGGAGCGATTCATAATCCACGACTTCGGGATTGTTGGCCAGGAGCTCGCCCCGGAGGCGCAGGAGGCGGGTAGGTTCTTCCGAAATGACCCTGGAGATGGCGTCAGTCAGGGATAATTGGGCGTGCGATAATGCCGGGCACGCCAGGACCGGTAAGAGGAAGCTGAGTAACTTTCTTTTCATGGAACAGGATTATTTTCCGGAAGATAATATATTTCTCCGGAACTAACGCTGTAGCACAACCGTAAAATTATAGCTAACGCAAATCCACGATCTCCACCCCGGGGTACTTGGTCTGGTCGAAGACGAATACCGCATCCGTTACCGCGGGGCTGTTGGCGGAGAAGGTGTTCACGGTATACGTGAAGCGGGTCCCATCCTTGTCGTACACCTTGGTGCTGACGATGTTCTTGGAGGCCTTGTCGACATACACCAACACCTTGAAGAAGGGCTTGGTCTTATCGTTAGGGGTCAGCTCGATCTCCTGGGCCGGCTTGCCGTTCACCCGGGTATCTGAATTCAGCTTGTAAAGGAAGTCCTTGTCGTAAAAGTCGGTAAACAGTTTCTGGGGGGTGATGGTCGTCGCGCCCGGGTCGACCTTGTCGATCTTGACCTCGTTGGTGGACTTGTCGTACGTCCAGGTAGTGGCCCCGTCGCAAATGATATCCTGGCCTCCCATGACGATCCGGTATTTGGTACCCTTCATCGACACCGTTCCCGTCTTCCTTCCATCCACCTTGCCGTTTGCATCCTCGATGGTCAGGGTGAAGCCTGCCTTGACCGTCTTATAAGACTGAAACTTTGCACTTACCTGGTCTAATATCTTTTTGGCGTAGGGATCACTCTTAACCGAAGGGGCCTGGGCGAAAAGGGAAAAAGCCGGAAACACCATAGCAATAGCCGCAACAAAATTTTTCATGTACTTGTCTGATTTAGGGCGCAGGCGCGTTAGCGCGCCGCGGAGCGCAAATGTATTAAGGATTCAGGAATTCCTCCAGGTCCGGGGCAGATTTAAAAAGGACCTCCCTGGGCTTGCTTCCCTGGCTGGGGCCCACAATGCCGGCGGCCTCCAGTTGGTCCATGAGGCGGCCCGCCCGGTTATACCCCAGCTTCATGCGGCGCTGGATGAGGGAAGTAGAGCCCTGCTGGCTTTGAACGATAAGACGGGCCGCATCGTCGAAGAGCGGGTCCCGGTTTGCGATGTCGAAAACCCTGCCTTCCTCGTCCTTTTCATCCACATATTCCGGGAGCAGGAAAGCCTGGGGGTAGCCCCTTTGCGCGCCCACGAATTCGGTCACCTTTTCTACTTCAGGAGTATCTACGAAAGCGCACTGGAGACGGACCAGCTCGCCATTGTACGAAATCAGCATGTCTCCGCGCCCGATGAGCTGTTCGGCGCCTCCCGTATCCAGGATGGTCCGGCTGTCGATCTTGGAGGAGACCTTGAAGGCGATCCGGGCCGGAAAGTTGGCCTTGATGGTGCCCGTAATGATGTTCACGGAAGGCCTTTGGGTCGCGATAATGAGGTGGATCCCCACGGCCCGGGCCAATTGGGCGAGCCTGGCGATGGGCATTTCCACCTCTTTCCCCGCGGTCATGATCAGGTCGGCGAATTCATCGATCACCAGGACGATGAAGGGCAGGTACTGGTGTCCCTTCTCGGGGCTGAGGCGGCGTTTGCTAAACTTCTCGTTGTATTCCCGGATATTGCGGCAACCCGCTTCCTTCAACAGGTCGTAGCGGTTGTCCATTTCGATGCACAACGCATTGAGCGTATAAATCACCTTCTTGGTGTCGGTAATAATGGCCTCTTCCTCCCCGGGCAGTTTGGCCAGGAAGTGGCGCTCGATAGTCCGGTAGAGGCTGAGCTCGACCTTCTTGGGATCCACGAGCACCAGCTTGAGCTGACTCGGATGCTTTTTATACAGGAGGGAAACCAGGATGGCGTTCAGGCCCACCGATTTCCCCTGCCCCGTCGCACCGGCCATCAGCAGGTGGGGCATGGCAGCCAGGTCCACGATAAACAGCTCGTTGTCTATTTTCTTCCCGATCGCGATGGGCAAGCTGAAGTTGTTGTTCTGGAATTTATCCGAGGTCAGGAGACCCTTCATGCTTACCACGGTCTTCTTGACGTTGGGCACCTCGATGCCAATGGTCCCCTTTCCCGGGATGGGCGCGATGATGCGGATACCCAGGGCGGCCAGGCTCAGGGCAATGTCGTCCTCCAGGTTCTTGATCCTGGATATGCGCACCCCTGCCGCGGGAACGATCTCGTACAAAGTGACCGTGGGCCCAACGGTAGCGGCTATGCGCTGAATGGCGATGTCGTAGTTCTTCAGGGTATTGATGATCTGGTCCTTGTTGTTCTCCAGCTCCTTCGGGTCCTGGACGATCTTTTCGCTCCCGTGGTTGTCCAGCAAATCCAACCCGGGGAATTGGTAGTCACGCAGGTCCAGGACAGGGTCATAAGGGTCGAGCGTTTCCAGGGGTGAGGACGTTACCGGCACCTCTTCGACTACGGGTGCCTTGATCTCGAGGGTCAGGTCGCTGGCGGGGGCCGCCGGGCGGTGGATGCCGCGGGCGACAACCGGCGCGGACTCTGGCGCGGGCGCGGGCTCAAGCTCCGGCAATCGTCCCGGAAGAAGTCCCGGCTCGGATTCTTTTTCCACCAGTACGAATTCCTCCTCTTCTTCTACCTCCTCCGGAATTTCGATCATGGGCCCTTCTTCTTTCAACCCGTTCTTTTTCTTCGCAATGAACAGCTTGGCGCCGCCTTCATCGGGCGCCGCCACGGGCAGAGGCTGCGGCTTCCGCGCCGGTAAAACAAACACGGGATTGAACCTCCAGATAACATAGGCAAACCCTGCCACCAGCAGCAGGATGGTCGTACCCAGCTTTCCCAGGAAGCCCTCCAGCCAATCGCTCAGCATGGCCCCCACGCCTCCCCCATACGGGAAGGAAAAGGACCCCATGAAAAAGCCCAGGGCCGTGGAAAAGTAGATCAGCCCCAATACCAGGTATTTCAGGTTCCTGGGCAGGGAAAACAAGCGATGTCCCAAGAGCAGGTTGATCCCGACGACGACGAAGGTGGTGCAAAAAAGGTAAGAAGCCAGCCCGAACCCTCGGTAAACAAAAATGTGCGAAATATACGCCCCCAGCGAGCCCAGGAGGTTGGCGATGTGGAGGTCGTTGGGCTTCAGGATGGACAGCCCGCTCCGGAAGATCTGGTCCTGGTCCTCTTTCCAGGTGAACAGGTAGGAGGTGAAGGCGATGAAGAGAAATAGGCCCGCCAGCAGGGAAGCGATTCCCAGTATCTTGTGCGTGCGTTCATCCCTGACCAGTTCCTTCACGGGTACCTGGACTTCCTTTTCAGGCAAAAGCCTGGCGGGATTGGGCGCTTCTTTCTTTGGCTCCTTCTTTGCAGATTTCAACCGGTTACCAGCCATACGTACAAAGATAAGGTGTATCTTAATATACTATGTGGCGCCGAAACTATTGGAAATGCGCGTTTGTGCTGTGCCTCCTGCTGAATCAGGCCCGGGCCCAACGCCTGGAAACTCCGGATTCTCTCCTGGTTTTGCGCACCAGCAAGATAGACGACGCCTTGCACATCGACAGCCTGACCGGCATTTACGTCGACACCTCCGGAATAGTGCCCAGCTCCCGCCTCACCGATCTGACCTATGATACGGCCCTGATCCGGCGGTTCAACAAGGGAATCCCCACGCGCCTCGTGAGCCTGCCCTTTTACTGCCGGTTCACGCTGAAAAACGATCAGGATACGACCCGTTCCTTTTATTTTTTTCCCGGCTTCTACTTCCGGAACATCTCCCTGTACAAGGACAGCGCCGGGATCATCGTTCTCCTGCCCGAGTATATGCCGCCCCATGGGGAGATCGGGTGCCGGATGTTTTCCATCGCGCCCCATACGCAGACCACCTTTTATTTCAAGGGAAACCTTATCAAGGCAAACACCAACTGGATGTCCCCCGTCTTGCTGGAGCCCGACTTCCTTTCCTCGTATTTCAAGATACTCCGCTTCAACGCCGTCCAGCTCAATGTCATCACCTTCGTGTTTTGCGGGATCCTCCTGATGATGATCATCTATTCCCTCACCAATTTCTTTCAGAACCTGAAGGCCGAATACCTGTTCTATGCCCTTTACGGGCTGTGTATGACCGCCCTTTTCTTTATCAAAGCCCTATTCTACCGCGAAGATGAACCCTTCTATTTTTTCTTCGAGGAATACTTCGACTACGTCATCCAGGTCAGCGGCTACTTTTTCTACATCATCTTCACGCGCTACCTGCTCGATACCCGGAGGAACTATCCCGGACTGGAAAAAGCATTCAGGGTCGCAGGGAATGCCCTGCTCCTCCTCCTGTTATGCTATAGCATCATTTACTTCAGTGGGGGGTCCTACGTCCTGATGAACGCCATCGAAAACGGGGGAAAATACTTCCTCATGGCCCTGGGCGTGTTCTATGTCATTGCAGGTTTCGCCCAGCGCGACAAGCTCATGAACTACCTCCTGGCGGGCAACCTTGCCGTGCTGAGCCTGGCCGCCGTTTCCCAGTTCATCATCGTCTACCAGATCCGCTTTACCTATACCAACTCCTTCTTCAACCAGGCCCTCTTCTACTACGAATTGGGTGTCGTGCTGGAACTCGTCCTGTTCCTGGCAGCCCTGGCCTATAAGAATAAGGATGAATTGATAGAAAAGGTTAAGATCGAGCAGGATATGAAACTCGAACAGGAAAAGAAGGAATTCGAAACCAAGCTTGCGATCATCCAGGCCCAGCAGGACGAGCGAAGCCGCATCTCCGCGGACATGCACGACGAGCTCGGTTCGGGGGTCACGGCCATCCGCCTGATGAGCGAACTCGCCAAGAAGAAACTACCCGACCAAAGCATCCCCGAAATCGACAAGATTTCGACCTCCGCGGGAGAGCTGATGGACAGGATGAACACCATCATCTGGAGTATGAATGCCACCAATGACTCGGTAGCCAACCTGATCGCCTATATACGGGCCTTCGCTACGGAATTGATGGAGAGTTCCCCCATCGCCTGCAAGGTAGATGTGCCCGATAAAATTCCCGACCTGGAAATCAGCGGAGAAAAGCGAAGGAACATCTTCCTCGTCGTCAAAGAGGCCCTGAACAACGCCATCAAACACTCGGGAAGCGAACGCCTGGAATTGCACATCCGCCTTGCGGACGAACTCCAGATCGAGATCCACGATTTCGGGAAGGGCATCCAAACGGAAAAGATGCGCCAGTTCAGCAACGGCCTGACCAACATGCAAAGGCGCATGGAAACGATCGGGGGGACGATCTGGATCAAGAACGAGCACGGGACGACCGTAGGGCTCAGTTGTCCTTTTTAATTACTTTAATCAGCAGGAGTATCCATCCAGCAATGAAAAATAGTCCGCCAATGGGCGTTACGATACCCAGCGGCGCATTCAGTGCGGACATGGCATAAAGGGAGCCGCTGAACAAGACAATTCCGATGATGAAGCAGATGCCCGCCCACCTGGCGCCCAGGATACCAGCCGCCAGGAGCGCCAGCGCATGATAGAATTGGTATTCCACTCCGGTATGGAATACCTCCAACATTGACGGGGCGAGCTTGCTCTTCAGCCCATGCGCCGCAAAAGCGCCCAGGATCACGGCCAAGCCCCCCAGGGCAGCTCCGGAGGCGACTAAAGTTTTTTGCATTTATCTACGATTTTCTTGAAATTTTCATCCGTCAGGTAGCGCGTATTGAAGTGATACATGCACCCGTCGTAAAACGGCGTGCGTTCGGCCAATTTCATCCCGATGAAGGCGGGTAGCGTATCCGCGGTGTTTCCGTGGAGAACCGGCCTGTGTTCCAGTTCGGGAATGAGCCGGGCTACGAGGTCCGCCACGGGAGCCTTCAGAAAAATGGTGATCCCCGCCTTGTCCATGAGGCGCATATTGTGGTGGAAACAAGGGGTTCCGCCCCCGCAGGCGATGATGACATTTTCCCTGGCGCATAGCCCCGACAACGCTTTGCTTTCCTTGAGACGGAAGGCCTTTTCGCCCTCGGTCTCGAAGATTTGGCGGATGGTTTTCCCTTCCTGGATTTCGATCACCGAATCCAGGTCGTAGAAATCCAGGTTGAACAGCTTTCCCCAGCGCCGCCCCCAGTGGCTTTTCCCAGACCCCATGAAACCGTTTAAAAAGTAGCGCACATCGCAATATACGACAAAGGCGCCGGAGGCGCCTGCCAGGCGGGTGGGCAAAAAAAAGGCCGCCTGGTTGGGCGGCCTAATGACTAATGTCGGTTAAAATTATTCCTTCGGCGCGGCCGGTTCTGCACCTGCTCCGTCGTCCAGCTTCTTTCTCAGTTCGGCGAGGACACCGAGGTCACCCAGGGTGGTCTTTTCGACCCGGCTCTGGATGTTCTTAACGGCCTTCTTCGTCCTGTCCTGTTCGGACCTGGCTTCCTTACGGGCGGCTTCCTTCTCGTCGTGCTTCACTTGTTCCCAGATGCGGGCGTGGCTTACGACGATGCGCTTTTCATTGCGGTCGAATTCGATCACCATGAATTGGGCGGTCTCTTCAGCGCCGATGCTCTTGCCGTCTTCCTTCACGAGGTGGCGGTTGGGAGCAAAGCCTTCCAGGCCGTAAGGCAACTGGACAATGGCGCCCTTGTCATCCTTCTTCACGACCGTCCCTTCATGGATACTACCCACGGCAAAGGACTCTTCCAGTGCATTCCAGGGATCTTCCTCCAGCTGTTTGTGGCCCAACTGGAGCTTCCGGTTGTCCTTGTCTATGCTGAGGATCACCACGTCGATGCGCTGACCCGTGCGGGTATATTCGTTGGGGTGGTTGAAGCGCTTCAGCCAACTCAGGTCGCTGATGTGGATCATGCCCCCGATGCCGGGTTCCAGTTCCACGAATACGCCGTAGGGGGTGATGTTCTTCACCGCGCCGTTGTGGCGGCTGCCCACGGGGTACTTGACCTCGATACTGGCCCAGGGATCTTCGCTGAGTTGCTTGATCGAAAGGCTCATCTTCCGCTCGTCCTTGTTCAGGGTCACGATCTTGGCGGAATGCTCGTCGCCCAACTTGAAGAATTCCTTGGCGTTGATGGGGTTGTTGGCCCAGGTAATTTCGGAAACGTGGACCAGGCCTTCGACACCGGGGAGGATTTCCAGGAAGGCGCCGTAGTCTTCGATGTTGACCACGCGTCCCTTGACGATTTCCCCTTCGCGGATGTTTTCAGGCAGCGTATCCCAGGGATGCGGGGTGAGCTGCTTGAGGCCGAGGCTGATGCGTTTCTTCTCGTCGTCGAAGTCCAGGACCACGACGTTGAGCTTTTGGTCCAGCTTCAACACTTCGCTGGGATGCGAGATACGACCCCAGCTGATATCGGTGATGTACAGCAAACCATCCAAACCGCCGAGATCCAGGAATGCCCCGAAGTCGGTGATGTTCTTGATGGTGCCTTCCAGAACCTGTCCTTTTTCTAACTTACTGATGATTTCGGCGCGCTGTGCTTCGATGTCGCTTTCGATGAGTGCCTTGTGCGAAACCACCGCGTTCTTGATGGCCTCGTTGATCTTGACCACTTTGAATTCCATGGTTTTTCCGACGAACTGGTCGTAGTCGGTGACGGGCTTCACGTCGATCTGTGAACCGGGCAGGAAGGTTTCCATGCCGTACACGTCTACGATCAGACCGCCCTTGGTCTTGCTGGTTACTATGCCCGTGACGACTTCGCCCGTGCGGTGCATGTCCACGATCTTTTCCCAGGCGCGCGTGATACGAGCCTGTTTGCGGCTCAGGTGGAGGTGACCCTCCCGGTCTTCCTTTTCCACCACCATCACCTCTACGTCGTCGCCGATCTTGAGGTTGGTCAGGTCCCTGAATTCCTTGAGGGATACCAGGCCGTCGCTTTTGAAGCCGATGTTGATGACGACGTCGGTTTTGGTCATGCCGACCACGTTACCCGTGATCATTTCTCCGTCGTTGATGACTTTGAAGGTGCCGTCATAGACACCGTCGTACCTGGCACGTTCGTCCCGGGGATAGGTAGAAACGTTGCGTTTGTCGATGCTCCAGTCGAAATCGTCGTGTGCCGTATCGAACTGGGTGCTCACAGGTGCCTTTGTTGTCGCTGCAGCATGCCCGTTTCCGTTGGTGGCTTGCTCCTGGGGTTCAGCGTTTACAGGGTTTACAATTTGTTCTTCTGACATAATTTAAGTTTCCTTTTTCCGAAAATTCGGACTGCGAAGTTACGAAATTTTTATGGCTTTGCTGCGCTCGTCCTGAAGTTCAGGGTATAATCGGCCAGGGCATATCCCCGCTGGGACATGAATCGATTTCCTGAAATGACCTTGTGGTATTCCTCGCCCGGCTTAAGATCTAACTTAATGATAAACAATGCACTATCCATTCCCCGCATGGGCTCTGAAAAGACCAGGACGACCTCTTTAACCCCCGGAGCCAGTATTGAATCCTGCTGGAAGGCCGGGGCCCCTGAAGGGAGGCGGATCCCGACGAGATGCGGCTGCTGCGCCCGGTACGAAAGAATAAGCCCTGCCCGGTCCGGGTGGTCAAGATAATATCCCGACCGATCAAGAAATTGGGCGACGGCTGCGGTATCCTCATATTTCAGTTGAATGATGTCCCTGATGGCCTGAGCCTTGTCTCCCATCCGGGCATAGTAGGCCGAACAAATGGAATACCCCATAAAGTAGCCGAGGTCCGCCCGGTCGGGTGTTATCCGGGCATTATACAGCCAATTCTGAATGTAGGGGAGGAACATTTCTCTTTTGAATTCTTCCTTAAGGGTCGCCTCATGCGCGCGCCCGTAAAGAATGTAGGTATTGTGAAGGGGTTTCCCCGTAGCCAGTTCCGCCATGAAATCGGCCGCCCCTTCTGCAAGGCAATTCCCCAGCAGGTCGCTGCCATCCGAGGATTGCTGGGTATGGACGTACTCGTGCACGTTCAGGTAAACGATATTGGAGGTATCCTGGTTCTTAAATACATTCCGCGCAAAGGCCACAGGCGCCTCCGATACATCCGTGAGTGAGTCCCCCGCCGCAAGCTCCGTACCCACCAGGACCTGGTCATCCCGGGTCGTGCCTTCGGCATGCAGGCACCCTATGGTAAAATAAATTTTAGCGGGTTTGAGCTCAGGGTACAACCTCCGGAGGCTTTGAATCCCTGCTTCGATCGCAGCCTGCTTTGAGATGACGGAGAATGTTTTGGGCCTGATGCTGGTCCAGAACTTTGGGCAGCGACGGATCAGGGAGACATATTGGTCAGCCGTGCAGTTGCGGATTTTGGCAAATGTCTGGAAGCCCGGCGTACCCTTATCCATATACAACTTCTTGATATATTGAAGTTGTTTCAGGCTGTCGGTCGTGGTTTGAACGCTATCGTAAGCTTCCCAGAAGTGGGTGACATCGGAAGTGAAGACGATTTGCTGCGCGGAAGCGCTGAAAGAAAATACTGATGTGACGAGGACGAGGAGGTATTTCATGTCCTGAAGGTAGGAGTTGGCGCGAAAGCGCCATAGCAAAAAAAATTGAGCCGTTTTGAAGAATCAAAACGGCTTGTTGCAATCATAACCCTCAGCTAACATAATGATTAGCTAAAAACTTTACATCGAAGTTGTACTAATCAGAGCCTTGACTGGGTTTTCACCCTGCTATACGTACGCAGGATGAGGGGCAATTGGATTTATCAAACCGAAAAAAACATTTAACTCATTGCGTCACAATGGCATTCGCGGCGATCCAGGCGCTCGTCCAGGCGTGTTGGAAATTATAGCCCCCAGTTATGCCATCCACATCCAGGATTTCCCCGATAAAGTACAGATTTGGCTGGATGCGGCTTTGCATGGTTGCGGGGTCCACTTCGGAGCGATGGATACCCCCACAGGTCACGAATTCTTCCTTGAAAGTGGTCTTGCCGCGGACGGGTAGTTCAAAGGCCGAGAGGTTCCTGATCAATGCATGTTGGCCCGCAGCGGGTAAATCGCCCCAGCGCACATCATCGGCAATGCCGGAGGCGCTGACCAGGAATTGCCATAGTCGCTGGGGAAGGCCGAAAGCGTTTTTGCCGGAAACTGCCGAGCCCCCCGCCGTTCTGCGCAAGGCCTGAAAGTCCGGCGTCTGGTCCGGAATCCAATTGACCAATGCCGTGAAGGAATAATTCCGGGAGGCGAGCTCAATGGCCCCCCAGGCGCTCAGGCGGAGGATGACGGGACCGCTGCAACCCCAATGGGTGATCAGTAATGGACCCGATTCCACCAGCCGGGTACCGGTGATCTTTACTTGCGCGAAAGGAACTGAAACGCCCATCAATGCATTCAGCGGGTTGCCCGATAAATTAAATGTAAAGAGGGAAGGCAAGGGAGGACTAATGGTATGACCCAAGGCTTCCAGCCACGCAAAGTGACTGGCTTTTGGAAAACCGCCGCAGGCAATCACCACCGCATCCGCGTCAAGCACCTCGGAAGCAATGTTTATGCGCCAGCCGGCCCCGGTCCAATGCAATGAGGTTACATCGCGGTTGAGTCGAAGCTGAACGTTGTACCGGCGTGCTTCGGCTACGAGGCAATCGATGATCGTCTCAGACGAATCGGACACGGGAAACATCCGCCCGTCGGCCTCCGTTTTCAATGGAACGCCGCGCCCGGCGAACCAGTCTATGGTTTGGGGAACAAAAAAATGGGAAAAAGCTTTTTTGAGAAAGGGTCCGCCCCGGGGATACGCGCGGACCATATCAGGTATCGAATCGCAGGCGTGCGTCACATTGCAGCGGCCGCCTCCGGAGACACGGACTTTAGACAAGACCTTACTCGTTTTCTCCAGTAAAGTGACTTCGGCGCCCAGCCTCGCGGCATTGACCGCGCAAAAAAAGCCCGCTGCTCCCCCACCGATGACCACCACCCTAGGAGGCATGCGCCATCGTTGCCTGGGCCAGGTGGGTGTTGGCGCGTTCTGCGGCTTCTATTTGTTGAAAGGAGGATAAAATGTCGGCCTTGCCTCTGCGGATGACGACGGTATGTTCGAAGTGCGCGGAAGGTTTTCCATCCTGGGTCCTGACCGTCCAGCCGTCGGCGTCGTACGTCACTTCCCTGGTGCCCAGGTTGATCATGGGCTCGATGGCAATGACCATTCCATCCTTCAGCTTGGGTCCCGTTCCCCTTTTGCCATAATTGGGTACCTGGGGGTCTTCGTGCAGGTGACGGCCAAGGCCGTGTCCCACCAGTTCCCGGACGACCCCGTATCCCCTTTGCCTTTCGGTATACTCCTGGATGGCGAAAGATATATCGCCGATGCGATTGGCGGTGTGCGCTTTTTCGATGCCTTTGTATAAAGATTGGCGCGTTGCGGCCAAAAGGCGCACCACTTCATCACTTACTTCACCCAGGGCGAACGTATAGGCGCTGTCTCCGTGGTATCCGTTTTTATACACGCCTACGTCAACAGAGACGATGTCACCGTCCTGAAGGAGAACGTCATTGGGAAAGCCATGCACTACCGCATCGTTCACCGACATGCAGGTGGCGAAGGGGAAGCCCCGGTATCCCTTGAAGGAAGGCGTGGCCCCGTTATCGAGGATGAAGGTTTCTGCGATCTTATCCAATTCGCGGGTGGTTACCCCGGGCCTGATGGCCTCCGCCACGGCAGCAATAGCCCCGCCCACGAGGAGTGCGCTCTGGCGAATGAGCGCAATCTCAGGTTCCGACTTGTACTGAATCATCCTGCAAAGTTACAAAAAAACCCTGGCCTGGACGCACCACAGGTGTGTCGCCCGAAGGGCCATCATTAGCCTTGCCAGGGTTGGAATACGTTGGGTTGGGTGGCGTTAGAACACCCCGCCGGAAGCGCTGGGAGCCGTGGCCGTGGAGCGACCCTGGATGCGTCCGGTCTTCATGAGGCCGTCGTACTGACGCATGAGCAGGTGGGTTTCGACCATCTGGAGGGTGTCCAGGATGACCGCAACTTCGATCAGCAGGCTGGTCCCACCGTAAAAGGTGGAGAAGCCCGCGGTGACGCCGAGGTTCCGGGCAATACCGGGCAGGATGCCCACGATGGCCAGGAAGATAGCGCCCGGAAGGGTGATGCGGTCCATGATCGTCCCGATATAATCGGCCGTGGGCTGACCCGGTTTCACACCGGGGATGAAGCCGTTGTTCCGCTTCAAGTCGTCGGCAACCTGCTTAGGATTGAAGATCAATGCGGTATATAAGAAGGTAAAGGCGATGACGAGGACGCTGTAGATGACCATGTACCAGATATTCCCGTGATCGTTGAATATCCGGGCGAGTCCGGCCGTGGGCTGGAAATTGGACAGCAAACCGGGAATGAACATGATGGCCTGGGCGAAGATGATGGGCATTACCCCGGAACTGTTCACCTTCAGGGGCAGGAACTGGCGGGCTCCGCCGAACTGCCGGTTGCCGATGATCTGCTTGGCGTAATTCACCGCTATTTTTCGCGTTCCCTGGACCAGTACGATCAGGGCCATGATGGTGACGACCAGCAGGGCGAGTTCGATCAGGAAGATCAGCAATCCACCGCCGCCCCTGGCATTCTTATTGGCGAATTCCTGCATCATGGAAGCCGGAAAGCGGGCCATGATGCCCACCATGATGATAATGGAAGTACCGTTCCCCAGCCCTTTGTCGGTGATCTTTTCACCCAGCCACATGACGAAGAGCGTACCCGCCGTCAGGAGGATGACCGTGGAAAAGGGGAACAAGAAGGCGAAGGAGTCGTAAATCGCACCCCCCGCGATTTGACCGCTTTTCAGGTAGGTCACGTAGGCGCCGCCCTGGAAAATGGTCACTATGGCGGTCAGGTAACGCGTCCATTGGTTGATTTTTTTGCGGCCGCTTTCCCCTTCCTTTTGAATCTTCTGCACCTGGGGCACCAGGATGGATACCAATTGCATGAAGATGGATGCGGAAATGTAGGGCATGATGCCCAGGGCAAAAATCGAGGCGTTCGAGAAGGCACCTCCGGCGAAAGAATCGAAGATACCCAGCATGCCCTTACTGGCAGCTCCCTTCAGGTTCCCGAGGGCGGAGGGATTGATGCCGGGGAGAACGATATAGGACCCTATGCGGAAAACGAGTAACAGTAGTAAAGTGAGGATGATCTTATCACGCAGCTCGTCAATACTCCAAATATTTTTCAGGTTCTGTACAAACTTCTTCACCTTGGAGAGTGTTTTAGGAAAATAAAGGTCCGAAAATTATTTGACAATCTCGACCGTGCCGCCCAATGCCTCGATGGCCGTTTTTGCGGTCCCGCTGACGGCATGAACCTTGAAGGTGAGCTTGGCCGTCATTTCTCCGTGACCCAATATCTTGATCAGGTCCGTCCGGTTTGAAAGGCCGTTCATATAGAGTGTTTCCGGAGAGAATTCGGTAAGACCGTATTTTTCAATGAATTGATCGATCTGACTCAGGTTGAAAACCTTATAGGAAACCCTATGTGGGTTTTTAAAGCCCCGCTTGGGAAGGCGACGCTGGATGGGCATCTGGCCCCCTTCGTGGCCCGTTTTAGTCTTAAAACCACTGCGGCTCTGGTGACCTTTATTCCCCTTGGTGGAGGTTCCACCCTTACCGGAGGCTTCCCCGCGACCCAAACGTCTTTCCTTGTGCGTTGCGCCTTCGGCGGGCTTCAAATTGTGTAGCTTCATTTTTTTGATTTTTTGAACTTACGGGGGAATCACCCCCTCGCGTTTCGTTATTAAATTTCCTCCACCTTGATGAGGTGGTTCACTTTGCGCACCATACCCAGGATCTGGGGCGTCGCCTCCACTTCCTTCACGGCATGCATTTTATTGAGACCAAGGGCCTGCAACGTCAGCTTTTGACGTTCCGGACGGTCGATGCCACTTTTCACCAGCGTGATCTTGAGCTTTTTCATAACTATCCGTTGAATACTTTTTTCAATTGTATCGTGCGCGTCTTAGCAACTGCAATCGGTTCGCGGAGTAAGCTGAGCGCCTTGAACGTCGCTTTCACCACATTGTGAGGGTTAGCCGAACCCAGGGACTTGGCGAGCACATCGGTTACCCCGGCGCTTTCCAATACGGCGCGCATGGAGCCCCCGGCGATCACACCCGTACCGTGAGCGGCGGGTTTGATGAGGACCTTGGCGGCGCCTTGCTTAGCCCATTGATCATGGGGAATGGTTCCCTTCATGACCGGCACCTGGATGAGGTTCTTCTTGGCATCCTCGATCCCCTTGGTAATGGCTTGCTGCACTTCCTTGGCCTTACCCAGCCCGTGTCCAACCACACCGTTTTCGTTTCCGA
Organism: uncultured Chitinophagaceae bacterium; assembly: GCA_964544695.1. Taxonomy (GTDB): domain Bacteria; phylum Bacteroidota; class Bacteroidia; order Chitinophagales; family Chitinophagaceae; genus Dinghuibacter. Next base: position 30,565 of record CAZJDB010000158.1, read on the forward strand.
CCACGACGAGGGCGGAGAAGCTGAAGGACCGGCCACCCTTGGTGGTTTTAACCACGCGGTTGATTGCCACCACTTTTTCCTTCAACTCCAAATCACCGGCCTTGACTTTGCTTAAGCTAATTTTTGCCATTTATTCGAATTAAATGTGTTTTAAAACTGGAGTCCACCTTCCCGGGCGCCTTCGGCAGCCGCCTTTACACGTCCGTGATATAAGTTTCCGCCCCGGTCGAAGATGCAGGCCTTCACCCCCAGCTCCACCGCCTTACGACCGAGGGCCGCGCCGGCGAGCTTGGATTTATCGATCTTGGTGCCGCTCTGCGCCTTGATGTCCTTGTCCTTGGTGCTGGCGGAGGCCAGGGTCCTGCTGTTCAGGTCGTCGATCAGTTGCAGGTACAGGTCGGTATTGCTGCGGTACACGGACAGGCGGGGCCTTTCCGGTGTTCCGGATACCTTCTTGCGGATGCGGAACTTGATCTTCTGCTTGCTGCTTATTTTCGCTTCCATTGTATATTCCATTTACGCCTCCGATACTGCCGGAGACCAGGTTTGATTATCGATTTATTTGCCGGCGGCCTTACCTGCCTTGCGGCGAACCACTTCTTCCGAATACTTCACCCCTTTACCCTTGTACGGTTCGGGCTTGCGCAGGGACCTCAGCTTGGCTGCCACCTGGCCGACCAGTTGCTTGTCAATGCTTTCCAGGGTGATCGTGGGGTTCTGGCCCTTTTCGGTAGCCGTGGCCACCTTGATCTCCTTGGGTACCTCGAATACGATGTTGTGCGAATACCCCAGGGACAGGTCCAGGAGGTTCCCCTGGTTGGTGGCCTTGAAGCCTACCCCTACGAGCTCCAGCTTACGCGTATACCCCGTTGTCACGCCCTTGACCATGTTGGAAACCAGGGAGCGGTACAACCCATGCAGGGCACGGTGGCGGATCTGATCGGTAGGACGACCGAAGGTCACTTCCCCTTCATTGACGGTAACGGTGATATCGCGGTCGATGGCTTCCTTCAATTCGCCCTTGGGTCCTTTCACGGAAATCACATTATCGCTTCCCACAGATGCGGTAACTCCTTTTGGCAGGACGACCGGTTGTTTACCTATACGAGACATAGTTCAAAACTTTTGTTCTAGTGAATGTAACAGAGGACCTCTCCCCCTACGTTCTGTTGCCTTGCGTCTTTATCGGTCATCACCCCCTTGGAGGTGCTCACGATGGCGATTCCCAACCCGTTTTTCACGCGCCTGAAATCACCCGGTTTTGCGTATTGACGAAGACCCGGACGGCTGACGCGCTCCAGCGCCTGGATGGCAGGCTGCTTGGATTGGGCATCGTATTTCAATGCGATCTTGATCAACCCCTGCTTCTTGTCGTCCTCGAACTTATACTTCAGGATGTACCCCTGGTTGTAGAGTATCTCCGTGATACGCTTCTTGAGGTTGGACGAAGGGATTTCCACGATGCGGTGGTTAGCCAGCTGGGCATTCCGCAACCTGGTCAGGAAATCTGCTATAGGATCAGTTACCATTGTCGATGAATGTTTCTCGTTGAATAATATGTTACCAGCTCGCTTTCCTCACGCCCGGGATCTTCCCCGCCAGCGCCATTTCACGGAACATGATACGGGATAACCCGAAATACCGGATGTATCCGCGGGGGCGGCCCGTAATCTGGCAACGATTTTTCAGGCGGACAGGAGAAGCATTGCGGGGGAGCTTGTCGAGCTCCTGGTAATCCCCGGCGGCTTTCAGCGCGGCGCGCTTTTCGGCGTAGCGGGCAACTAATGCTTCGCGCTTCCTTTGTCTGGCTTTTACTGATTCTTTGGCCATATTTGTTTGTTTTCGGTCGTGGTTCCCGTTTCGAGTGGGCCTGTGACCATTTTTTAATTTTCTTTTCTAATGTTTTTGAAGGGGATTCCGAGCTCTTTGAGGAGCTCAAAGGCCTCTTCGTTATTGGCTGCGGTCGTCACGAAGGTGATGTCCATCCCCGTGATCTTGTTCACCTTGTCGATGTCGATCTCCGGGAAGATGATCTGCTCCTGGACGCCAAGGGTATAGTTCCCCCTGCCGTCGAAGGCCTTGTCGCTGACGCCCTTGAAATCCCTGACGCGGGGCAGAGCCACGGAGATCAGGCGATCCAGGAATTCATACATCTGCGCACCCCTTAGCGTCACGCGTGCCCCGATGGGCATGTTCTTACGCAACTTGAAGTTGGAGATGTCCTTCTTGGAATAGGTGGGCACCGCCTTCTGACCCGTGATCATCGACAGTTCTTCCACTGCTATATCCACCAGCTTCTTGTCGGCAACGGCCCCGTTCACGCCCCTGTTCAGGCAGATCTTTTCCAGCCTGGGGACCTGCATGGTCGATTTATACGAGAACTTCTTGTGCAGGGTCGGTACCACTTCGGCGCGGTACTTCTGCTGCAATCTCGGCTTATAATTAGTCGTGCTCATTATTTAATGACCCCCCCTGATTTTTTAGCTATGCGAACCAATTTCCCTTCCTCACGGTTGCGCTGTACCCTGGTGCCTGCACCTGCCTTGGCGTCCCAAATCATCACGTTCGAAATATGAATAGGCGCTTCTTTCTTGATTATGCCCCCCCTGGTGTTCTGGGCGGAGGGCTTGGTATGCCGGGACACGATGTTCACTCCCTCTACGATCAAGCGGCTCTCGTCCACGAGGACTTCCAGGACTTTGCGGGGCTTCTTCGGATCCTTGTCGTCTCCGGTGATCACCACCACGGTGTCTCCTTTTTTAATATTGTACTTAGGTTTGAATCTCTTTTCCATAACGTATTATTTGTCAAAGGGGGTGCAAAGATACGATCTTTTACAGAACTTCAGGAGCCAGGGAGATGATTTTCATGTACCCTTTATCCCTCAGCTCGCGGGCTACAGGACCGAATATGCGGGTTCCCCGGGGCTCGTCGGAATTGTTCAACAACACCACGGCGTTGTCGTCGAAACGGATGTAGGAACCGTCCTTGCGGCGGAGTTTGTTCTTGGTCCGTACGATGACCGCTTTGGTCACCGTTCCCTTCTTGATGCCGCCGCTGGGAAGTGCGTCCTTCACCGTCACCACGATCTTATCGCCAATCTTGGCATAGTCCTGACCGGAGTTACCGAGCACGCGGATCACCAACACTTCCTTGGCGCCGCTGTTATCGGCCACATTCAGTCTGCTTTCTTGCTGAATCATCTTTTAAATTTTACGGCCCTGGGGCCTGTTAAACTCGGGTTGTAAAACTTTGAGTTATTTCGCACGCTCGACGACCTCGATGAGCCTCCAGCGTTTGGTCTTGCTCAAGGGACGGGTTTCCATAATCTTGACGACATCTCCGACATTGCATTCGTTCTTGTCGTCGTGGGCATGGAACTTGGTGGTCTTCTTCACGAACTTTCCATAGATGGGGTGTTTCACCCTTCTTTCCACCGCCACCGTGATCGTCTTGTCCATCTTGTTTCCGGCGACGACCCCGATCCTTGTCTTACGTAAATTTCTTTCAACCATTTTACTAACTTTTATGATTTTCGCGCTTGGTCAACTCGGTTTTCACGCGGGCGATATCCTTACGCAATTCCCTTATGCTCATCGGGTTTTCCAGGGGAGAGATGGCATGGCCGAATTTCAGCTTCCTGAGCCTCAGCTCGTCCTCCTGGATACGCGCCTTCAGATCGTTGCTCTCAGCACCCTGAAGACCCTTGTTATAATCGACTTTCTTTGACATCGTATCAGGTTTTATTGTCCCGTATAATCGTGACGAACGACAAACTTGGTCTTGATCGGCAGTTTATCCGCCGCCAGTTTAAAGGCCTCTTCCGCAACCTTTTGGGGTACGCCATCGGCTTCGAACAGCATGCGTCCCGGTTCGACCACTGCCGCCCAGTATTCGGGGTTACCCTTACCCTTACCCATACGCACTTCGAGGGGCTTCTTGGTAATGGGCTTGTCGGGGAATATCCGGATCCAGACGTTCCCTTCCCGTTTCATGTGCCGGGTCATGGCCTGGCGGGCCGATTCGATCTGGCGGTTGGTCAACCATATCGGCTCCAGCGCCTTCAGGCCGAAGGTGCCGAAGGAGATCGCCGTACCACGCTTGGCTACCTCGCGGATACGTCCCTTCTGGGCTTTCCTATGCTTTGATCTTTTTGGCTGTAACATCTTATTCTACTTTTCCGGTTTATAAATTGTTTAGCGCCTGCCTCCACCACCTTGACCGCCACTCCGGCCTTGACCTTGACCGCCACTGCGACCCTGGTTGCCACCGCTACGGCCGCCACCCTGGCCACCGCCGCTGTATCCGCCGCCGCCGCGTTGTCCGCCGCCGCCGCCCCGGTTATCCCGGTCTCCGCCGCCCCTGGGCCTGTCGCCATGGGGACGGTCGTGGCCGCGGTCATGGAATCCGCCATCCCTGCGGTCCCTGCGATCGCTAACGTCGCTCTTACCACCGATGAAGTTCGGGTTCAAATCGCGCTTGGCGAGGACTTCGCCTTTACTGATCCAGACCTTTACTCCAATCTTACCATATACCGTCAACGCAAATACGTTGGCATAATCGATGTCCATACGCAGCGTATGAAGGGGCACGCGCCCTTGTTTGATCTCTTCGGTACGGGCGATTTCCGCGCCACCCAAACGACCGGCTACCTTGATCTTGATCCCCTCGGCACCCATGCGCAGGGCGCTGGCGATCGCCATCTTGATGGCACGCTTGTAGTTGATGCGGTTTTCGATCTGCTTTGCGATCGTATCTGCCACGATATTGGCATCCAGCTCGGGACGGCGGATCTCCAGGATGTTGATCTGCACATCTTCCTTGGACGTCAATTTCTTCAGTTCTTCCTTGATCCGGTCGACCTCGTTCCCACCCTTTCCTATGATGATCCCGGGTTTGGACGTATGGATGGTGATGATCAGTTTGTTCAGGGTACGCTCGATCACGATCTTGGCGATACCGCCCTTGTTGATACGTGCATTCAGGTACGTCCTGATCTTGTTATCCTCGATCAACTTGGTAGAGAAGTCCTTTTTGTTCCCGTACCAGTTGGATTCCCATCCACGGATGATCCCCAGCCTCGCACCAATAGGATTAGTTTTTTGACCCATATAAGGTTAATTATTTGTGTTTTTGCTGTCTACGATTACGGTCACGTGGTTGCTGCGTTTGCGCACACGGTACCCGCGGCCTTGAGGTGCGGGACGCATCCGCTTCAGCACACGCGCTCCGTCCACGAAGATGGTTTTCACCACCAGCCCTGCATCTGCCGCGCTTAGTCCGTTGTTCTTCTGCTCCCAGTTGTTGATCGCCGAACGGACCAGTTTGCCCAAAGGAGTGGCCGAGTGCTGCGGATGGTTCTCCAGGAGGGCCAGCGCCTTTTCTACGTCGATTCCCCTGATCGCATCCGCCAGCAAGCGCATCTTGCGGGGGGAGGTGGGATAATTCTTCAGTTTAGCTACAGCTTCCATGTTAACTTATTTTTTTGCTGGAGTGTCCTTTAAAGTTGCGGGTGGGTGCGAACTCGCCTAGCTTATGACCCACCATGAATTCCGTCACGTAAACCGGGATGAACTTGTTCCCGTTGTGGACCGCGAACGTATGGCCCACGAACTCCGGGGTGATGGTCGAACGGCGGGACCAGGTCTTGATAACGCCTTTCTTGCCCTTCCCTTCGTTGATGGACAACACTTTCTTTTCCACATTGGCGTCTACGTAAGGACCTTTTTTAATCGAACGTGCCATATACTATAATTTTTTACCGTTTCTGCGTGTAAGAATCAGGTTATTGGAGCCCTTGTGGCGCTTGCGCGTCTTCAGACCCTTGGCGTACTTACCGGTCCGGCTGCGGGGATGACCACCGCTGGCCTTGCCTTCACCGCCACCCATCGGGTGATCCACGGGGTTCATGGCCACACCGCGGTTGCGGGGACGGATCCCCTTCCAGCGGTTGACACCGGCTTTACCGGCCTGCTCCAGGTTGTGGTCCCCATTGGATACCACGCCTACGGTTGCATAGCAGTTCACCAGCACCTTGCGGATTTCACCGGAAGGCATCTTTAGGACCGCATATTTCTCTTCCTTTCCCGTCAGTTGAGCGGAAGTGCCCGCGCTGCGGACGATCTTTCCACCCTGGCCGGGTTGCAATTCGATGTTGTGCACGTTCGTACCGAGGGGCATGGCCTTCAGCTGGAGGGCGTTCCCGATTTCGGGAGCCGCGTCGTCTCCGCTGATGACGGTAGCGCCCACCTGCAAACCCTGGGGTGCGATGATATAGCGCTTTTCTCCGTCGACGTAGTTCAAAAGGGCGATGAATGCCGTACGGTTCGGATCATACTCGATAGACGCCACCTTGGCGGGGATACCTTTCTTGCCACGCTTGAAATCGATCTTGCGGTACATCGTCTTGTTGCCGCCTCCGATATAGCGCATGCTCCGGTGACCCTGGGCGTTGCGTCCACCCGTACCACTCTGGTGTTCCAGGAGGGACTTTTCGGGCTGGTCCGTCGTTATCTCCGCATATGCGTTGCCGATCCTCCAGCGAGTCCCGGCCGTCATGGGTTTATATTTCTTAAGTGCCATTGTCTAGTCGGTTTATTGGTTTATACGTTAGCGTACAGGTCGATGCTCTCCCCTTCCGCTATGGTCACGGTAGCCTTCTTATAGGCTGGCTTGCGTCCGTTGATGACGCCGGCCTTGGTAAAACGGCTCTTGTTCTTACCGGGCACCACGAGCGTATTCACGTCCTTCACCGTCACACTGTAAAATGCTTCCACTGCCCTCTTGATCTCCAGCTTGTTCGCTGAGCGAGCCACCCGGAAGGTGTACCGGCCCGACTTCTCGGTCTGCTGGTTGACCTTTTCGGTCAGGATCGGTTTGATCAGTACTTCTGTAAGTTTCATATCTGACTCGTTTCTTCTTCGATGAATATTTTGGCTGTCTCTTCGGTCAGTACCAGTACCTCGGCATTCACGATGTCGTAGGTATTGATGTCGGCCAGGACCGTGCTTGCCGCGTTGGGAATGTTCCTGCAGCTCAGGTAGAAGTTGTCGTTGTACTCGGGGAGCACGAAGAGGGCCTTCTTATCGGAGACATTCAGGCTGGTCAGCATGTCGTAGAACTGGCTGGTCTTGGGTTGTTCGAAGTTCACGGCTTCGACTACGTACAAGGCTCCGTCTTTTACCTTATGGGACAAGGCGGAAATCTTGGCGAGGTCTTTCACCTTCCGGTTCAGCTTGAAATCGAAGCTCCGGGGCTTGGGCCCGAAGATGGTACCACCACCCTTATACAAAGGGTTGCGGATATTCCCCTTACGCGAGCCGCCGGTACCTTTCTGGCGATGCAGCTTCCGGCTGGCCCCCTGCACTTCGGCGCGGGTCTTCACCTTGTTGGTCCCCTGGCGCTGGGCGGCCAGGTACTGCTTCACGGCGAGGTAGATCACGTGATCGTTCGGCTCGGCGCCGAACACTTCGTCGGGCAACTCTACCGTGCGGCCGGTCTTCTTTCCTTCTTTATTTAAGACATCTACTTTCATGTTACTTCTGGATTAAAACGATGGAACCATTGTGGCCGGGAACCGCGCCACCGATCAGGATATAATTCTTATCGGCGAAAATCTTGACGACCTTGAGGCCTTTGAGTTTCACGCGGTCGCCGCCCATACGGCCGGCCATGCGCATACCCTTAAAGACCCGGGAAGGATACGAAGAACCGCCCACGGAACCGGGGGCGCGCTGACGGTCGTGCTGACCGTGGGTGGCTTCACCGACACCACTGAATCCATGGCGCTTTACGACGCCCTGGAAGCCTTTACCCTTGGAAGTACCCACGACGTCGACCTTTTCGCCTTCGGCAAAAATGTCTACGGTGATGGATTCACCCAGTTGTTTATCGACAGAAAAATCGCGGAATTCTTTAACGAAGCGTTTGGGAGAGGTTTGAGCCTTGGCGAAGTGATTGATCTCAGGTTTGGGGGTGTGTTTTTCCTTCTTGTCGCCAAAAGCCAGCTGGAGGGCTTTATACCCGTCGGACTCCGGGGTTTTCACCTGGGTCACGACACAGGGACCTGCTTCTATGATCGTACAGGCAACCTGTTTGCCGGAGGGATCGAAGATGCTGGTCATCCCGATTTTTTTTCCAATGATTCCTTTCATTGCATCTGCAGTTTGTGCCCTGCATGGTGTAGAGGACAGCCAGCTTGGAAAATGCGGCTTCAATCCCTGTTTGCTACCGACCTTTTCCTTTTTATTCCAACCTTTTGGATTGGATTCGGAAGTACCGGGAGTAAACAAACCATGAGAGGCTTGTTTATATTTTTTTATCTGTTACTCAGCGCTCCTTTGGTCCTTTTCGGGGTTTGGGAGATAAGTTTTCTGTCAGGCCTTGATCTCTACGTCGACACCGCTAGGCAGGTCGAGCTTCGAGAGGGCATCCACCGTACGCGAAGACGAGGTGTAGATATCCAGGAGGCGCTTGTGGGTCGCCAACTGGAATTGCTCCCGGCTCTTCTTGTTCACGTGCGGAGAACGCAGTACCGTAAAGATCTTCTTCTTCGTGGGCAGGGGAATGGGTCCCGTAACCACGGCGCCGGTGCTACGCACCGTTTTGACGATCTTTTCGGCGGATTTGTCCACCAGGTTGTGATCGTAGGACTGCAATTTTATTCTGATTCTCTGAGACATATCCTAGCTTGCCCATTTACGAATTGGGAGTGCAAAGCTACGAGTAAGGTTCCGATTTTACAAGAATCCCCACGATTTTTTCAAAAAAAAGCGAAGCCAGACCTGTCGTCCGGCTTCGCTGTCGCTGAAATCCTCTTTGTTTGCTGCGCTCTACCTCCTCCAGTGACCGCCAACCCAGTAACTGCCGCGGGGTTCCCTGACCCAATAGCCTGCAACCCAGGTATGGTAACGGTGGGGAGGGATGGCCCAATACCCCGGGTGATGCACATAGGCGCCGCCGGACCAGACCCACTCGCTTTCCACCCACACGTGGCGGGGGGAGGGGCACGCAGGATGCGCATAGTACGGAACGGCCGGCTGAACGCTCACATAAAAGCGCTGGGCGTCGGCTTTGTGGGCGGCCGTCAGGAGCAGACCCAGGGAGAGCATCGATAGTAGTAAGAACTTCCTTGATTTCATAAAAGGTGGTTTCCATATAAGACAGCCCCGGAGGTAAATGGTTGAATGACAAAGGCGTCCATTAGGACGCCTTTAACTTTTTTCAGGGCCAGGGGCTTTTAGCGCCTCCAATGACCACGGACCCAGTATTCACCATGGGAAGTGTGGACCCAGTGGCCGGCTATCCATACGTGGAAACCTGCCGGGGGTTCTTCCCAGTGCGCCCTGGTTTCGACATACTGGCCATTTACCCAGCCCCATTCGGCATCCACCCACACGTGGCGGGGAGAAGGGGGAGCGGGGCGGACCACCACGGTGGCAACGGGGCGGACATGGACATAAAAATGCTGGGCCGAAGCACCCGATGGGGCGAAGCACATCCCTGCACAGAGCAATAACAACGATAAGAGTTTGGTCATGAGGTTGTAATTTATTGGGTACTAATCTAGGGCAAAATTCTAAAAAAAAAGCCGCCGATTTTAGGGGCCGCATCAGACGAGGCGCCCGGATGCAAAAAAGCCGCATCCGACCGACGGCCGGGTGCAAAAAAAACCGCCCCCGAAGGAGCGGCCTTTGGTATATCTAAGGGATTTTTAATCGGCTTTAACCTTGCCCTTAACCTTGGCCACGACTTCTTCGGCGATGTTTTTCGGCGCCTCGGCATAGTGGTGGAATTCCATGGTGGAAGTGGCCCGGCCACTGGACAGGGACCGCAGTTGGGTGACGTACCCGAACATTTCGCTCAGGGGCACCTTGGCTTTGATCACCTGGAGATTGCCCCGGCTGTCCATGCCTTCCAGGACGCCCCGGCGGCGGTTCAGGTCACCCGTGACGTCCCCCATGTATTGCTCGGGAGTTACCACTTCTACGCGCATGATGGGTTCCAGCAGCACGGGCCTGGCCTTGCGACCGGCTTCGCGGAAACCGGACCTGGCAGCAAGCTCGAAAGACATGGAGTCGGAGTCCACCGCGTGGAAACCTCCGTCGAACACGCGTACTTTCATGCTCGCCAGGGGGAAGCTGGCCAGGACACCGGTGGTCATGGATACCTCAAAACCCTTCTCGATGGCCGGTACGAATTCCCGGGGAATCGAACCTCCGAAAAGGTCGTTGACGAACTGGAAGTGCTCGCCGGGATTTTCCTTCAGCCATTCTTCGTCGGCAGGTCCTATAGAGAACTGGATATCGGCGAACTTACCGCGTCCACCCGTTTGTTTCTTCAATACTTCCCTGTGCTCGATGGTTTGAGTGAAGGCTTCCTTATAGGCCACCTGGGGCGCGCCCTGGTTGACTTCTACCTTGAACTCCCGCCTCATGCGGTCCAGGATGATTTCCAGGTGCAATTCGCCCATCCCACGCAGGATGGTCTGGCCCGTCTCTTCGTCGGTATTGACGCGGAGCGTGGGGTCCTCTTCCACCAGCTTGGCGATGGCCATGCCCATCTTGTCGACGTCGGCCTGGGTCTTGGGTTCGATCGCGATGGCGATCACGGGCTCGGGGATGAACATATTCTCCAAAGCGATGGGATGCTTCTCGTCGCAAAGGGTATCCCCGGTCTTAATATCCTTGAAGCCCACCGCAGCTCCGATGTCACCGGCTTCGATGAAGTCGATGGGGTTCTGCTTGTTGGCAAACATCTTCATGATACGGCTGATGCGCTCGTTCTTTCCACTGCGGACGTTCAGCACGTAGCTGCCCGCATCCAGGTGCCCGGAATAACAGCGGAAGAAGGCCAGACGTCCGACGAAGGGATCCGTCATGATCTTGAAGGCCAATGCGGCAAAGGGCTCCTTTGCTTCAGGTTTCCTGACCTCGACCTCGCCGGTATCAGGGTTCGTACCTTCCACGGCATCGATGTCTATGGGGCTGGGCAGGTAACGGCAAACGGCGTCGAGCGCGGTCTGCACACCCTTATTCTTGAAGGAAGACCCGCACATCATGGGAACGATGCTCAGGTCGATCGTTGCTTTACGTATAGCCTCGTGCACTTCGTCTTCGGAGATCGAATTGGGATCTTCGAAGAATTTCTCGAGGAGCTTGTCATCGTACTCGGCAACCGCCTCGATGAGGTGTCCCCTCCATTCCTTGGCTTCTTCCAGCAGGTCAGCCGGGATTTCAATCTCTTCGAAGGTCATCCCTTCGGTAGCCATATCCCAGATGATCCCTTTCATACGGATCAGGTCGACCACCCCTTTGAAATCATCTTCGGCCCCGATGGGCAGTTGCAAAGGCACGGCCTTGGCGCCCAGCATTTCCTTCACCTGGGTGACGACCATCAGGAAGTCCGCACCGGCCCGGTCCATCTTGTTGACGAAACCGATACGGGGGACCTTGTACCGGTTGGCCTGGCGCCAAACGGTCTCGGATTGGGGTTCTACCCCATCCACTGCCGAGAAAAGGGCGATCAGACCATCCAGGACGCGCATGGAGCGCTCCACCTCGATGGTGAAGTCCACGTGGCCCGGAGTGTCGATGATATTGAAGTAATATTTTTTCGTATTGGCATCCACTTTGCCCTTATCCGTCGGGAAATTCCATTGGCAGCTAACCGCAGCGGACGTAATGGTGATCCCCCTTTCCTTTTCCTGCTCCATCCAGTCCGTGGTGGCAGCACCGTCATGCACCTCCCCGATTTTGTGGATCATACCCGTGTACCGCAAAATTCGCTCGGTAGTAGTGGTTTTGCCGGCATCGATGTGCGCCGCAATTCCGAAATTTCTCTGAAACTTTAAGTCTGCCATGACAGATTTGTTATGTATACGTTTTGGAGCGCAAAATTACGCTTTTCCGGCGACCTAACCAACCGTAGGGCCAAAAAAGCCGAAGGCCCCCATTTGGAGACCTTCGTTGAACTTTATGTTGGAGATACTTAAATCCTAAAATGCGAGAAGGCCTTGTTGGCATCCGCCATGCGGTGGGTGTCTTCCTTCTTCTTGAAAGCGGCGCCTTCGCCCTTGCTGGCTGCCACGATCTCTCCGGCCAGTTTTTCGGCCATGCTCTTGCCGTTCCTTTCCCGGGCGTAGCGGATCAGCCATTTCATGCTCAGGGAAACCTTACGATCCGGACGGACTTCCGTAGGGATCTGGAAGGTAGCCCCGCCGATGCGGCGGCTGCGGACCTCTACCGAAGGGGTCACATTGGCCAAAGCCCGGCGCCATATTTCATATCCGTCCTCGTTGGTTTGCTTGGCGACACGGTCAACGGCGTCGTAGAAAATGGTCAGAGCCACGCTCTTCTTGCCTTCCCACATGAGATTGTTCACGAAACGGGTAACCAGCTTGTCATTGAACCTCGGATCGGGCGCGAGGGGTAATTTCTTGGCTTGTGCTTTCCTCATTTTTAATATTATTTTTTCTTGAGCGGCCCAGCGGCGTTACTTTTTCTTGGCCGGAGCGGCTGCGGCGCCTTTTTTCGGCAGCTTGGTCCCGTATTTGGAGCGGCTTTGCTTGCGGTCCTTGACCCCGGCGGTATCCAGGGCGCCACGGACGATGTGGTAACGTACTCCTGGCAAATCCTTCACACGACCCCCGCGCACCAGCACGATGGAGTGTTCCTGCAGGTTGTGCCCTTCCCCGGGGATATAGGCGATCACCTCCACCTTATTCGTCAAACGGACCTTGGCTACCTTACGCAGAGCAGAATTGGGCTTTTTGGGCGTGGTGGTGTATACGCGGGTGCATACCCCACGGCGCTGAGGGCAATTACTCAGGGCCCTGGACTTGCTTTTGGCCCGGATAATTTCTCTACCTTTTCTTACTAACTGCTGTATTGTAGGCATTTTGTCCTTGTAAATTTAGGACGGCAAAGTTAAGTAGCTTTATTTGGATTAGCAAAAATGGGGGTTTAAATTTTTGCACGGCGCCTTCCCTTTCGCGCCACCGCGGCCTTTCCGACGGTTTTGATTCGCTCAAATCGCCTCCTGGATGGAATTTACAAAGAATCCATACAGATTGGAGTTTACCAATTCCCTGATTTTCAGCAAGAAGACTACATATTTGTCATAAAGTTCGGGTTGCTGGTCCTGATAGATGTATATCTTTTGGTCAATCATGTGGTTTTCGAAAAGGAGGATCCGAATGAACCCAAAATTATCCTTATCGACGTATTGGCCAATGTGGATCGGTCGGGGTTGGGTTAACCTAAACGACATATCAGAGGTGGCCTCGGACCATCTATCCGGATGTTTTTCCGTGACTTCATATAGCCGTTTCAATAAAATATTGGCGGGTTCCATATAGTTTATTTTTTACACTTGTTTATAGCTTCCGCAAAGACCTCTCTTGTTTGATCCAAGGTACTGCAAAATTTAACTGGCTTGAAAGTTGGGTCGTCAGGATTAATCAGGCTTTGGTTTATATTTTCCTGATAATCTCTAAAGGCATCCAATAATTGGTCAATATTTTTTGTCTGCTCGGGACAAAGAGTTCTGCAATGGTATAGTTCTTCTTTCAAATCAGGTATCCTCTGGCCTAATAAGGAAAGCTCTCCCTTAATCGCCAACATTTTGTATCCATAAATTGCCTCTCTGGCGATACTGATACTGATGGCATGGTCCACAGTCTGCAGCCGCCCCACCGCCCGTTTAGTGGCAAAAGCAATCTCCTTTTGCCTCGACTTCAACATTAAAATCTGCCAAATGGTGATCATGAAACCCAGCAAAGTGACCCCAAACCCCAGGTCATTAAAAAAATCCGGCAACCATCTCATTAAACACAGGTTTACCATGCAAAGATATCAACGGCTTTTCTTTTTTGCAAGTGGCCGTTAATATATATTATTGATTATCAATAATATAGAAACAAACTACTCATGCAGATAACATATAGGAATCCGTAGAAAAAAGGAGGGAAAAAGGGCTTTTCGGGGAGGCCGCGCAGCGACAAAGCGCCAATCAGGGCGCAAAAAGAAGCAGCCCCTGGAAAGGGGCCGCGTGTCAAGAACTGCTGATTAACCAATTCTACTACCTACACACTTACTTGTGAAGAACGACAAACTCCGTTCTTCGATTCGTTTGGCGGCCGGCGGGGTTATCCTTCCCGTTGAGGGTCTCCGGCGCGATCGGGCAACACTTCCCGAATCCATGACTGGTCAGGCGGGCGGGATCGATCCCCTTGCTGATGAGGTAATCCACGCAGGATTGGGCCCGGCGGGCAGAAAGGTCGAGGTTGTATTTGACGCCTCCGATCCCGTCGGTATGGGCGCCCATTTGGATGGTCATGGTGGGGTTTTCGTCCAGGATGCCGACCAGGGTGTCCAGGACAGTCATGGACTCGGGACGCAGGCTGGCCTTATTGTAGTCGTAGAAGATATTCTGAAGGACGATGGGCTTTCCGGGCCCGGGATAATACTTCAGGCACAGTTGGATGTTGTACACGGTATCGGCGGCTTCCATTTCTTCCGAACGAACGCGGAGGCTCTTGGTGAAATAGTTGTCCTTTTCGGCAATGACCTTGAAATTTCCGGGGTCGTCCAGGTCAAACCCATAAGTACCGGACGCGGTAAGGGTGTCCACCGCGAGAACCCGCTGAGCGACGGTGTCCACCAGGGAAACTGTAGCCCCCAACAGGGGCTGACCCGAGTCGCAATCCGCGACCTTGCCGCCGATGTGCTTGCCCCGGCGTGTCACCTTGAACAGCTCAAGGCAGCACGTGCTGGCTCTGTCCGAGCTGATGTAGGCCTCCTTGAAGAGTTTACCCGCGGCGTGTGTGCTGGTGAAATACATGTCGTCCTTGGGGGAGTTGATGGGGAAGCCCAGGTTGACGGGCGTGCTTAGATTGGACAGGTCGCCCGTGCTTTGGAACAGGTCGAAATTACCCATGCCTACCCTTCCATTGGTGCTGAAAATCAAAACCCGTAGCCCGGAGTCGTAATAAGGCGCTTCCTCATCCCCCGGGGTATTGATGCCGGGCCCCAGGTTGACTGGAGTGCCGGGATTCCCCAGGGAATCCAGGGGCGCATACCACAAATCGAAGCCTCCCGAGCCACCCGGGCGGTCGGAGGCGAACAACAACACGCGTCCATCTGTGCCGAATGAGGGTTGCATGGTAGAAAAACCGGGCACGTCCAACGTCGAAATCCGGGCTGGTTCCGTCCAGGAAGTGCCGCGACGGTCGCTTCGGTATAGATCAGCCTGCTTTTTCCCGTCCTTTCCAAGGACCCACTGTGTGAGATACATCGTCAGGCCATCCGGGGAGAGGGTGGACACCCCTTGTTCCATCACCTGGCCCGGGAGCTCCAAACGACTGGCAGTGGAACCGGAAAACGAATACAAGTGATTGATGAAAGGATCTTTGCCGCCCTCCGTTTTTGGATTGGGCGCTTCAGACCGGGAGGAAGTGAAGAACAGTTGGTTCGTCCACCAAACGGGTGCATAATTGGCGCCGCCTTCATTGGCCCCACTCCCCAGTTTCATCACCGTGAAGGGCGAGCCTGTAAGAGCCTCCTGCGCAATCGCAAACCGGCAGTCGCTGATTTCCTTGTCCGCGGAGGCCTGGTATTCATCATGGGCTGTATAGGCAGTTTGGAACAGTTGGAATTGATTCAAGGCTTCGCCGAACTTCCCGTCGGAGTGGAGACATATCCCGTACCAGTATCGGGCCAGTGGGTATTCCACCGGGCTGAACTGGCTGGCCTGCTCATACCATCTTTCCGCATTGGCGTAGTCACGGTAGCCCCTGTAGGACTCCGCCAGGCGATACACGAGTTCCTCATATTGGTGCATCTTCGAGGACTTGTTGGGACGGCGCTCCTTATCCATGGCATACGGAAGGAAGCTGGATTCCTTGGCGGGTTTACCCGCCAGGGCCTTTTCATAGTACAGGGCCGCGGAGTAGAAGTCCTGACGAGCGAAGAACATGTCGGCGGTGCGTTTGTAGTCGGCAACGAACTGAGCGTGCACACCCAGAACGAGCAGCAGGGTCGGCACGGGTATCAAAAGAGCGGCCAGCCATCGGGCAAAAAAGGATCGAATAGTGCTCATGGGTCAAAGTTTACAACCTCGGACAATAAAAGTGTTCCTTAGGAAATACCCGTTTCTTATGGGAGGTATACGAAAGCGACAATTCAAAGGCATTGCTCCCGCTTGCCAACTGGGACAAGTTGCTGGCATTCACATCGTAGCTCACCCCAACCGTTATGTCCTGGTAGCGGAAGCCCAGGTAGGGCACCACTGCCGCTTTCAAGCGGTAATCCACTCCCAGCAGGAGGTCGCTGATATCGGTCACGACCAATTGCGCGTATGCCCCGGCCATCGCTTCATCGGCGTTCCCCTGGCGCATGTACAGGGCGTTGGGGGTGATGCTGAGCTCATCGGAGACGATGAACCTGGCGCCCCCATGGACCGCAAAGCGCATGGGTAAGTGGTAATTGTTCTCCGAGAGGAAGGGGTCGGATGGTTGGGTGAGATGGGCGACAGACCCTCCGATGAAAGCATTCACCTTATGGTTTGGATTCCCATCATACAACAGGGCTCCGAAATTTGCGTCGAACACGTTCGAGGAGCTTCGCGTGATCATCTCGTTGCTGGGAGCGTTGGGATCGTAGCCCGTCAGGGGATTATACTGGCTTCCCCACTGGAATTTAGTGGGATCGAATTTACGGCTCAGTATCCCCGCCTGGATACCGAGGGTCAGGTGGGTGGTTTGCTGGGCTCCGAACTTTACCCCCGTATATGCCACTGAGGCGTAGCCGTTGAAGTAATTATAACCGGCGTCGCCCGCGGATTGATCGAGCAGGTTCAGCCCCAGGTTGATGTTCTTGTCCGTGACCCCTTCCACCGACACGCCCGCCGTGGTGAAGGGATTGGTAATGCTATTCCACTGATTGCGGTAATTCAGGTTGACGCGCATATCCCCGTCGATCACGCCGGTCATGGCGGGGTTGAGCCACAGGGGATAAGCATAGTATTGGGAAAAGTGAGGATCGACCTGGGCTTGCCCCCTGGTCAGGAGGAACATGCAGCTGATGATGATTGCTTTTCGCATAAACGTTAGTTTTTAGCGGATCAGGCTTACCGATCCCTTTTTATTCACAATAGTGCCATCCTGCATGGTGGCTTGCAGCACATAGATATACACGCCCACCGGCTGTTTCTGTCCGCCCATAGTTCCATCCCAACCGATATTGATGTCCCTCGACTCGAACACTTCCTGACCCCACTGGTTGTAAATCCGGAAGACCATCGAGGCGATGGAGGTGCTGTATACATATAGGATATCGTTCACGCCATCCCCGTTCGGGCTGAACACGTTGGGAACGAAGATGTAGTCGCCGAGCGGATTTCCACTGACTCCGCTGGCCAGGGCCGAGGCCGTGCTGTTCTGGCAGGATGCAGCGCCCAGGGCTTCCACCTCCAGGCTGACCGACACATTGGGCAGGAGGCCGTTGATCGTTTCGGTCGTACCGGTGGGGCCCGAGGTTGGGTCCCCGAAGGTGGCCCCGCTATCCAGGCTTACCTTGTAGGCCACGGCTCCCGGAACCGCTGTCCATTCGAAGGTCACCGAGGTCGGGGTGCGGTTCAGCACGGTAACCGTCGGGGCCGCCAAGGGATTGAACTGCCCAATGGTGATGGGTACCCTGTCTGTGCTGGGACAGCCCAGGGGCGTAGTCGCGCTCACATAGAAGGTGGTGTCGCTGGTCAGGGGTCCTGACGTGAAGGCAGGGCCTGCGGCGATGGGGCTTCCACCAGTGTCGGCCGCATACCAGTTGTACGTGGCGCCGGCCGTCACCGAGGAGGCCAGCAGGTTCGCCATGTCACCGGGGCAAACAGCCGTATCCGAAGCCGTCACCGTGGGATCCGATGCGGCCGCCTCGATGTTCACGGTCACCAGGGTCCGGGAGGCGCTGCTGCACCCGTTGTCGGTAGCTTCCACGTAGTATGTGGTGGCGGCGGTAACGTCGTTCAGGTTAAAAATCGTTCCGGTATTTACTGCAAATCCGCCCGAAGCCGATGCGAACCAGGTGTAGGTCTCCCCGCTCACCGGGTTTGAGATTTGGAGGGATGTGTTCCCTCCTGCGCAAACCTGGGCGGCGCCGGATGCCAGGGTTGGCGCACCGGGAGCGGGCGATATCGTCAGGATGGCTTCCGTTCGGGTGGCACTCGTACAGGTTCCTCCGGAGGCGGTGGTAGAAACATAGAAAGTATCGCCCTGCAGGGGGTTGTTTATGGTATAGGTGGTCCCGGTGTTCACCAGGCTGCCGCCCGTGGGATCGGTGTACCAATTGTAGGTGGCGCCGCCCAGGGGATTCGAAATGATGAACGTAGCCGGTTGACCGTTGCAGGCCGGCACCTGGGAAGCCACCAGTTGGGGAGGCGTCAGGTTGTTGGAGACCGTAGCGCTCACCATCGTGAGGCCCGGGCTGCTACAGGCGGAGGCACTCGTGGCGCCCACATAATAATTGGTGCTGGAAGTAAGCACCGGCGAGGTAAATGATGACCCCGTAGTTAATGGGGTACCTCCGCTGGAAGTGGCATACCAACTGTAGGTAATGCCCGGCGTGGGATTGGTCACCGCAAAAGTAGCCGTGTTATTCGAACAGATCGTGACCGAAGGCGTCTGCACCATGGGGTTACCCGGAACCGGGTTGACCGTTACCGTACCCAGAGCCTGGCCCGTACTCGAACATCCACCTGAGGTGGAAGCGGATACATAGTAATCCGCCGAGGCCGTGTCTCCGGGTATCGAATATAGCGTGCCGGTGAACACGGGTGTCGCGGCCGTCGGACTACTGTACCACTGGTAGTTGATCCCGGCCTGGGGGCTTTGCACCTGCAGCGTAGCCGTATTCCCGTCGCAAACCGAGACATTGGCCGCCGTTAGAGAGGGGGTGGCCGGACGCAGGACGATGGCGACCGAGTCGTAGGTCCGGGTCGACGATGCACCGCAACCTCCCGGATTCTCCGATTCCACATAATAACCTGTAGGACTATTCAGGACCGGCGTAAGAAGGGTATCCCCGGTGAAAACAGGAGCACCTCCCGTGGGCGTCGAAAACCATTCGAAGGTAGCCCCGGCCGGGCCTGTAGCGATCAGCGAAGCCTGTCCGCCGGCGCATATCGTTACAATCCCGCTTTTTACAGTGGGCGCTCCCGGGGCAGGCGATACGATCACGAGGGCCGGGGTCCTTTGGGAATTGACGCAACCATCGATCGTGGCCGTGCTTTGGGCATAGTATAGGGTCGTATCGGTGAGCACCGGTGTTTGGAACGTGGCGCCCGTAAAGACCGGGGTGCCCCCCGCCGGCGCGGTATACCAATTGAAGGTGGCATTCGGAGGTGCTATGGCCTTCAGAGTTGCCTGTCCGCCCGAACAAATCGAGACCGTGTCGCTTTGCAGGACGGGCGGCGGTTTTGAACTGGAGGCGTAATCGATATTGATCTGGGTCAGGGCCCCGGCAGTTCCCGCGTTCAATTCAACCACCACCCGGTCGTAGGGGCTCGAAGGTGCATAGGCAATAATGGCCGAATCACCGCCCGAGAGCACGCTGACTTTGACCAGGGCGGAATTGACCGAATGCAGGTCATTATTGGAAGTGCTTCCGTCAAAAGTTTCCAGTTCCACAGAGCTCAGAACCGGAAGGCTGAGTGTTTGGCCCGTAGCGACCACCTTGATATAGATGCTGTCCCCGGCGTCCGCGACGAAGGGGAAGATCAGGGTCTGCTGGACGTTGCCGCCGAGGGCTCCCAAGGTCACGTCCAGGGTGGAGCCCGTATTGGCATTGTCGTCCACGGCCAGTTTGTCGTTGGCAACGCTGCAACCGACGCAGACTCCGTTTATGGAGGTTGTGTCGCTGGTCGCCGACCCGCAAGGCACCGCGGGGCCGCCGCCGGACAGCACGGTCACGGTGACCGGGGTGCGGGCAGCGGTACAACCGGTGGCCGGGTTGACGGCGCTGACATAATAGGTGGTCGTAACCGACGGGGACACCATAAACGTGGCGCCCGAGAAAATGGGGCTGCCCCCGGTGGCCTGAGCATACCAATCAAAAATTGCACCCGGGGTCGCGGAAGAAGCCGTCAGGGTGGCCGTCTGCCCCTGGCTGATGGTGGTCGCCACAGGGTTTACCGTGGCAGGCTGTGGGGTCTGGTTCACATTCACCGAATCGGGTACGAGCGTTGTACTGAGACAGCCGTTCGCAGCCGTTCCGGCATAATAGATCGTCGAATCCGTCAAGGCAGGGGTGGTGAAAGCGGATCCCGAATCCACCGGCGTGCCTCCTGTCGACTGAGTGTACCAGCGGACCGTTACCCCCGGTGGGGTGCTGGCCGACAAGGTTGCCGAATCCCCGCTGCAAATCGTCACCGAGGGCGCCCCCAGGGTAGGAGGTGCCGGCGGTGTGGTGATATCCACCATAACCGGAGTCCTTACCGCATTGGCGCAACCAAATTGGGAGGACTCCAGATAATAGGTGGTATTGGATGAAAGAACGGGGGTCACGTAGGTAGTTCCCGTGGCGAGGGTTGTTCCCCCCGAAGCCGTCGGGTACCAGTTGAAGGTGGCGCCTGCCGGACCCGTGGCCTTCAAGGTATCGGACGCCGGACCGCAGTTATCGATGAGGGTGCTGGCGGCCGTGGGCCTGGGGACCAGCGCCGCCGCGTCGAAAACTTCCAGGGTGGAGAGGAGGCTCACATCACCGCTCATGGAAATCAGCACGGCATTAAAGGTATACTGCGTGGGAATGATGATTCGGAACCTGCCTGAGCTGTCGCTGCCCAGGAGTTGCAGCCGGATAGCGGTATCATTGAGGGTTTGCGCATCGTTGTTGGCGGTGCCGTTCAGATAGGTCTGCACCTGGATTCCTCCCAAGAGGGTGGTGGAGAGATTTCCGCCCGGAATATCCAGATCCACGATGATGCTGTCCCCTGCCGGGTAGGTATTGGGGAAACCGAGCAATTGTCCCACGGATCCCGTCGCACCTAAGGTGGTGCTGATAGTAGAGGCCGTACTGGGATCCCCGTCTACGGCCAGGGGGCCGTTGGAAACCGTGCATCCCAGACAGACCCCGCTGATGATAGGGCTTTGCTGGGTGGTCGCCAGACCACAGGAGATACTATCGGGTGTAAGAACAATCACCACCACCCTGGTCCGCGAGGGACTGGTGCAGCCCTGGTTGGACAAGGCGCTGACGTAATAGCTCGTGGGAGCGAAAATGGCCGGCGTGGTAAAGGTGGAACCCGTACCTACCAGGTTCCCTCCCGAGGGCGCATCGTACCAATTGTAGGTGTAAGCCGGGTTCGGAGTATTTACGGAGAAGGTAGCCGTCTGCCCCTGGCTGACCGTCAGGGTATCCGGTCCCGAAATCGTCGTGGAGTCCGGAGTCGGGTTGACCGTCAGGGCAGCCGTTGTCCTGGAGGCGCTGGCGCAACCGGAAGAGGCGGCGTCGGCCTCGACAAAATAATTTTGGGAGTTGGTCGCTGAAGGGACCGTAAACGAAGTACCGGCAGCGATGGGTGTTCCCCCCGTATCCACGGTATACCAATTGTAAGTGGTGCCTGCCTGCGGGCTGAGGATCGTAAACGTTGCGGGGTTGCCCGAACATACAGTGTCTGCGGCATTGACCAGGGCGGGTGTGGCAGGCCGGGGATTGACCACCACCTCTACGGCCGTCCGGGCAGGACTGGAACACGAGCCCAGGTCGCTTTCCGCGTAGTAGGTCGTTGTGTTTGCCGGAGTCACCGAAAAGGTGCTCCCTGTAAAAACGGAACTGCCACCGGTGGCTTGCGTATACCAGTTCACGGTGGCCGAAGTATTATTGGGAGAGGCCGTCAGCACAGCCGTACCGCCGCCGCAAAGCGTCACCGTATCTCCGCCTGACAGGGTCGGGGCGGTAAGGATCGTTTTATCGGTGAAGGCGTAATACAACCGCAAACCCGACAAGACGCCTGCTACGGAGGAGTTCAAGGTGACCCTTACCCGGTCGAAGGGTTTGGTCGGAACGAAAAAAGTCAGGCCCTGGGAACTATCGCTGCCGAAGATGCTGAAGTTGGAAACCGTCACATTGGTCACATCTCCATTGGGTGTAGAACCATCATATGATTCGAGGGTGACCCCATTCAGGAGCGCGGCCGACAGAATAGCGGCGTTGCCTCCCAGATTCACAACGATCGAGTCGCAGCCGGGGTCGGCATTTACCGAGGGGAAAATCAGGTCCTGGTAGACACTGACTCCTCCCAGGCCTATCGTAATGTTGAAGGTCGAATAATCGGTGAGATTGGCATTGTTCACCGGGTTGTTAGGATTGCTGACGCTACAGGCTAGACAAAGGCCCGTTACTCCATTGTCCTGGGAATTGGCGTACACCTTTTGGGCGCTCACAGGGGAGGAGGGTTTCAAAAGGGTACCGACAAGCAAGGTTATCGTCAAAAGAACTCGAAAAGCAGTCGTCCTTTTGCACGAAACAGAGCCGTTAAAAACGTGCATAGGTTTATTAGTTTGGGTTCCACAGAGTTTCGCAATTACGAAAATAGACCCCGTTCCTATCTATAGGTAATGGCAGTTCATTCACCTTCAATAAGATACGTTCATTCTGTTCATTCCTAAAATTTAATATTCAGTTTGTTAAGAATTATTAAGAATTTTTTTACTTTAGCATTGCAATTGCATCATAACCTTTTCCTGTCTAAGCCTTATATCCTTAATCATTTATTGGCCACCTTATCCTCTTTGGAATTCCTTAGCCAAAGAAACCCAATTTATTAACCCGATTAAGCTAGATTATGAGGCTCGCACCCATGAAAGCCATCCAGCAGTTGCAGCTGGAGGTTTTGACAAAATTCGGCACTACGCCCTTACAACCAAGTGATTGTAAGGATCTTTCCAGTATCGTCCGGGATGCTACCGGGAAAATCGTCAGCGAAACGACGATCAAGCGGTTTTACGGATTTGCCGCCCAAACCTTCAATTTCTCCGTGTATACGCTAAATGCCCTGTCCGAATACGCTGGTTTCGGGAACTGGGAATTTTTCCTTGAACACTACAGGCAACAACAGTCTCCCCAAAAAGAACACCACCCCAAGTGGCAGGAGGTGAAAAGCAAGACGGGGAAAATCTCCTTTTTTACGACCGAGACCATCAAGAACAACTGCGGTATGGACTTCGCCAGGACCGCGCCCAGAATCGATGAGCTGCCCATGCGTTCCTTCCTGGAAGAGGGACCCGTCGTCTCAGTTCTGCTCGCCCCGGCGGCCTGTGGGAAATCCATTGCCCTCGCCCAGGCCGCGGAAACCCTGTGGCTCAGCGAATCGTGTCTATATCCTAATGACATCTGCCTGTTCCTGCACATCCATCATCTCAATACCCTGGTGAACCGGGGATTTTCCATGGAAGACTGGCTCGACAACCAGTTGAACCTGGGGGACGGCGAAAACATTTTGGACTACTTCGAGGAGCACACCGCCGAAAAGGACGGCAAGTTCATCCTCATCGTGGATGGACTGGATGACCGGGTCATCGCCAGCGACAAGCTGAGGATCATCTATTCCAAGCTGATGGACCTGGTATTTTCCAGGGTCCATTCTCCCTGGTTGAAAGTCATCCTGGCCGCAAGGCCCGAGGCCTGGAACATCCTGTATACACCCATTCCCCAGGACCCCATACAGATCATGCATCTGCCGGAACTATCCGCTCAACAGGTGAAAACAGTTCTCCGGAACCATGGCTTGTCGGAGGATTCGGTATCGACACTGAAAGACAGCTTCGTAAACCTCCTGTCCTTCCCTCCATTCCTCCAGGTGGCTTGCGCTTCCCTAAACAACCCCCTCAACGAAGAATACCTTACGTATCATATCCTTGGCCAGTATGCCCGCACTAAGGTCATGAACAGCCCCGATCACGGCCTGAAAATGGCCATACTCAGAAGGATCCTCGACGACACGCATAATTTACAGGCAAAGATGCCCTCCGGGCAAGCGAGGTTGTTCAGCGGGGACGCACGGATCCAGGAGTCCTATCGGAAACTCCTGGCAGAGGGCATATTGGAGGAAGATAACCAGGATGGACCGCGCTCGCTTCCGGTTAGGAGGGTGAAGTTCGCCAACGACTTGATGGCCCGCTTCTTCGTGGCAACTTTCTGCGTCTCAACCCACAATGGGGCCCTTACTGAAGGGTTGTTCAGGGAAATCCTTTCTTTCGAATCGATCCGCGCGCAAACGGACATCCTGCAATGGATCCTTTTATATGCCATGGACCAGGGAGACTGTGAAGCCATAGAGTGCCTCTTCGGGATGATCTCCGAACTTCCCCAAAAGGCCACCCTGTTTGAATTCCTCCTGGGGCAACCAGCCAAAAGTGAACCCCTCATGCACTGCCTCTCCGGCATCCTGGAGGAGGATGATTTCAAAACGTATTTCCTGAGGAACCACCTGCTGTATACCATTCACGGCCACCAAAGGAACCTCCTGAACTCCAGCCTGCAAAAAGTCCTGGTCAGGGAAGAGGATGTGGCGAATGTGGCCTGTCTTTACTTCCTGTCGGGCCTCCATCAGCTCGACGGGGATATAATGCGGACCCAGTTACCCGTCCTGCAATCCAGCGTAAAGGCCCTGAACCGCGAAGGGTCTGCCCTGCAACCCGGGGAGCTTTGCCTTTTCATTTACGACCTCATCGAAGACAAACCGGCCGATCAGGTGACCCGGGAAAAAATTGATCAGTTCGAGGAATACCTCCTCCTTTCAGACCATGCCGCCCTGTCCCTCAGGGACGAGTTGAGCGTTTACCTGCTGATTTGCTGCGGGCTCATGTTGCACGAATACAAATTCCTGGAAAGGGTACCCGACTATGTTTTCGCCGAGATCCCTTCCTTGAAGATGCGGCTGCCTGATCCGTTCAGGCTCCTGTCCCTGATGATGAAGTGCCGCTACCATCTCTACGAGGGAGATTACGGCCAGTATAATAAGCAACTTACCCACGTGGAAACCGTCCTGAATTCGGGACCCCTGCCCGATGGCGCTCATGTTGTCGCCTTTGCGATGGAGCAAGTCAGGGCAGTACGTCTATACATGGACGGGGAATATGAAAAAATGCTGGAATCGGTCCAAAAGGTCCAGGCTCCTTTGAGGAAAATGCGCCTTTATCTGATCGATCACTGGTGCTATAAAATGCAAGCAGCCGCTTACCAGGGACTACGGAAACAAAAGCTATCCATGCTCGCCGAACAAGAGGCGGACCGGATACGCCAGAAGTTCCCTTTCCCCGTCCTTCCGCCGTTCGAACTTCAGGGTTTCGCGGAAGATGTAACAACAACGACAAAGCAGGCAATAAATCATTGATGCCTCGAATCCACTCAGGCCAAAAGGTCGTACGTTCTTGTACACTAACCCAGGCTTAGCGGCCATTACTATGTGAGCCATTACCATTAAACCTGAGGTAGCCTTCCAGAGCGGGTCCATCCTATGACCCGCTCACTTTTTTTTCACACCGCCGGGAGGCAAGAATTTTTTCGTATCTTTGCATGACCTCCCGGTTTTCGGAATCACCCTCCCTCCGCTGGTCAAACACCACTCATCTTCAAATGAAGTTGGGGGTTACTTTTTTTTGTAAAAGGTCGTTATGTCAAAATATATCTTCGTTACCGGTGGAGTCACCTCTTCGTTGGGGAAAGGGATCGTAGCCGCCTCGCTCGCCAAGCTCCTGCAGGCCAGGGGGATTTCCGCCACGATCCAGAAATTCGATCCCTACATCAACGTCGACCCCGGGACCCTCAACCCCTACGAGCACGGAGAATGCTATGTAACCGAAGACGGAGCGGAAACCGACCTGGACCTCGGACACTACGAGCGTTTTTTGAATATATATACCTCCCAGGCTAACAATGTTACCACGGGCCGGATCTACCAGACCGTGATCAACAAGGAAAGGGAGGGCTCCTACCTGGGAAAGACCGTTCAGGTGATCCCTCACATCACTGACGAAATCAAACGCCGCATGCTCCTCCTCGGCCTGGAGGGGAAATACGATGTGGTCATATCCGAAATCGGGGGCACCGTGGGCGACATCGAATCCCTGCCCTTTATCGAAGCCGTCCGCCAACTCCAGTGGGAGTTGCCCGAGGACGACTGCCTCGTCATCCACCTGACCCTGATCCCTTACCTGAAGGCCGCAAAAGAGCTGAAAACCAAGCCCACCCAGCACAGCGTCCGGATGCTCAGCGAAAACGGGGTTCACCCCGATATCCTGGTTTGCCGCACGGAAGAGCCCCTGAGCACGGATATCCGCCGGAAGATCGCCCAGTTCTGCAACGTGAAGGTGGAAGCCGTCATCGAATCCGCGGATGCCCAGACGATCTACGAGGTACCCCTCATGATGATGCGCGAAAAGCTCGACCTGATCGCCCTGAGAAACCTCAATATCACCAACTACCACGAGCCCGACCTGACCCTGTGGAAAGAATTCCTGGACAAGTTGAAGTACCCCAAGTCCAAGGTCACCATCGGCCTGATCGGGAAATACATAGAACTCCAGGACGCCTATAAATCGATCCTCGAAGCCTTCGTGCACGGGGGCGCGATGAATGAGTGTAAAGTGCAGATCATGAACGTGCACAGCGAATTCATCACCGACGATAACGTGGCCGAAAAGCTGGCCAACCTGGACGGCCTGCTGGTGGCGCCCGGCTTCGGGCACCGGGGGACGGAGGGAAAGATCGCGGCCATCCGGTATGCCAGGGAAAAGGGCCTGCCCTTCTTCGGCATTTGCCTGGGTATGCAGATGGCTACGGTGGAATTCGCCAGGGATGTCCTGGGATTGAAGGACGCCCATTCCACTGAGATGTCGCCTGACACGCCTCACCCCGTCATCGATATGATGGAGGAGCAAAAGAAGATCACCGCCAAGGGAGGCACCATGCGGCTCGGCTCTTACCCCTGCGATATCACCGAAGGCACCCTCGCCCATCAGATCTACGGGCAAACCCAGATCCACGAACGGCACAGGCATCGCTATGAATTCAACAATGCCTACCTGGACCGTTTCCAGGAGGCGGGTATGATCGCATCGGGGAAAAATCCCGATTCGGGCCTGGTGGAGATCATGGAGCTGTCCAACCACCCCTTCTTCATCGGGGTCCAATTCCACCCGGAACTGAAAAGTACCGTGGAACGGCCCCATCCCTTGTTTGTCCAGTTCGTGGCCGCCGCCAAGACTTTCAACGAGCGACTGAATGCGGTCAAAAATCCCCTTTTGCAGAGCGAATTGATCTGAACGCCGCAATTAAACGGGAAAAACCGGCCGGGACCTTATCTTTGCGGCTCAACGCGCAAACACATATATGGGAACCGGATTTGACAAGAATACCATCATCGGGATGGTACTGATCGTGATCCTGGCTATCGGGTTGATATACACGGGCCAGAAACAGACGGGTGCATTACAAAAGCAAAGGCAACATATCGAGGATTCCACGCGTCAGGCCGACGCCCTTAAAGCCGCCCAAAACGCCCAGGGCGTGGACGTCCGCAAGGATTCCCTGAGTTTGGATAGTGCCCTGAGGAGCCGCTCGGCCGGCCACTTCGCAGGTAGCGTCATCCAAAAAGACCAGGAAACGACGATGGAAAATGACCTGGTCCGCCTCACCTTCACCAACCGGGGCGGGGAATTGAACCGGGTCGAATTGAAGAACTACAAGCGCTTCGACGGGACACCCCTGGACCTGGTCAGCCCCGGCGACCAGATTTTCAAATACAATATCCAGACAGGGGTGGGGAGCACCGCCTGGACCAATGACCTGTATTTCGAGGCCGGCAGCGTGGAAAAGCAGGGGGAAAATCAAATCCTGCGGTATACCCTCCACGATTCCCTTGGTCACTCCATCGTCCAGGAATACGTCCTGGAGCCCCACCAGTACATGGTGAAGCTGAACATACAGGTGACGGGAGCCCGGGAGTTGATGCCCCAGGGCACCCTGGATGCCTCTTGGGAATTCACCGCCATGCCCCAGGAAAAAGACATCACCTATGAAAAAAGGACCACAGCCCTGTCCTGGTACGATAAGGATGGCTATGATTACAAAACCTTATCCTCCAATGGCAACAAAGACCTTGCGGAGCTGACCTGGATCGGGACCAAGCAGCGTTTTTTCAATAACACCCTCATTTCCAAGGATAACAAGTTTGGGGCAACCCTCGCCTGGGAAGCCAATCCGGACAGCACCCACGACCTGGTCAAGACCACGGCGACCATGACCCTCAAGCTGCCGCCCGGGGAAACGGTGAACCTACCCCTGGAGTGGTATGCGGGACCCAACGACTACCACATCCTAAAGCAATACGGCCTCAGCCTGGAGGAAAACGTCCAGATGGGGAACGGTATCTATGCCTTTTGTAAATATATCAACCGCTGGATCGTCCTTCCTGTCTTCGATTTCTTTCACTCTTTCATCGCCGATTACGGAATCGTGATCCTGCTTCTGACCTTCTTCATCCGCCTCGTCATTTCCCCCCTCACCTACACCAGTTACCTGAGCGGGGCGAAAATGCGCGTTTTGAGACCCGAGATCGACGAATTGAAGAAGAAGTACAAGGACGACCAGCAAACCTTTGGCATGGAGCAAATGAAACTATTCCGCGCGGCGGGCGTCAATCCCCTGGGCGGTTGCATTCCGGCCTTGCTCCAAATCCCCATCTTCTTTGCCCTGTATAGCTTCTTCAACAGTAATATAGCCTTGAGGGGGCAGCCCTTCCTCTGGGCCCACGACCTGTCGACCTACGATTCCATCTGGAACTTCGGATTCAAAATCCCCTTGTACGGGGACCACATGAGCCTTTTCACGCTGACGGCCATCGTGAGCAGTTTCCTCATCCAGATATGGAACATGAACATGACCCCGGACCAAAACAACCCGATGATGAAGTATATGCCGTACATCTTCCCCGTGGTGCTCCTGGGCGTATTCAACGGCCTGCCCTCAGGCCTGACGTGGTACTATACCGTATCCAATGTGATCACGCTGGGCATTCAACTGGTCATACAGAAGTTCATCATCAATGAAAAGAAGCTCCACGCCCAGTTGCAGGAAAACAAGAAAAAACCCAAGGTAAAGACCAAGTGGCAGGAACGTCTGGAGCAAATCCAGGAAACCCAAAAACAGGCCCAAACAGGCAAGAACAAGGCGCAAAAGAGGTAGGCGTTGGGAACCTGGCGATTCATACGGGGAGGGGGCTTTATCCTGGCGCTGGGATTGTGCACGGGGGCGTTTGCCCAAACCCAGCCCGACACCGTCCGAAAGATCCTGAACGAGGGCACCATCACTTACCGGCTGCAGCCCGTGGGGGCATCTCCCCAGGAAGCGGACATACTGGCGGCGTCATCTTTTATTTTGTCTTTAAAGGGTAACCGTGTACGCACCGATTTCAGCGGGGTCCTCGGCACAACGGCCACCATTTACAGTAGTCTTACCCATTCGGGCGCCCTCCTCGAAGAATACGGGCAGGAAAAGATCCTGGTCCGGATGAGCCGGGAAGACTTCGAGGACTACGCTAAGCCCTATCACCTCACCTATACCCTGACTGGGGATACCTCGACGATTGTTGGTTACCTCTGCAAAAAGGCGCTCGGAAAGACCGAAAGCGGAGATACGCTGACGATATGGTATTCTCCCGATTTGGTTCCCCAGAACAAGGAATACAACTTCCTCTTCAGCGCCCTGCCGGGTCTTCCTTTGGCCTATGAAAGTAAAATGGGAACGGCCAGGGTGATGTACCAAGCCGTCAAGGTATCGCTGGATCCGGTACCCAGCGCTAAATTCGATATTCCCAAAGGCGGGTATCGCGAACTAAGTTATACGGAAAGTAAAAAGTTGATGTGATGCGGACCCCAGGCCCGCCGGGCACGGCTTCAGCGCAATATGCGTTCGGGCGTCTTGAAGTGCGAGATGAAGGTGGGCTGCTTGTACGGGAAAATGTAAATCGTATTCCCTTGCTGATACGTCATCAACGAATGATCCGGCAAGTACGTTTTATTATTCTGCTGTGGTGCGGTAAAGTCTCCTTTGAACTGAAAGACGGGTTGCAAGCTGTTCTTCAGGGTCAGCTGGAGATCGGTGGCCGATTTCAGATTGGAGAAGGTGAAAGGGGCGGGTACAGCTTTACGATCTTCCTTTTTCTTATCACCCCCCGAGCCCGTCATGTGATGGGCCGCGGAGGCGTACAAAGCACACCCTGCCAGCAGTAAGATCGGTATGAATTTCTTCATAAACATGTTATGCAAATTTACAATCTTTTTGCAATTCGCCTAGTTTTTTTTAACAACTCTCCTCACTTTTGACCGATAAATACCGAGTATTCGCCGGTGTTTTAACTGCCATATCTATAACGCTTCATATATAAATAACGCTGTACGTAAGAAATTTGTTGGCTCGATCATCAATTATTTTTTGAAAATGGCTTAATTTACGGCAACCCCCCTATATCATGAGAGACCACTCCTTTCGCCAGGACCGGGAAGAATTGAAGGAAATGCTGAGGCAATATGAAAACATGAAGGCCGGTCGACGCCATTCCTTTCTGGAGGAGGAATCATTTGAACGCATCATCGACTATTTTGACGACCGCAATGAACTCGCCCAGGCCATGCAGGCGGCTGAACTGGCCATGGAACAATATCCCTATTCCAGCGTACTGATGGTAAAGAAAGCGGACCTGATGATCGCCTCCCGGAGGTACCGCGAAGCCCTGGATTTACTCGACCAGGCCGAAGTGATGGATAGCGGGGATATCAATATCTACATCCTCAAGACCGATGCTTACCTGGCCCTCGACCTGCAGGCCAAGGCCGTGGAAGTTCTGGAGGCAGCCATCATCCAGTTCGAGGACGACGAGCGCATCGAGCTGCTCTTCGAGCTCGCCGACGTCTACGATGATTATGAAGAGTTCGACAAGGTGTTCGATTGCCTCAAGCTCATCCTGGAGGCAGACCCCAACAACGAGGAAGCCCTTTATAAGATTTGTTTCTGGACCGACTTTACGGGCCGGAATGAAGAAAGCATACGGGTACACCAGCGCATCCTCGAGGAATATCCCTACAACGAGCTGGCCTGGTTCAACCTGGCCGCGGCTTACCAGGGTCTGAAGCTTTATGAGAAGGCCATCGACGCCTACCAGTATGCCATCACCATCGACGAGAAATTCGACTTCGCCTACCGCAATATGGCGGATGCCTTTATCCGCCTGCATCGCTATAAGGAAGCCATAGAGCCCCTGGAAAAGGTGATCGAGCTCTCCAGGCCCGAAGACGTCATATACGAAGCCCTGGGGCACTGCTATGACAAGCTGAAGAACTACGCCCAGGCACGGTTTTACTATAAGAAAGCCTCCCACCTCAACCCCGAGGACAGCAAACTATATTATAAGATCGCGTGCACGTACATCAACGAAGATCAGACCGAAAGCGCGGTCAAGCAGCTCCAAAACGCCCTCCGCCTCCAGCCCCTCCAGTCCGAATTCAACCTGGCGATGGGAGAATGCATGGTAGACCTGGGCCGTTACCAGGACGGGATCGAGTACTTCG
>CAZJDB010000159.1:0-9107 GCA_964544695.1 uncultured Chitinophagaceae bacterium
GACGCCCGCCACCTGCATGGGCAGCACATAAATCCCTTCAGACGCGGTAATAAACAATGTCCGTTTGTCCCGTCCCCCGAAGCACAAATTTGCCGTCCATTTTTCGGGTATGGGTATGTGCGCGATGCGCTTCCCCGAAGGGCTGAATACGGTCACCCCACCGCCGGTCAGGTACACATTTCCCCGCTCGTCCAGGGTCATTCCGTCGGACCCCATGGTGACAAACAGGCGCTTGTCGGAGAGGCGGCCGTCCGCGCCGATGGTAAAGACATACGTTTTTCCATCCTGAATATCCGCAACGTATAGATGCCGGCCGTCCGGAGTGCCAACGATCCCGTTGGGCTTGACGAGGCTGCTGTCCATTAATATGGGTTGGGACGCCCCTGGCGGCAGGTAGTAGACGTCCTGCCCGCTGATATCGGGTTGGGTGCGGTCCCACCAGGGGCGCTGGTAATAGGGGTCCGTGAAGTAAATACCCCCGCGTGCGTCCACCCAACAGTCATTGGGGCCGTTCAGGCGGTGGCCCTGGTAGTCGCGAACCAGAACGCGAACCTGGCGGCGCGGGCTGATGGACCACAGTTGGTCGTGTTCGTCGGCGCAGGTGATCAAATTACCCTGCGGGTCGAAGTACATCCCGTTGGAACGTCCGGTGCTGTCCATGAACAACGAAAGATGGTCATTCACGTCGTATTCCCAGATCTTGTTGTTGGGCTGGTCGGTGAAGAAGACATTCCCGTCCCGGTCGGTGGAGGCGCCTTCGGTAAAGGCGAAGGCGTGACTTACGAGCCGGGGCGTTGCGCCTGGGACGACGATATTGCCGCTGTCGATGAGGGGCTGCTGGGCGCAAGCCAGCGCGGGCAACAGGAGGAACAACAAAGATCGTATCATGAGAACAAAATTTTAAGGGTCGCGCCCGACTCACGCGGAATCGGGTCGCAGGAGCACCTGCACCATCTCGGGTGTCTGTTGCAGCAGTATCCGAGTATGCCCTCGCGTAAGCGCGCCAAGCACCTCCGCGTCGAAGTGCCGAATGGTGAGCAAGGTCAGGCCCCTTTCCAGCTCCACGTCGAACACCTCGGTGACCGCGTGGGCCAGGCGTTCGGTCTTTTCGCCCTTGTCGTCGAGGCACAGTTGCACGCTGATGGCGCCGTTCTGGACGAGGTTGGGTTGTATGTGCAGGGACTCGAGGATGGCGTAAAGGCGGCTCAGGGTGCTTTCCCCGGCAAAGGAAAAATCCCGGGAATGGAGGGTCAGCCACGCCTGGTTCTTTTTGAGGACGATGATGGGTGGCAGTACGGGTACGCTGCGGTCATGGATCAGGGTCCCCGGTTGGGAGGGGTCCAGGAAGCAGCGCACGTACATCGGGATTTGCTTGTTCTGGAGGGGCTTGATGGTCTTGGGGTGGATGACCTGGGCCCCGTAATAGGACATCTCTATGACCTCGGTATAGTTCAGCTCACGGATAATGCGGGCCTCGGGAAACAGTTTGGGGTCGGCGTTCATGACGCCCTCCACGTCCTTCCAAATGGTCAGGGAGGTGGCACCCAGGAAGTTGGAGAAGATCGCGGCGGTATAGTCGCTGCCTTCCCGGCCCAGGGTGGTACTTTCATTTTCGGCCGTGCAGCCAATAAAACCTTGGAGGAGGACCATGCGGCGCTCGTCCAACAGGGGCTGAATTTTCGATTGCGTTTGCTGTGCACTAAACTCCAGGTCCACCGTGGCGTCGCGGAAGCGGGCGTCCGTGCGCAGGATGTCCCGGACGTCCAGCCAGGTATTGGGGATGCCGCTTTTTTCCAGGTAGGCGTGCATGATGGTGGTGGAAAGGAGTTCCCCGATGCACACGATCTGGTCATAGTAATAATCGTACTCGCGGACGGGACGGTCGTGGAGGAGCCATTCGACTTCGGTGAAAAGGTCGCGCATAGCCTCGGGGAGGGCTTGGCCGCCGCGGCCGGCAGGGCAGCCTGGGTCAGCCGATCCCAGCAGGGCCTGGTAGGTATCGATGTGTTTGAGCTTGATTTCGTCGAAGAGGGAAAGCGCCTCGGCGTTATCCCCCCTAAAAAAAGCTTCCGCCACCTTTTCCAGGGCATTGGTGGTCTTTCCTATGGCGGAGATCACTACTACCAGGGGCTGACCCCGGTGTTCCGAAAGAATGTTGGCTACTTGTCTGATCCTGTCCAGGCTGTTGACCGAAGCTCCGCCGAATTTGAATACTAGCATATTATGTTTGCAAAACTCGCTGCATTTCTTTTATTTTGGAAATTATTTTAGCCACGTACGAACGCTCGCTAGCATGCAAACAAACCGTAGGGTCCTAACACTGGACGAGTTTACCATCCAGGAGTTGAGACAATTTCCATCCGCTACCGGGGAGCTGTCCGGATTGCTCCGCGACATTGGGCTGGCGGCCAAACGAATCAATGTAGAGGTCAACAAGGCGGGCCTGGTGGACGATATCCTGGGAGACGCGGGGAGCGTGAACGTCCAGGGAGAGGACGTCAAAAAGCTGGACCTTTTCGCCAATAACCAATTGATCAGCGTCCTGAGGAACGGCATTTACTGCGCGGGGGTGGCCAGCGAGGAGGATGACAATATCCTCGTCTTCGACGACGACGTTTCCAACCGTTCCAAGTACGTGGTGTTGATGGATCCCCTGGACGGGAGCTCCAATATCGACGTCAATACTTCCATAGGAACCATTTTCGCCGTGTACCGGAGAAGCACGGCCCCGGAAACGCCCTGCACCCTGGGGGATTTTTTGCAGCCGGGGGCCAGGATCGTGGCAGCGGGTTACGTTATTTACGGGTCCAGCACCATGTTGGTCTACGGCACGCGCAGGGGGGTGAACGGTTTCACCCTGGACCCTTCCATCGGGGAGTTCTGCCTCAGTCACCGGCTCATCCGCTGCCCGGATATGGGAACGATCTATTCGGTCAACCACGGAAATTATTACCAGTTCAACCAGCAAGTCCAAAACTACATCGAGTTCTGCCAGCGCAGTGATTATACCCAGCGCTATATCGGCAGCATGGTGGCAGACATACACCGGAACCTCATCAAGGGGGGGATTTTTATGTATCCCGGCACGCGCAGCAAGGCAGGAGGAAAGTTGCGCCTGCTGTACGAGTGTAACCCCATGGCCTTTCTGATGGAGGTGGCGGGGGGGCTTGCTACGGACGGTCAAAGCCGGGTCCTGGACATCATGCCCACGGAGCTGCACCAGCGCTCTCCTTTATTCCTGGGGAGCCGGAAAATGATGGAGGATCTGGCGGCAACGCCGGGGTAAAGGCGTATTTTTGCGACCTATGCGAACGATGATCCTATTGGCCCTAATCGTGGTTGGCATGAATGCCGCCGCCCAAGACAGCCCTTTCAACGAACAAATCCTGAAGTACGTCAACCAATTCCGCGCGGATAACGGGAAGGCCCCGCTGAAAATGAACCCCGACATGGTCGAAACCGCGGGCATCCACAGCACGGCCATGGCCAAGGGTACCACGCCCTTCGGGCACGATAACTTCGACCTGCGCTACAAGTATGTGGCTGCCAAATTAGGCTTCATTGACGCTTTTGCCGAGAATGTAGCCATGGGTATGATGAACGCCCAGCAGGTCGTGGACGGATGGGCGCACAGCCCCGAGCACCGGAAAAATATGCTGGGGGACTACAACCTCACGGGTATCGCGGCGGCTACGGCCGCCAACGGGTACATTTATTTCACCGAAATTTTCGCGCATAAGCCGTAATTTGCCGCCCATGACGGAGCAACCCATCATCCAGGTTCGCGATCTGGTGAAGCGCTACGGTAATTTCGAGGCCGTCCGCGGCATCAGTTTCGACGTGTACAAGGGGGAGATTTTCGGCCTCCTGGGTCCGAACGGTGCGGGCAAGTCGACGACCCTGGAGATCATCGAAACCCTCCGGGTGAAGACCGGGGGCAGCGTCACCGTTGATGGCCTGGATTTGGATCGTTCTCCTAACGAAATCAAGAAACTCATCGGGGTGCAGTTGCAGTCTTCGGGATATTATCCCGGCCTGAACCTCCTTCAGTTGATCAACCTCTTCGCCGGGCTTTATAACCGCCGCGTGAACCCCATGGAACTGTTGGATTCGGTGAACCTGAGGGAAAAGGCCAAGGCCCTGTACAAGCAACTGAGCGGTGGCCAGAAGCAGCGCTTTTCCATCGCCACCACGCTGATCAACCAGCCCAAGATCGTCTTCCTGGACGAACCCACCACGGGCCTGGACCCCCAGGCCAGGAGGAACCTTTGGGACCTGGTTCAGGAGATCCAGGCCAAGGGCACGACGGTCATCATCACCACGCATTATATGGACGAGGCCGAGATCCTTTGCGACCGCGTGGCCATCATCGATTCGGGGAAGATCATCGCCCTGGATACGCCCGATGTGCTGATCGACAACCTCGTGGCCACGGGCTTCGAAAGGGAAAAGGAAGTCAAGAAAGCCAACCTGGAAGACGTCTTCATCGGTATGACCGGTAAACATCTCAGAGAAGAATAAACAATGACGCGCCGGAGACGCGCGAACACAAAACACACATATGTACAAATTCATCGTATCCCTTACCCTTACTGCGATCGTAACGGGTGCCCAGGCGCAGGCCACGAAGCCCGCCACCAAACCCGCCACCAAACCCGCCGCAAAGCCGACGGCCCCCCTTTTGAAGTCGGGCAATGACAGCCTGAGCTATGCCATCGGCGTCAACATGGCCGATTATTTCAAACAACAGGGCGTGGACCATTTGAATTACGCCTGCCTGGATAAGGCCATCTCCGATGTATTTGCAGGGAAAGGGCAGGTCCTGACAACCGAACAAGCCGTTATGACCATACAACAAAAGATGCAGGATTATATGGCCGCCAAGGCCAACGCCACCAAGGCGGAAGGGCTTAAATTCCTGGCCGAGAACAAGAAGCGCCCAGGGGTCACGGAGCTGCCCGACGGGCTGCAATACGAAGTCATTAAAAAAGGAACGGGCCCCACGCCCGTAGACACCAGCATCGTCAAGGTGAACTATACGGGCTACCTGCTGGATGGAAAGAAGTTCGACGCATCCGCTGACCATGGCGGACCCGCGACCTTTCCCCTGAACCGCGTGATCAAGGGCTGGACCGAAGGGGTCAAGCTCATGCCCGTAGGTTCCACTTACAAATTCTATATCCCCTCCGAACTGGGCTATGGAGACAGGGGCGCGGGGAATGGCAACATCCCCGGAGGGGCGACCCTTATTTTCGAGGTAGATCTCCTCGATATTATGCCCCCCACAGCTGCGCAACCAATGCAACCCAAAACCAACCAATAATTATGAGCGATCCCCGTTATCCCATCGGGAAGTACGACCCTCAACCCTTTTCCGAGGCGCTGAAGGAGCAGCGGATCGATGACCTCCGCCACCTGCCCACGCTCCTGGAAAACGTCGTGGGAGAGCTGGATGCCGATCAGCTGGCCACGCCCTATCGCGAAGGGGGATGGACCGTGCAACAACTGGTGCACCACATTGCCGACAGCCACATGAATGCCTACATCCGCTTCAAGCTAGGGCTGACCGAAGACACGCCCACCATCAAGCCGTACAACGAAAAGGCCTGGGCCCTCCTGGCCGATTCGCAACTCCCCGTCAGTGTGTCCCTGACCCTGCTTCACGCCCTGCATATCCGCTGGGCGGCGCTCCTGGAAAGTATAGCGCCGGAGGACTGGGAAGGGCGTAGCGTGATCCATCCGGATTCGGGCAAGCATCAGACCCTTTGGTTCCTGCTGGGGATGTATTCCTGGCACAGCAAACATCACCTGGCGCATATTACTACGTTGGTCGAGGAAAAGGCGTGGTAGCGAAACAGCAACTTATGGAAGAAAGGGACCTGAACTGGACCGTGCTGGAGCGGAAGTACATCAGCCGGCACCAATACTTCACCGCTAGGGTTGACCGTTGTCAGCGTCCTGATGGGCATATCGTGCCCGAATACTACGTAGTTGAACTCCCCCCCAGCGTGTGCATGATGCCGGTCACGCAAGACGGCATGGTCCTGATGGTCCGCCAATACCGCCACCCCTTGGGTGAAGCCATCCTGGAAATCCCCGGGGGCTTCGTGGAACCCGGCGAAGATCCCATCGTGGCGGCCCGCCGGGAATTGCTGGAGGAAACGGGCTATGCCTTCGAACACATCGAGCTCCTGGGCGAGACGGCTGCCAATCCGGGGCTGCTGAACAATTTTACCCACCTTTTCCTGGCACGAGGAGGCTACAAGGCGCAAGCCCAACACCTGGATGCCAACGAGGAGATCGAGATCGTGCCGTTGCCCCTGGAGACCGTGCGGGGCATGCTGCTTAAAGGAGAGATAGTCCAGTCCATGCACGCGCTGTGCATGTTCTATGCTTTTCAGAAATTAGGGTGACCTTTTCCCGGTTTTCGCCATATACAGGTAAAGTCCACCTTTATGAGTGACCAAAAGCTCATTTCATCAATCCGGGGGGAAACCCCGGACCGTGCCCTGGCCGTATTATACGCCCATTTCCCCATGGTGCGCTCGAACGTCCTGAAGTCCGGAGGAAGCCCCCAGGATGCCGAAGACATTTTCCAGGAATCCCTCATTATTTTATGCCGTAACGTGCGCCGCCCGGATTTCGTGCTGACGTCGAAGTTGAGTACCTATTTGTTTGGGATTGCGCGAAATATCTGGAATCAAGAATTGCGGAGCCGCCAAAAGCCCGTGCCACCCGAAGATCCGATGACCTCGGATTGGGTGGAAAGGGAAAAACGCGCCCGCCTGGCAGAAAAGATCCTCGACGAGTTGGGAGAGCGTTGCAAGGAGTTACTGCTGCTGTTTTATTCCGGCGCTTCGATCCGCAAGGTCACTGTGCGCATGGGCTACACTTCCGAAAACTCCGCCAAGAACCAGAAATTCAAGTGCCTCGAAAGGGCCCGTAACCAATATAAATCCTTGACCCATGCGTAACGAACTCGAAAGGATGGAAAGGATTGAGCAATACTTGCTGGGCCGCCTTTCCCTTGATGACAAAGCCGCCTTCGAGGCGGATATGGCCCTTGACCCTACCCTGCGTGAAGACGTGGAAGCGCAACGCGACCTGATGGAAGGCGCGGATCGCGCGGCGTGGCGGCAGCGTGTTCGCAAAGCCGGCCGCCGGTTCCGAATCAGGAGGAATACCTGGAGATGGGGCCTTCCTGGGCTGGGGGCGGCGGTTGTGGCGGCGTGGTTGTTTGCAGGGCATGGGCATGGGCACGCGGGCGACCCGTCTCTTGCTGCAGACACGTTGCTTCCCACTCAGGAATTTACAATACAAGCGGATAGGGACACGAGTATTATAACCAAGGGGGGAATGGTGGTGAGCATTCCCGCGGATGCCTTAGGGGCTGGATCCGTGAATGTGCGGATCCACGAAGCGCTGACCCCTGCAGCTATTATTGAATCGGGATTGTCAAGTCAGTCGGGGAACGGATTGTTGGAAAGCGCTGGCATGTTTCGTATTCAGGCTTTTAAAGGGGGCAATGCGCTGGAACCACGCAAGCCCATTTTCATCCAGGTGCCGACCGATACCATCAAGCCCGGGATGCAATTATACACTGGCGTGCCTATGCCCGGGGGTCGGTTGGATTGGCGCGATCCCAAACCCTTAACGCACGATCTGGTGCCAGTAGACATCCGAAAACTAAACTTCTATCCCCCGCACTACCAGGATTCGCTGAAAGTGTGGGGCTATCCAACGGATACGGTATTTGCGGACAGTTTGTATTTCTATTCGGGTTATGCCGCCATGGCGGGATCTTTTACGGATGTAGGATTCGCAATAGATAATAATTATGATAAGGATCAAGGTTGCGGCATCGATCCCTCAAAGATCAGGGCTATCAGGGACTCTGCATTTGCCCGGACCTTTATTGCAACCAGGGAATTCGAACGACGACTGCATTGGATTTTCACGTTTGAACGTGGGGATATCCTGAACTTGTACCTAAGGAACCTGGATAAAGACCTGTGTTACATCGATTCCATGGCGGCCAAATTCAGCTATGGCAGGGTGCGCCAAAAATTTCAATACTTCGCTTCGCTAAGGGAGGGCAATGTTCCGGGACCAAAGGCACATTTACAGGATTATTTATGGAAATTGATTCCCCTCCTCCATAGCCTCTCCGAAAAAAGACTCTCGGATGCGCGCGATGCACTGTATCAAAGCAACCTGGTAAGGGCAACACATATGAATGATTCCTTGGTGAACGCTGAAAAAAGACTTGAGGCGGAATTCAAAGTTAACTATGCGGAGGTCCAAAAACAATTGGGGATTCCAACGGTTCGCGCTGCTTCACCCCTGGTATATGAGGCCAATGTGACGTCATCCGCATGGAACAATATAGACCGCCTGGTTTGGAAAGCCACGCAGGATCAGAAATCTGCGCGCATCACAGATCCGCAAACGGGTAAGCAGGCGTTCATCGAATATGATTCGGTGAATGTCCGTATATCCGGGGCAAATCAATATGAACGTATTTTCGCGTATCTCCTGCCCGATAGCATCGATGCCTACGCGATAATGGACAGGGAGGGAGAAAATTTTGGGGGAAAACAAGACCGCTTCCTTCACTATTCCCTTGTCTGTCTGGCGTACAAAGGGGGCGACCGGTTTTTTTATGGCGGCAGAAAGGTTCCGCCAGGGCCCATCAGCCTTGAAAAAATCGATTCCACGGATTTGGAAGGCAGAATGGCTTCATACGTCAACCACGCACAGGATTCGTCCTTGATTAAAGAAGACCAATATACAATTTGGGAAATAGGGGATTCCAGGCAAAGGCTGCGCTACGATTCCCTGGAGGTGGTGCGACAAAAGATGTGGAATTTTCTTTATCCCTGCGCCCTTATCCTGGACAGAGCGGTCGAAACAAATGGACTTTCAGATACCGTTATCGGGAGGATCGATCAACCTCCCCAACAATAAACACGCTCCCGCACACGAGGATCAAATCATCCTTATGCGCATGCGCAATCGCCTCGGTCAAAGCGGTATTGACGTCGGGGTATGATTGCCCTGTAAGCCCCGCTTCTTCGGCGGCCGCCCACAAATCCGCAGCCGGCAGC
>CAZJDB010000160.1:0-20564 GCA_964544695.1 uncultured Chitinophagaceae bacterium
ATGGACCAAAGGTGAATTCAAGGAAATTCTGCCATCTAGAGCCATCGAAAGTGCAATCATACAACCTTCGCTCCCCAGGCTCGGATGAAGAGCGTAACCTACAATTTTCCGGGAGTACGCATCTGTTATCAGGGAAAGATAACTATAGCCTTCCATCGTTTTAACATAGGTTATATCCGCCACCCAAAGCTGTTCTGGCTCAGTAAGGGCAAGAGCGACTATCAGATTCGGATATCTCTTCAGCCAGTGGCAGGAATCTGTCGCATTTTTATTCCGTGATCCAAAAGTTGGTTGCCGATTTCGTGGAACAATTTCCTTGTACCTATGCTGGGCATAATATCCCTGGTATCCTTAACCAGTATGAGGACTACGGAATGTGCGATAGTGGTTTTTGTCTCACGAGCCTGGGCTTCGTAATAGGCCTGCCGTGTAACACCAAACAGTGTGCAAAGCCTACCTAAACCAATGGAGGGGTGGCTTTGCCTGAGGCTTTTAACTGTTTGGTACCAGGTTTTTTTCGGATCCTAATGTGTAAGTCCTCCTCTGTGACTTTGATCATTGTCTCAAGGCCTAATATCTTTAGTTTCGCATACTCAAGAGCCTTAATCAATCACTTAACCTCGTTTTGGCATTCCTTGTTCTTTTGTTCCTCATCCATAGGCGGCAAAATAGCCCGTTTCGGACTATCCGCCAACGTGCGAACAGTTATTCTAGTCATCCAAAGCTTAAGGGTGTTTCTGTTCAGACCGTGTTTGACACACGCGGCTCGAATTCCAATAGCTCCAGAAGCGACTTCATCAATAATTTTCAGCATTTCGGCTTCGCTCCTTCTGACATAGCGAGATCTGCTCAGTGGGCTGGGTCTGCATTTCTTTTTGTCCTGCATTTTTGATGGTTTGCGTGACAAGCTATTTCAGGACGTGACACTTATTGGATAGGGAGGTAATCTTCTTCCCGGACCTTGGCGCCTTTGATTCATGGTCCCGCAAGGCGGAACAAGTCAAACGTGCGGTTTCGTGTAAGATAGTCGTTTCTGACTATTTGGAAACAAATGCAACAGAGGAACAAAGGTCCCAGGGTTTGGATATAGCAGATTTCCTAGTTCAAAGAGACCCCGAAACCGGATGGGCAATTACCGTCCACGGTTACCCGGTTTTTTGGGATCATCCAGTTGACACTAATCTTTACCTGAATAAAATTTAAATCATATGAAAAAAGGTTTACAAAAGTTGACAGATGCAAGGCCTAAGATTAGAGCCCTGCTCGAACTTGAGAAAATTACGTTCCAAGACATTAAGTCCTTAACAGAGGGAGAACGCGATCAATTAATGGCCTATTTGACAGAAAGAATCAATAAGCTAAAAGGAGAGGAATGGGACGAATTTTACGCGAAAATTGAAGCCATTGTAGATCCCTCAACTAAAAATCATATATGGGAAAGCAATCACTCAAAAATTACTTGGGCAATTTCAACGCTAATGCAAGAATTTGGGCGACTGCCATCGAGAAGGGAAGTAGCTGAAAAAACGGGACTTAGCCGCCAGTCAGTATATAACCATTTGAGAGATTACGCAAATCATCCATTGTATTTAGAGCAAAATGAACAGTTCCGATTGCTGGTCCCCAAAGTATTGTCTAGGGTCTACCAATATGCGTTAAAAGGAGATATTAAAGCAGCACGGCTCTTTTTTGAAGTAGTTGGTAATTTGAATAATTCCAAGCCAAATAAGACCTCCATACAAAATCAAAATAATTTCATTCAAATAAACGGGATGGTACTCAATCAGGAAATTATCATGCAACTAACCCCTGGACAGTTAAATGAAATTGAAGACTTTTTTAAGGAGGTATTGTCGAAGCCTGTGAGTAAAAACGAAACTTAATTTCCCAATGATGCTATTATTTCTTCCCCTTCAACTGTAGAAGTCAAGATTCGATCCGACAATAGGGGGTAACTTTAA
The DNA here is from genome assembly GCA_964544695.1 of uncultured Chitinophagaceae bacterium. GTDB lineage: Bacteria > Bacteroidota > Bacteroidia > Chitinophagales > Chitinophagaceae > Dinghuibacter. The sequence continues at coordinate 1,962 of CAZJDB010000160.1, forward strand.
GTTACCATACCAGCCGCAAATCCCATTACATGTGATTCACCTTTTACTATAACGATAACCCCGGCTTCTACTAAGTGGGATTTGAGCAATTTATTTTCCCATACTTCTCCGGGAACTTCTGCTTGTAAATCATCCGATACGAAAAACAGCCAATTCGGAAAAATAGATTCTTATATAAATTATTTACCATATTCACTCCATTTAGAGTGATTGTACCTCCTCGATAGTAAAAAATACGTTTGTATCATTTTGGGATTTTTACCAAAAACTCCCGAATTAGTACTTGAAATTTTATTGTATCATCTTAAACTTCAAAAAAGCAGTATTCCTAATGGACGCCGGGTTTTACTAACATTTCTTAAAATTATTTTCAACAAAATCAACGGGATTTTTCCCGTACAACCCTACAGAATTTATTTCCCTTCCTTTGATTCTTGTAGTAATATTTCGTTAGCACTCCCTTCCTTTTTCCCTTAAAAACCACTGCTTTATGCGGTTAGGCCTTGCTTTGCTCTCACGTTTTTGCCTCCTCGTGCCCCAGGTCCTCCTGTGGTCCGCAGCGCCTCACCACCACTCCCTAAATTTCCCAAAAATGAAGTCAATCCTGCTGCTCCTGGCCGGCCTGGGCATAAGTATGATTTGCAAGGCCCAGTACGTGTATACCATCAAAGCGGACAGTGTGAAAATCACGAATTCCTGCGATACAGCGGAATTCATCCTGGAGAACCATACCATGAACGTACCGGGATTCCTGTTCAACACTGGTAACGGAAGAACTGTATTTCTCAGGGGGCTGCAAAAAATTGACGATACGACTTACATAATCGGCCTTGATACCCTGAAGATCGCGGTGAATGGGGTCGATACCATCCGGGTGCTGTACGGAGGTTTGGGAATCACCCCTGGTTACATTGGGGGACATGATACCCTGGTGCTGAAAACCGTCCGGGGAAGTACCGGGATTTCCGTTTCTACACTGGTCGATTCCAGCTTGCTCATCGCCGGTGACACGACCCTGTTATCGACGCTGGGGCACTTGTATAAAGTTACGGATTCCCTGGGTGTCCTGATCAGCGCGGCGGGGAGCGGTAGCGTAACACAGGTCGTCAGTGGGTACGGCCTGAACGGTGGACCCATCACCTCCACCGGGACCTTGCAGGTCGATACGATCGCAATGTCCACGACTGCATTGCTCCGGAAAGTAGCCGACAGTGCAGCGTCCGCCGCCAAGCCTCCCTCCGGTTTCAATGTGGAGTTCGTGTATGGATCCGGCGGATCGGGCCTACCCGTGAAGAACTCGGATTCAACCTATACCAACCCGGGACTCATCGGCAACAACGTGGAGGTATTCCTGAACGGTAACTCCACCTCCATGATGATCGCCGATTCCCTTACCTGGAAGCTGACGGGGTCGAACTTCCTTACCCCCTACTTCCGGTACAACAAAAGTCTTGGGCAGCTCACCTTTTGCAATTTCGGGAACGTTTCGGGGCTGACCAATTCCGGATTTGTCGTGTCGATCTTCGGAGGCCCCCAAGGATATCCGGGCCTGGTGGATACGGGCGGAGGAACACTATCTCCCCCCATCGTGAATGCCGGGGGAAGCCAAACGATCACCCAGCCTGCCAGTACGGCAACCTTGGTAGGGTCTGCATCCAGCCCCAATCCGGGCGGAAGCATAGCTTCCTACCTGTGGGCTTACGTTTCCGGCCCTCAGACTCCTTCCTTGACTACACCTACCAGTGTGGCAACGGCCGTTACGGGCATGGACAGCCTGGGAACCTATCTCTTTTCTCTGACGGCTACCGATAATGGGGGACGCCAATCCACGGCCGAAACCGAAGTGATCGTAACCAATGGCGAATCGATTTCCTATACACCTTCCTCGCTGAGCGGGCTCAGCACGAACCAAGGCTGGCAGTCAGCTGGTTCTGCTTTCTTCGTTTCAGGAATGCATCTTGGAACCAACAATGTGACAGTTACAGCACCCACCAACTTCCTGGTATCCTCGGACAGTGCTACCTGGTCTACCAGTGTAACCTTGTCACCCACGAGCGGAACTCTTTTTTCCACCAAACTATATCTGGCCATCAGTTCCTCGGCTTCCACAGGTTCCCTCAGCGGATTCGTGATCATGGCAGCTACGGGCGCTACGACCCAGGAAATGCCTGTATCCGGTTTCGTGACTTCGGTTCCGAACAATGTCTCCAAATATAATTTCAGCTCAGTTTCTTCTCCAGTCAATGGCTGGACAAATCTCTACGGGAATCCAGGCGGTTCCGGAGGTATCAGCGGAACCAACGTAACTACGGGCTGGGTGCTAACCACCAACGGGCTCACCGGCAACTGGCAGACCTTCTCGGGATTCTATGGTGATGGGACGAATAATGCTCCCTTGCCTGCGGACAGCGCATACTCCACGCTGTTCCCCTCGGACGTATGGCATTCCGGTGACGTGTATAATTACGATGTACCCTACAGTTCCGGCAATTATGGGTTTCAGTTCACCAACCTCCCTGCGGGGAACTACACGATCCAGATCATAGGGCGTATCCCAAGCACCCAAATGTTCAATAATGGAGGTCCCATGGTCTTCCACATGCAATTCGGGACCGGTAGCGATCAATCAGCTACCCTGCCTGTGCAGAATAACATCAGTGGGTATGTCACATTTACGGGAACGATTACCTCGGGACAGATTATCCAATTCGGTGCCTTCCAGGATGCTTTTGATGGAGGGGCCTTAGGGTGGATCACGGCTTTGATCATCACTAAAAACTAAGCAATGCAGGGGCACCTTAAAATCATATTATTCCTAGCCCTTTTCCAGTCCCGGGAAGCCGGGGCCCAAGTGACCTCGTACGGACAGTACGCGGATACCCTGGTAACCTCGTCCTCGACTTTCGCGTGGGCCTGGATCCACCTGCCTAGCGATTTTTATCTTCGGCCCTACAAGAAATATCCCCTCATTTTCTTTTTCCATGGTACGGGGCAGGACGGCCTGAATGAGTCGGGACTCGACAGTCTCATCGCCACCACGGTCAACGGGACGGAAGGGGCGGGCCCTCCCTGGTTGATCAACCAGGGCGACTCCATGAATTTTTACAATTACCTCACCCAGGACACCGACAGGCCCATTATGATAGCCCCCCAATTCAATGACAACGCGTCGGCCACTGGTCGCAATGTAGACTACATGATTACTGATTTGTTGTATGGTAAGGCACCGTTTGCGGGAAGAATAGATTCCAATCGCATTTCCCTGACAGGTTTGAGCGCGGGTGGGCAGGGAGCTTTCGATGAAATCTCGGGGTTTGACAACAATTGCCATTGCTTTTTCGGGCCGGTGCATAAAATTGCAAGCGCGGTAATCATGAGTGCGGCTTTGGATGTAGGCGGGGGGGAAATAGGCTATTACAAAAACCTCATAGCGGACTCCACCTATCTGTGGGGGATGGGTGATACCCTTGAAGATCCTCATGGGATCGCTACCGCCCAACTGATCGATTCGATTCACATTTTTGACGGTGGGGCGGCGGCTTATCTCGCGCCCACATTCTACCTTTTCCCTGACACTGGCAGTCTCTACACGGCTACCATGGGCCACTGTTGCTGGTTATCCGAATACGAGCCTGCCTTCACCCAGGTCATCAATGGGCATTCGCTGAACGTCTACCAGTTCATGCTCTTGCATAGCCGAGTAGGCCTATCCCCTTCTCCACCCCATTCCGATCTATATCCGGCAGGTATCATTACCGTCCGCAAAGGCCATACCATCAAGTTAAATACACCACCGTTATGAAGCAGTTATTCCTGATATCCTTGCTTTCCTCTCTGGGCCTGATCGTGCGCGCCCAGCAGACCTTCCTGTTCCCGGACACCCTGCGGAACAAGAATACACCCGTGATGAACGACAGCTCGGATAAAATCCCGAACACGGCATGGGTACGACAACAAACGTCCTCCGCCAACTATATCGACAATCAAAAGGCAGGCCCCCAAACCGCGAATTATTACATCAGCAACTCCAATACGAATGCCACCACAGGTGGACAAGTCGCCGATAACTTCAACAATTTCCTGTGGAACTCCAACGTCAGCGTTACTTCGGGCGCGCTATTCGGAGCGGAATGGAACAACACCACCAATAGCATCAACCTCGGCGGGGGGGGCACCCAAACCATCGGCAACACTGTCCTGCTGACCAACTCCTTCAATCGGTTGATCCTTACTTCCACCGCTTCCACGGGATCCGCCATGGATTTGACCGCGGTTGGCGGCAGTCCGCTGGCGGTATCGGCCCTTTCTACACAAGTATACCTGCCCAATGTAGCGCACTCGGATACCAACACGGTTTCGGATGTAGCCTCCCTGGTTCTGAACAGCGCCTACCAAGACCCTTCCACCACCAATTCAGTGGAAGCCATCAACTTTTATCAATTGTTGATCGAGCCCAGCACGGAAAATATCCTCACCGCCAATGCCCTTCAGAACACCTATGCCATATACCAGGCGGGTACGGCCGATACCAATGTATTCAAGGGTCCGCTGAACTATTCCAACAAATATTCTTCCAGCGGTACCCCTAGTCCTTCTGCCTCGACGGGCGCAGGTAGCGGAGCCAGCGCCAGCATTACGGGTACGAATGACGGAGGGGTGCTCACGGTCATAACGGCCGGTTTCCCTTCATCGGGGTCCACGGTTGTCAACGTTTCCTTCAGTTCCTTTTCCTTCCCCAACGGATGCAGCGTCGTTTTATTCCCCGCCACCCAAAGCGCCGCCGCATTGTCGGGGGCAACGGCGGTATACGTGACTGGAACCACAACAGGATGGACGGTCACGAGCGGCTCCACAGCCCTTTCCACATCGACCACCTATAAATGGAATTACCAGGTCTCCGGATACTAGAATCATGATGAAAACAGGGTTCATATCGCTCTTTCTTTTGCTCAACCTGGCCACACGGGCCATGGAGCACAATACTGTCGACACGCTTCCTCCCGTGCTGAAAACCCTCATTTCTCCTTTCGCTAAAAAAATTCAGAAAAAGGAAGATTCCACCATCAATGCTGCGAAGAAGGACCTGTCCAAGGTAGATTCCCTGGCCCCGAAAGAGGGGAAAGTGCAAACACAAACCAGGCTCGTGCCGCACGGAAGCCATCCTTCGACCCAGGGCGACACGGTTGCCAATCCTGCTCCAAATGCAGTAGCCGTTGACCACGGGGTGTGCAGGATGGTATTTTTTAGGCCATTGTGGGTTTACGATACTGTCAAAGTACCCCTGGTGTCGGAGGTACTGGGGCCGGCGCCGCAGCCAAAGGTGCCCTTCCTGCAAATCCATGGAAACATCCTTTATGACGTCAACTATTATTCCCGTATCGATACGCCGTACAATGAAACGGACATTTACCAGCATACCATTCAGACATACCTGAACGTGTTGATCAAGGGTCAGTACCCCTTCCGGATATACCTCACCAACCATTTCAGCAATTCGCCCCTGTTCCGGAATTTCAACGATTTCAATTTCACGTACACCAACACGGCCTTCAACCAGGGCATCAAAAACCAACTGATTAAGCAATACATGGATTCCCTGCCGGGGACCAAGCGCGTGGACAGCCTGGAGAATGTCATCCGAAACGATTTGCGCCAGCTCAATTCCCTGAATGGCTGGGCGAACAATCCAGGGCTGATCCAGAAACTGGTGGAGGCAAGGGAACAGGCCTATTTTGCCCAAAGACAGCATACCGACAGCACCTCGTCCTGGCCGGGAAAAACCACATTACCTGGATTGTTTGGCCTTTCAGGAACCCCAAAGGTGAAAAGTCCCGTGGACACCGCACACCTGGACTCCCTCTACCGCCACCGGAAACAGCAGGCCGATTCGCTTCAAAAGGAAATCACACGGTTGGAACAGATCCTGATCACGGCAAAACAAGTGGCAGGTGGAGACGTCAATAAAAATGTCCAGGATTTGAAGAACGCGCAAACCCCGGATGCGCTTCAAAGCGAAATGAAAAAACTTCACCTCAGCGACTCAAGCCTCCCCAAAGGATACAAGACCCTTATGGCCATCAAATCGGTCAGTATCGGCCGAAGCATCGTCAACTATTCGGAGTTGTCCGCTAAAAATATTTCCATCGACGGCCTCCAGGCGGAATACAATCCCTCAGGCTACTATGCAGTGGCTACAGGGGTCATTGACTATCGGTTCAGGGACTTCCTGATCCAGGAACCCGGTCAATCGGGACACCAATACATGAATGTAATCCGCTACGGCTTCGGGCTCCGGGACGGAAACCACCTCATCCTCACATGGTACCAGGGGAAAAGGCAACTGTACAATGCCGCCACGGCGGATTCCGGCGGCATAGCCGTGCCCAATTCAAACCTAATGGGATTTACACTGGAAGGTCATTATAAAATAACGAAGCAAATCACCTTCATAGGCGAAGTGGCAAAATCCAGCATACCTGCCTACGTCAGCGATTCGACCGGAAAGAAGGAGAGCGGATTGTTTCACCTGAACGACCGGTCCAACGAAGCCTATTCCGTAAAGGTGAATGCCCTGTTCCCCGCCACCAATACGCGCATTGACGCGGGGTTCAAGCGTCTGGGAGAAAATTTCCAATCCTTCAGCGTGTTCACCGACGGGAGCGCCCTGACCGCCTGGAATGGAAAGGTGGATCAACTGCTGTTCCGCAAGCAACTCGATGTCATGGTGTCGGCCTATACCAACGACTACAGTAATCCCTACCTGAACAACCAGTACAGCAGCCAAACCATCTTCAAGTCCGTGCAGGCCACCTGGCGGCGTAAGAATTGGCCCATGATTTCCCTGGGGTACTTCCCCAGTACCCAACTGACCAGCCTTGGGAACGGGAGTTTCGTGGAAAATGTATTCTACACCCTTGTCGGGAATGCCACGTATTCCTACACGTACCACAAGATACTCATGAACACTACCCTGGTCTATACGCAATTCTACAACCGGAGCCAGGATTCGGGTTTCGCGTACTTCAATACCAAGAACCTACTGGCGAGCCAAACGTTTTTCCTGAAAACCTTCACCCTGCAGGCGAATATTTCGGCCGCAGCCAACCAGGATTACGACCTGTATACCCTGGAAGGAAAAGCGCAGCACACCATAGGCAAGAAGCTGACCGTGGGCGTGGGGGTGAAATACAACGACCAAACTGTATACGACATTCAGCAATGGGGCTATTCGGCGGAGCTGTCGTGGATGATGGGCAAGCTGGGGCAGATCCGCTTTTCCGCGGACAAAGGATTCATCCCCGGCATGAACAACCAATTGATACCGAATAATACCGGACGTTTAACCTACTTCAAAACTTTTTGATATGATGCTAAAGAAAGGGTTGATCCTCGGGATATGGCTGTCGCTGGCCCTGCTTGGCAAGGGACAGGTCAGCATTACGTTGCAAATCCCTCCACAGGGTGGCCTGGTGAAGAACCAGTTGTGGAATATGCTCCTGGTCAATTCCTCCAGCGTCACATTGGTGGTGCGGATCAACCTGGTTCTGCTGGACGAAAAGAACAACCAGCCCGTCCTGACTGCTACCACCATGCCCATTACCCTGCCCAGGGGCGCCACCCAAATCCAGGCCAAGAACCTGGGTCCGATAGAATACGTGTACGGGGACCCTGCATATCATTTGGATGGCAATCCAAACGGACTCCTTCCCGCGGGTAGTTTCCAGGCCTGCTATACCGTGCAAACAGCACTGGGTAAACCCGCTACCCTGGTCGAAAATTGCCTTCAACTGAACGTGGACCCCCTGAGCCCGCCTATCCTCAATTATCCTCCCGATTCGGGTCGGATATATACGTTCTATCCCCAGTTTAGCTGGCTACCGCCCACTCCCCTGGGCATCTTCAACGACCTGAGCTATGACATGGTCCTGGTGGAGGTGCTTCCCGGTCAGACCCCGGGAGATGCGATCCAGTTCAATGTCCCCATGTACAACGGGAGTTTCATCAAGGACCTTTACCTGAACTACCCGTCTTCCTTCAGGAGCCTGGATACGGGGAAAACGTATGCGTGGAGGATCGTGGCGTTGAACGGGGCGGAGGCGGAAGGGATGAGCGATATATGGACGTTCAGGGTGGTAGCGAACATCCCCTATCTGAAAAACGCAAATAAGGACTCCTACGTCAGCCTGAAAATGGGTCAGGACCCCTCGGTGACCTACAGCGGAAACACGTTCCAATTCGCGTACCGGAATATGGCCCTGGATACGAGCGTAACCTACAGGATCACGAGTATTCAGGAAAAAGGAAATCCCTTGGTACAGCAAGGCATTTTGCCGCTGAAATATGGCCAAAACCTCATACGGGTCCCCTTGAATAACGGGTATCAGCAAAACAAAGTGTACCTGTTCCAACTGGTCAACCGCAGAAACGAAACCTGGGCCCTCAAATTCACCTGGGTGCCCACTTCCAACCCAAATAACCCTTAAGCCAGTCATATGATAGCGACTTTGTCGGCACGGTTCAGTAAGCGCATTGCCTTTTTTCTCCTGTGGACTTTCTACGGGCAGTTGTTGATGGCAGGACATAGGATGCTCAGAAGCGGCGGGGACGGGGCTCACCGGGAACCTTCACATGTATTGACCTGGAAATCCATGATGAATCCTTTTCCAATAGGTACGGCCGTTCCCCAACTGAAAAAAATCCATACGGGGGGCGGTCCCACCCAGCCGGAAATGCAAACCTTCCAATCGGTCAATGCCAACAACATGGTGGACCTGTTCAGCGGCGACTTTTCCTATAACATTCCCCTGATGGATGTGGGCGGATACCCCGTCAACATCTCTTACAGGAGCGGGGTGGACATGGACCAGGAGGCGAGCTGGGTAGGCTTGGGCTGGAACATCAACCCGGGGAGCATCACGCGCAATATGCGGGGGGTGCCCGATGATTTCGACGGCGGACAGGATACGGTAACCAAGACGGCTTCCATACGCGATAATGAAACGATCGGCGTGACCACGGGAGCGAACCTGGAACTGGTAGGCCTGCCCATCGGCCTCGGCGCCTCCCTGGGGGTGTTCCATAATACGTACAATGGGTGGGGTGGCGAAATGGGCGTGAATGTGTCCATCAATTCCGGGGAAAAGTCTTCCGGGTCCCTTTCGGGAGGACTCTCGCTGTCGGATAATTCCCAAAACGGGTTGACCATCACGCCCAGCCTTTCCACGGAATTCGGCAAGAACACCAAGGATGACAACGGGGGATTCAGCACTGGGGCCAACATGTCCCTATCCTATAACTCAAGGACGGGGATCAAATCGATGCAACTTGGCATCAATGAAAAGCAGAATGACGATACCTACGGTAACCTCCAATTTGCCGAAACCAACACGTCCATCTCCTTTTCAGGGCCCACCTATAACCCCACGATCAGCCTTCCCCTGACCAATAAGAACTATTCCTTCACGGCCAAAGTCGGAGCCGAGGCTTATACCGTACACCCGAGCTGGTATGTCAGCGGGTATTACAGCGACGAATATGTGGCCCCCAGCGATACGACCATTACGCTGCCCACTTACGGATACATGAATTTCCAGGATATAGGGTCCAACTATGCGGCCCTGACCGATTTCAACCGGGAAAAGGAAATCCCCTACCGGAAGAAACCGGCTATTCCGCATATCGCTGTACCCGCCTACACCTACGATATCTTCACGATAAATGGTGAGGGTACGGGGGGCATGTTTCGGCCCTACCGGGGAGACATTGGGTTTATCGCGGATCCGCAAATGCAATCCAAAAGTTCTTCGGATGCGGTCAGTATCGATATTGGCCTCGGGGACGTCTTGCACGGAGGGGTGGATCTCAACGGGAATTATTCCAATACGAAAACGGGCCCCTGGCTCTCTGAAAATACGATAGCTACCGCCATCCGATTTCAGCCGAACAACGGACTGTACGAGGGTGTTTATTTCAGGAATCCGGGGGAGAAATCGGTGAACGATACGACCTTTTACAATGCATTAGGCGGCGATGATGTGGTGACGCCCCAATTATTGCAACCGGGGGGGAACAGCGATCCTTCCATATTCGCTACCAATACCTTAATCCGTTCGAGTGGTCAGAAGATCAAAGGGACGTCCGTCCTGACGCCTTCCAATTCAATCCGTACCGGGAGGGACAAGCGATCCCAGGTCATCACGTACCTCAACGCGGCGGAAGCCTCTTCGGTAGGGTTGGACAAGTATATCTACCACTATGGGATCAACCAGTTCGGGCTGCGGAACTGCACGAACGATACGCCCGAGATCGCCCCGGGAAACGCCACCGGCCTCCAGGGCTTTTATTGGACGAACAAATACCTGCAGGGTCCTTTTAATTTCTGGCGCGATGATCCAAGGGTGTATTTCAACTGGGGTACGGGTAGCCCCCTGAACGCCAATTCCACCCAAACGTACATCAGCCAGGATAAGGCCTGGCAAAATACCGACTATTCGGCGCGTTGGGTTGGCCGGCTAAAGGCTCCAACGACGGGTAGATACATATTGGCCTCCTTCAGTGATGATGGTATTCGCGTATGGATGAACGACAGCCTGGTCATCAACAACTGGACCATTCACTATTCCACCTGGAATTACGATACACTTTACCTCCAGGCGGGTGTCATCTACGACCTGCGCGTCGATTACTTTCAAAATGAAGGCGCCGCCCTGGCCTTCCTCAACTGGCAGCAGCCAGGTGTAACCATCCCATTTACCAATAATGGGAATACCGCCGACGCCATTGCAGCTTCCTGTTATTACCAACCCATTCAAACGGATACCGCGCAGGTCAATTCATTCATTACACAGGAAAACCGGGTGAACTCATTCAGGAAACCCAACCACATTTCCGAGATAGACGTCCTCAATGCGGACGGCAGGCGCTACGTATACGGCATCCCCGTGTACAACCTGAACCAGCAGGAGGTCAGTTTCAACGTCAATGCGGACAGCGGCACTATCAACACGGGCCTTACCGCTTATACGGCCCAAAATACTTCCACCAGCAACCCGGAGGGGAAAGACGGGTATTACAGCCGCGAATCGATTCCGGCCTACGCGCATTCGTTCCTGCTGACAGGCATCCTTTCACCCGACTACGTGGACCTGACGGGGGACGGGATCAGCGACGACGACCTGGGAGAAGCCATCAAATTCAATTACAGCAAGACCGCTGGGATTGCCAATCCATTCGGATGGAGGGCTCCCTATGTTACGGACAGCGCCACCTATAACGAGGGATTCCGAAGCTACAACCGCGATGACAAAGGGCACTATGTGTACGGGAAAAAGGAACTCTGGTACCTCAACTCCATCGAATCCAAAACGATGATCGCCACCTTCACCTTGCAACAACGCTCCGATCTCCTGGGTGTGGATGAAAGGGGGAACAAGATCCAAAATACACAAGGTATGTGCCTGAAGCAGATAGACCTCTACTCCAAGGCCGATTTCCTCGCAAATGGCACACTGGCTACCCCCATAAAAACGGTCCATTTCGTGTACGACTACGAGCTTTGCCGCGGGATCAATGAACCGGTCAATGACTCGGGCAAGCTCACCCTGAAGGAAATCTGGTTCAGTTACAACGGTAACAATAAGGGGATATTGAACCCCTATTTATTTAATTACCATCCCAACAATCCCCGTTTCAAGGTCAATTGCGTGGACAAGTGGGGGACGTACAAGGACCCTTCCATGAACCCCGGCGCCTCCCCGACCTACCCGATCACGAACGCTGAATACCCCTATGCCATCCAGGACAGTACCCAGGCCTCCTATAATGCCGGGGCCTGGACCTTGGATTCCGTGGTGTTGCCCTCGGGCGGATCCATCAAGGTGAATTACGAGAGCGACGATTACGCCTATACGCAAAACCGTCGGTCTACCCAAATGTGCAAACTCGCTGGGTTCTCCAACACTTCCTCGGGGGTGGTGACGACCCAACTATATACCCCTTCGGGGGGTGACCAGCTATATGCTTTCATCACGGTCCCCTACGCGCCGGCCAACCTCCAGGACTTGTATGCGCGGTATCTGACCGGACTGAGTAAACTGTATTTCAGGTTATACCTGCAAATGCCCAGCGATATGTGGGGCAGCGGGTACGATTACGTTCCCTGCTACGCCGACCCGGATACTGCTTCGGGGAATTGGTATGGCATCGCCTCTTCCAATACCATATGGATCAAGCTGGCCGGCGTCAACAAGACGGGCGACGGGAGCGGGAGCTTCAGCCCCCTGACCGAAACGGCCATCAATTTCTTAAGGCTCAACCTACCCTCCAAAGCCTATCCCGGATCGGAAGTGGCGAGCCACCTGGATGTGGCCACGGCGGTGCAGATTGCCCAGGCCATGGCGGGCAATATTGTCAACGCGCTGTCGGGGTTCGACAACCAGGCGCGTTCCAACGGATGGGTGAACCAGGTAGACACGGGGCGGTCTTACATTCGTTTGGACTGCCCGACCTATAAAAAGCTGGGAGGCGGCCTTCGGGTAAAAAGCATCCTGATATACGACAACTGGAAGGCCATGAGCGGAAAGCGAGGAACGGTGTATGGCCAGACGTACGACTATACCACGACCCAAATGGTCAACGGGGTATCCACGGTTATATCGAGTGGCGTGGCACAATGGGAACCCTCGGTTGGTGCGGAGGAAAACCCTTTCCATCTACCCATCGAATACGTGGACAGGGCCTCCCTCCTGGCGCCAGCCGCTGCATTGTATACAGAGGAGCCACTGGGAGAGACCTTTTTCCCCGGCGCTTCGGTGGGATACAGCCAGGTGAAGGTGACTTCCATCCATAACGGCCCGACTATCCGATCCTCCAACGGGTACTCCGTCAGCACTTTCTACACTAGCTACGATTTCCCGACGCTGTGGGATTGGTCCGTGCTGGACAATAACACGGAAAAAGGGTACAACCCGATCCTGAATCAAATCCTGCGGATCAATGCCAAGAACTACCTGACTTTTTCGCAGGGGTTCAAGGTGGAGCTGAACGACATGAACGGAAAGCCCCGTACCGAGGCCACCTATCCGCAAACGGACTCGCTGAACCCGATCAGCTATACGGAGTATTTCTATAAAGTGGACAACCAAAACGTTCAATCCAAGCACCTGAACAACATCGTCAGTACGATCGATCCGTTCGGCAACATCGACACGACCTCCACTATCGGAAAGGATGCTGAACTGATGACGGACCTGCGGGAACAAACGACGACCTCCCTTGGCGCAAACATCAACCTGAACGGGGACATGTTTCTGGTCGGCGTCATCCCCGCTGTCATCCCCTCCCTGATCAACCTGTTCCAGCATGAAGAAAATCAGTTCCGGTCCGTTGCCATGATCAAAATCATCCACCGGTACGGTATCCTGGACAGCGCCATCCATATCGACAAGGGAAGCAAGATCACCACGCATAATCTGTTGTACGATGCGGAAACGGGAGACCCGCTGCTGACGAGCACCCAAAACGAATTCAACGACCCGGTATACCAATTCACGTACCCCTCCCATTGGATGTACGACGGGGTAGGTCCGGCGTATCAAAACGTGGATGCGATCCTGAGCCACCTGAAAATCGATAACGGGAAAATCGACAGCGGCCTGTCCCAACCGGTTTCTAATTATTTGACAGCGGGAGATGAGCTGTATGTGATCAGCAACCAAATACTCCAGCCGGGTTGTACCAGTGCAGCCACTATGGTGGCGACCTTTCCCCAAATTGTAAAGTTATGGGTCGTCGATACGTCACTGATGTCGGGCGGTTCTCCATCCCTCTTTTTAATGGACCAATACGGAACTCCTTTTTCGGGGCGGAATGTCTACCTGAAAGTCATCCGGTCCGGGCACCGGAACATCGGCGGTTCCGTCGGCTCCATTACGTGCCTGGGCAATCCCCTGGTATTGAACGGAGGCGGGCAATACCAACTCGTCTTCGATTCCACCAAGAACGTGGTACAGGCCGGCGCGAGCGAATTGCAGCAGGTGTGGAAAGCGGAGGACAGCCGACGGTCGAATATCCAAACGGCCTGCGTCGTTTCCGAAACGGACAGCGCCAATGCCGCTAACGGTGGCTGCGGATGCCTCCAGCCCCTGTTCAATTACCTGATCTCCAGCCGCAGCCTGTTCATCCATAAATGGCAAAATATGACCGTGCGGCAATTGGTGATCCAGGCCAATGCCGGCGGGGCCGGGATCGATACCAATGCATGCTCCATCATCCATTCCAACCTTTCGGGGTTCTTTTACGCCCTGACCTTCGACAGCGTGTCGGCCCTTTACGAGGTCCATTTCGGGAACGACATTTTCGACCTGAAGACGGTGTCGGGGTTCCCCACCAACCTGTACAACCTCGTCAGCACTTCCTGTAATGCGGCGGCGGGGCCGGTGGTGTTCAAGAATCCCTCGGCCACGGTTCCTCCCCTGGATACGCTGACGGTGGACCTGAACCCGTACTATTCGGTCAACCTGTTCAGCAGCCTCGAGTCCTGCCCCTTTTACCTGGATACCTTGCTGACCGTAGATTCCACCTCGACGGATCTGATGGTGGAAAATAACCTGATGGTAGGGGGCTTCCCCAGGAACTCGGTGGCCGCCCTGAATTTTGAGCTGTTCGGATTGATCCCCGACAGCTCTACCATCCTTTCGGCCAAACTGATCCTGCAAGCAGATACGGCAGGACACATTCCCGGAACTTACGACAGTGCCAATTCCATCAATCCCCAGGATTCCCTGGGGATAACCATCTCCCACGCCCTGGGTTGGTTCCCGTACAGGACCCTCGACACCTTCCTGTATGAAGGGTATAACAGTCCCTGGTTCGCCGGGGTGAGCAACCTCGTTCCGTTCCAGAATGACACCGTCGAAGTGGCCGCCTTTGTCAATGGATACATCAACAACAATTACTTGTCCAGCACCTTCATCCTGTCCCAGGGTTCCTCGGGCCTCATCTCCGGTCCACCGGGGATGGATACCCCGGCGGTAGTGGCCGCGAACGGAGGTGTACCGCAATATTTCCTCAGCGGTTACGGAGGGTACTATTCCACTTTCTACAACGAGCGCAATCCCGATGCTTCGAAAAGGCCGTTGCTGAAAATCACCTACGTTCCTCCACAAGGGTTTTTTGATACCCTTGGCGCCGTATTGACCTTCAATTCCACGGTCACCTGCAGTACCGTTATTTCCAGGACCTGCTACAGCAGCATTACTGATACGCTCGTCAACCCCTACCAATACGGGCTGCTGGGTAATTTCCGGCCCCTGGACAATTTCGTGTATTATAACAGCCGCGCTCAATCGGATCCCACCCAGCCGACCAATATCCGGAGGGACGGGACCATCAAGGGATTCATGCCGTTCTGGACGCTGAGTGGTGGGACATGGGGACCCACGTACGACAGCTCGCGCTGGGTTTGGAACACCCAAACCACCCTGTACAACCGGAAAGGGTTCGAAGTCGAAAACAAAAATGCCCTGGGCATTTTTTCCGCGGGACTGTATGGATACGGGCTGAACTTGCCGGTTGCCACTGTCCAGAATGCACAATACCAGGAATCGGCTTTCGAAGGTTTCGAGGACTACGGCTTCAATACCAATACCTGCAACACGTCGTGCACGGAAGGGCGTCCCTTTGACTTTTCCAGTTTCGCAAACCTGATCAGTGACTCCACGGCGCATACGGGATTGTATAGCCTGCGCATTGCGGCCAATACTTCCGCGAGCATTTCGGTTCCCGTGGCAGCGGCGCCCAACCTTTCTTTACCTGCATTTACGGATACCACGAACACCAATGTTTGCGACAGTCCGCAATTCGATGGGATAAAGGCTTCCGCTAATTCCATATTGCCCCCCTTCGAACCTTATGCAGGCAAGCGCATGCTGTTCAGCGCCTGGGTAAAAGAAGAGGATTCGTGCAGTTGCAGTCCATATACCGGGGACCATATCACCATCAGCTTTACCAATTCGGGAGGGGGTACCAGCGTTACACTAAGCCCCGCGGGAAATGTTATTGAGGGATGGCAGCGCTACGAAGCCATCGTGGATATCCCAACGGGTACCACGGGTTTGGGCATGACCCTGTCGGCCTCGCCCAGTGCGGTTACCTATTTCGATGACATCCGCATCTTCCCCTTCAACGGGGATATGAAATCCTACGTCTACAACCCCAATAGCCTCCGGTTGATGGCGGAGCTGGACGAAAACAACTATGCCACCTTCTATGAATACGACAATGACGGGACGCTCATTCGGGTCAAGAAAGAAACGGAAAGGGGCATTTTAACCATAAAAGAAACCAGAAGCGCTCTTGTAAAACCCAATTGACCATGATCGCGCGAATACATATCCTCATAACGAGTTTCGGACTTCTTTGCACCGGAGCCCTCTCCGCCCAAAGCACCAGGGAAGAAGTCAAACAATTGCTCCTCCGGGTGCAAAGTGCCTATCAGCATGCATCCTACCTGGATTTCAGGGTGACGTATACGTATGCCAACCTGGACAGGCCGGGACAATCGATCGATAGCCTGAGCGGGGAGGTCCAATTGGACAAAGTCCGGGCCAGGGTCGTCATGCCCGGTTCGGAAACCCTGGTCAATGCCTCCTATTCCATCCAGGTCCTGGAGAAGGATAAAATCGTATACATCAGCAAGGCCCCCGTCGGAATACCGGTGAATCCCACTGGTTCGGTGGATTCCGTACTGAAGTACCTGGACCAATACCAGGTGAATATATCGGAGGCGGGTGGCGAAAAGGTTCTGATGATCGGCTTCCCCGAAGGAGGCAGGTTCAGCCGCGTCCGAATGCAAGTCGATACCCTCACTGGATACCTGAAGGAAATGACGTATTTCCTGAAAACCGAGGGACTGATCAGCAGGGACCAGTTGAAATCCGCCGGCCACGGTGGATCTTACCAGGCTGAGGGGCTGGTCCAGATAAGCTTCTCCGGATACAAATCCGGAGGATTTTCGGATACCGCCTTCGCCACCGACCAATATTTCACCAAAACCAACGGGCAATACGAACCCGCCGACCGGTTCAAGGGATATCACCTTTTTTGGGCAACCTCACCAAATTAATCTGACCTCATGGGCTTCATACGAACACACCTGACTATTTTGTTTTGCCTCATTATTGCCGGGCTAGCCCTAGCTCGGGGAAGCGATCATTCCGGCGGCGGCGGAGGCATCGTCGCCCAGGCAGTCCTGGACGGCGGGCTGAACCAGATCGCGGTCGACTCATTCCGGACAGTAGCCGATTCCGCTTTCTTCAATACCGCCTACACAGGGAATATCGACACACTTTATTCTGTCCAGAACCGGGTTACCCTCGAGATCAATGAAGCCAGCCAGGTATTCCTGAGGGATAGCTTCACCGTTTCGGTCACCGTCGAGCTCACCTATTCGACAGGTGCCAATGCCGTGGATTCCATTTCCCAGACTCTCACCATCCACTACGATTCGGCAAAAGTGTATAATGCCCGGAACACCTTCGTCTTTTCCGGGGCCCACATGGTCACCGTACGCGTCACTGCTGTAAACAGCACCGTGACCTCATGGGATCCCACCACCGCCCTGCTCCTGGAGAACGAACTGATCGCCAATCCCGATTTCAAGTTTACGTGCGCCAATACCGTTTCCAGCATCACCGTGACACCTCCCGACTCGCCTAATGCGGATGAATTGTCCGTGAGTTGGAATTCGGTGCTGGGCGCCAACCAATACGACCTGGAATGGACTTATGTCGATTCAAGCGCCCTTTCTGTAGGCCTCTATGGGGATTCGACCGGTCTGACTTCAGCCTTCACCGACCAGGTCTTTCTGAACAATGCCACCAGGGCCACCCTGACCGGAACCAGCTATAACATACCCCTGATTTATGATAACACGGGCACCTTGTTCATCCGCGTCCGGGCCGTTCAAACGCGGCCCGGAAACGCTGTCCTCAACGCCCAATGGAGCTCGGACGTTGCGGGCAGGGCGGGAGTAGGCACCTTTTCCTTTCGGGGACACGAACGCCCTTTCAACTGGCAATCGCATATCAGCTTTGCCGAGGAGGGTAAGCGGAAAGTCGTCGTCCAGTATTACGACGGCAGCCTCCGGGAAAGACAAACGGTCACCAAGGACAATACGACGGACACCACGATCGTAGGCGAGACGTTTTACGACTACCAGGGCCGCCCTGTCATCAAAGTCATGCCCACCCCTACGCTGAGCCGGATCATCCAATACATGCCGGCATTCAATGTGGATGCCTCGGGACTCGACTACAACCAATCCGACTTCGATACCATCCTCAACCCTTCCCTGTATTGTTCCCTCCACGCCGATTCCATGAGCAACTTCTCCGGCGCCAGCAACTATTATTCGGTCATGAACCCCCGGAAGGGCAGCGGGCTCAACCAATTCATACCGGATGCCCTGGATTATCCTTTTGCGGAAACGGAATATACCCCCGACAATACGGGGAGGATTTCGCGGCAAGGCGGAGTAGGACCCACCTTTCAATTGGGCAGCCTCCATGAAACCAAATATTACTACGGCACCCCCAACCAGGATGA
>CAZJDB010000161.1:0-16328 GCA_964544695.1 uncultured Chitinophagaceae bacterium
GACTTTTGACTCAGGGCTATGGGCCCCGTGAGGCGGCGATCCTGGGTGTATATCTTCATGGGCTCTCCGGAGACCTGGCTTTGCGGGAGCAATCGATGGAGAGCTTGCTGGCCTCCGGGATTGCCGAAGGGCTGGGCGCGGCGTATAAGTATTTAGCGGGCGAATCATTGTGAATTGTACGCCCTTTCCCCTATTTTTGCCGTCCACAATGCGCGAGCAGACGCGTCAAACTTTTTATTGATTACTGCGTATGAATAATATTGTCTATTTGGTTCCCGCGGCGGGTGTTATAGGTTTACTGTATACGTTGATCCGTTTTAATTGGGTCGCCAGGCAGGATGCCGGGACCGACCGTATGAAAGTTATTGCCAGACACATTGCCGAAGGCGCCATGGCCTTCCTGAAAGCCGAATACAAGATCCTGGGGTATTTTGTGATTATAGCAGCCCTGCTGTTGGGGTATATGGGTAGCCAAAATGCCGATTCGAGTCCTTTCATTGCTCTTTCCTTCGTATTGGGCGCCGTTTTCAGCGCCCTGGCCGGTTTCATTGGGATGCGCGTGGCGACCAAGGCCAATGTCCGCACGGCCCAGGCGGCCAGGACCAGTCTGAAGAAGGCCCTGTCCGTTTCCTTTGGAGGCGGCTCCGTCATGGGGCTGGGTGTTGCGGGTCTGGCGGTGTTGGGACTGGGTGGACTGTTCATCGTATTAATAAAAATATTTGCTCCCGGGGTGGCCGCCACCGACGGGATGGTCACCAAGGCGGTTGAAGTGCTCACGGGCTTTTCCCTGGGCGCCGAGTCCATAGCCTTGTTTGCCCGGGTAGGCGGAGGTATTTACACCAAGGCCGCCGACGTGGGCGCCGACCTGGTTGGGAAGGTGGAGGCGGGCATTCCCGAGGATGATCCCCGCAACCCGGCCACCATTGCCGATAACGTGGGTGATAATGTGGGAGACGTGGCCGGTATGGGCGCCGACCTGTTCGGTTCCTATGTGGCTACCGTGCTGGCGACTATGGTGCTGGGACACGAAACGTTTGCCCAGGACAATTACAACGGCTTCTCCCCCATCCTGCTCCCCATGCTGATTGCAGGCGCTGGTATCATTTTCTCGATCATCGCTACCACATTCGTTCGCATATCCGACAGCGCGGGCATTTCCACGCGCGCGGTGCAAAGGGCCCTGAATATGGGCAACTGGGGTTCCATCATCCTCACCGCGATCGTGTCGTATTTCCTGACGATGTGGTTACTGCCCGATTCCGACATGACCCTGCGGGGAGAGCCCTTCACGAAGACCGGGGTATTCGGCGCCATCGTCGTGGGCCTGGTCGTGGGCACCCTGATGAGCCTGATCACGGAATACTATACCGCCATGGGGCGCGGACCGGTGATGCGCATCGTCACCCAATCGGGTACGGGGCACGCTACCAACGTCATCGGGGGTCTCGCGGTGGGTATGGAATCGACCTTTTTTCCGATCCTGGTACTGGCCGGCGGGATTTATGGCGCGCATTATTTTGCGGGTCTGTACGGGGTGGCCATCGCGGCCGCGGGCATGATGGCCACGACGGCGATGCAACTGGCTATCGACGCTTTCGGGCCTATCGCGGATAACGCGGGGGGCATCGCCGAGATGTCCGAACTGCCCAAGGAGGTGCGCGAAAAAACCGATATACTCGACGCCGTAGGAAATACGACCGCGGCCACGGGAAAGGGCTTCGCTATTGCTTCGGCGGCCCTGACGGCCCTTGCGCTGTTTGCGGCATTCGTGGGCGTTGCGGGGATTCATGGCATCGATATATACCAGGCTCCCGTACTGGCCAGCCTGTTTGTCGGAGGGATGATCCCCTTCGTGTTTTCCTCCCTGGCCATCCGTGCGGTGGGACAAGCGGCCATGGCTATGGTCGAGGAGGTTCGCCGCCAGTTCCGGGAAATTCCCGGGATCATGGAAGGGACGGGTCAACCCGAATACGAAAAATGCGTCGCCATTTCCACGAAGGCTTCCATTAAAAAGATGCTCCTGCCGGGGGCTATCGCGCTGTGTTCTCCTTTGATCATCGGATTTTTGATAGGCCCGGAAGCGCTGGGTGGATTCCTGGCGGGGGCAACGGTTTGCGGGGTCCTGATGGGGATCTTCCAGAATAACGCGGGGGGCGCTTGGGACAATGCCAAGAAGAGCTTTGAAAAGGGTGTGGAGATCAGGGGCGAAATTTATTATAAGAAGTCCGAGCCGCATAAAGCATCTGTTACGGGGGATACGGTGGGTGATCCGTTTAAGGATACTTCCGGGCCTTCGATGAATATCCTCATCAAACTTATGAGCATCGTGTCGCTGGTGATTGCGCCGACACTGGCGCAGGTGTGGCATACGAAGGATGCGGTGGCGATGAAGGTGCCGCATGCGCGGGTCATTTACCATCAACCTGTAGCGAAGCGCTGACCGGGCGCGGTTTTTTTGTATCTTTAGGGATGCATCAGCCCCCGCAAATCCTGGTCCATGCCATCCCGGGCTTTATCATCCTCATTGTTGCCGAGGTCATTTTCGCGGTGCGCACGCAGCGGGAGTTGTATGACGTCAAAGACGCTTCCACCAGTATCGCCCTGGGCCTGGGCAACCTGCTGACGGGGCTGGTTTCCAAAAGTATCATCCTGGCGGTTTTCGTATTCCTATATCGTTTCCGCTTTTTTACCATCCCTTATACCGCGTGGTGGGCCTGGGTGCTCTGCTTTTTCGCCGACGACTTCAGCTACTATTGGTTCCACCGGACGGCCCACGAGGTGCGCTGGTTTTGGGCTTCGCACGTGGTCCATCACTCCTCGGAACGGTATAACCTGGCGGCGGCCCTGAGGCAGACGTGGACGGGAGACCTTACGGGTTCCTTTATATTCTGGACGTGGATGCCCCTGGTAGGCTTCGAGCCGGGGATGATCCTGATGATGCAATCCTTTAGCCTCCTTTACCAGTTCTGGATCCATACCGAAGTGATCGGGAAAATGCCCTCCTGGTACGAAGCGATATTCAACACACCTTCTCATCACCGGGTTCACCATGGGTCCGATATCGAGTACCTTGATAAAAATCACGCGGGTACCCTGATTATCTGGGACCGTATGTTCGGGACCTTCGAGGCGGAGCAACAACGGCCCACGTATGGGCTGACCCAGAATGTGCATACCTTCAACCCGGTCAGGGTGGCCTTCTACGAATGGATACGCATGGCCAGGGATTTGGGGAAGGCGCGGACCTGGAAGCAGGCATTTTATTTTGTTTTTGGGGCGCCGGGCTGGAGCCCGGACGGGGTCGGTAAGACCACTAAAGCGCTTCGCTCAGAAAAACTTCAGAATTGAGCGCTAGCTTTCCGGTCCCATGAACCGCCTATTCACCCCACTGCTGCTTTCCCTTTCGCTGGGCGCCACTGCCCAGGACAACTACGAAATCCAGGTCTATGCTTCCCCCACCGTGGGTAAGGACACGACGATGGTAGAGCTCCACAGCAATTACAGCATCATCGGTAATACCGCATCCGAAGGGGTCGTCTCCACCAACCATATGGACCGGGAAACCATTGAAATCACGCATGGATGGACGCCCTGGTTCGAGACGGGTTTTTATATTTTCAACGACATCGCGGACATGGGGCGGACCAATTATGTCGGCAGTCATTTCCGGCCCCGCGTAATGGCCCCATCGGAATGGAACTGGCCGGTTGGCGTCAGCATTTCTTTCGAAGGAGGGTTCGTCAAGGAGGGATATGACCCGGACATCTGGACTTTGGAAATCCGTCCCATCATCGATAAGCAGATCGGACCCGTTTACCTGGCGCTCAATCCGGTCGTCGACCTTACTTTCAAGGGTGCCGATGCGGGTCGCGGCGCCATCTTTGCCCCCGATTTCAAGTTCAGCTACCAGATCGGGAAGGTTTGGGCGTATGGGATCGAATACTATGGTTCGGTGGGGCCCATCTTTCACTTCGATCCCCTTCCGGTGCAACAGCACCAGTTGTTCCTGGCGGTCGATGCGGATTTCGATCCACGTTGGGAATTCAACGCGGGGTATGGGTTCGGGTTGACACCGAGCATCGACCGTAGTATCATCAAGGTAATCCTGGGACGACGGTTTGGGGGGCCGCGGCACGCCGGGCATCGCCTCGGGGCACCGCCGCACACCGGGAGTTGGTAGTGGTGGTGGCTTGGACCCTTTTCTTAAAAATCTTTAAAAATTGATCAGCGGTTTGCATGTTACGAATGGAATCGTATATTTGGTATACGAAAACAATCGTAACACATGGGTAAACAATTAAAGCCAACCGAAAGTGAGCTGGAAATCCTCCAGGTTTTGTGGGAAAAGCAGAAGGCTACGGTACGGGAAGTCCACGAAATTCTCGCCGCAAGTAAGGATGTGGGCTATACGACTACGCTGAAGCTCATGCAGATCATGTTTGAAAAAGGCTTGGTTCGCCGCGATGAAAGCAGCAAAACGCACATTTATGAACCTTTGGCCAGCCGGGAAAAGACCCAAAAGCAGCTGGTCAGCCGAATGATCGATACCCTTTTCCAGGGCTCTCCGGCCCAATTGGTGATGCAGGCATTGGGGCAACATAAGACTTCCGCCGGTGAGCTTGAAGAAATTCAACGTTTATTGGACAACCTCAAAAATCAGTAGCCATGATTTCCCTTAGCGGTTCTCCCTTCCTGCAATCCCTGGGTTGGGCTATTGCAGGCAGCCTTTGGCAGATGGCACTCCTGTGGGTGATCTACCAATTATGCTTCCTGGCTTGGAAAAATGCCAAAGCCACCGCGAAGACGGCTGCCGCAACCGCGTTACTGTTCACCGGTTTTGGGTGGTTCCTTTCCTCCCTGATCCGCCATTACTGGGAACTGAAAACGGCCACGCTTACCTCCGGCGAGGCCGAAACAAATTTCAGCTTTCGATTCATCAACCGTGGCCATGCGGTGATCGACTATGTGAATGGGGGCCTCGCCTGGGCGGAACACTATCTCCCTTATCTATCTTCCGCCTACCTCCTGGTACTGGCCTTCCTGCTCATTCGAGTCGGGAAGGCCTACCGCCAGGTTCAAACGGTGCGCTATGAAGGGCTTTCCAAGATAGACGCCTATTGGCGCGTCTACGTGACCGAACTGGCGCGTCGCATCGGTATTCGCCGGGACGTCCGGGTTTGGTTGAGCGAAAAGATCGACATTCCGGCCACCGTGGGGTACCTGAAGCCCTTGATCCTGCTGCCCATCGCCAGTTTTAACCAACTGACCCCCGAACAAGTGGAGGCTATCCTGCTTCATGAGCTGGCCCATATCATGCGCCATGATTACCTCCTCAACCTCGTCATAACGGTAGTGGATACCATCCTTTTCTTCAACCCCTTCGCCCAGCTCATCACCCGGCACATCCGCAAGGAGCGGGAAAACAGTTGCGACGACTTCGTCCTGCAATTCCGGTACAGTCCACATACGTATGCTTCAGCGCTCCTTTCCCTGGAGCGGCAGCGCGGGTCGCTAGAGCTAGCCATGGCCGCCTCGGGTAAAACGGACCTACTGGACAGGATCAAACGTATTCTCAACGTCCCGGCCTCCAAAAAGCCTATGAACTACGGGCAAAAGCTGATGGCTTTGTTGATCACGGCGGGGATACTGGGGTCGCTGGCGTGGCTGACGCCTCAACATGCGGCAGCCCATAAGGCTTCCTCCCCCGTCGCTTCGGCCCTGTTGACCCCGGGTGTAGCCTCCGATGGACCCGACCCCGCTCCTCCTCCTCCGCCCATCGATGCGCCGGCCCTCCGACGTATTGCTATTGCTGCGCAAAGCGCTCCGACCGCCCCCTCTGATACGAGGAGGCGCCAAGGCTGCCCGGATCCGGCTCCCACCATAGTCAGAGATGCTGCGACCGACTCTGTTTATTCGGTGTTGTTTTCGAATGTGGAAAGGATGGACACCTTTAAATTAAAGATGGCTTTTAAGATGGACAGCTTTAAAATTCGTTTTGGGGCCCTTTCTCAATTGTATTCCCAACAGAATATTCAGATCTTTAATAAGCAGCGCGAAAACCTCCGCAGGTCGGAAACGGCCATACGCGAGTTCCAGCGGCAAGCCGTACTCCTTCAGAATCAATGCAATACTCTCCAGACTTATACCCTAAGGGCGGCAAAGTCAAAGTTGAAAACCAGGGCCCAGGTCCTGGATCAACTGTCATGCGACGAGGCTGATAACGGCATTACCGCGGACCAGCCGGGATGGCAATGTCCCGTAAATGCATATTATTTTAAGGCCCCCCACTGGACTGCTACTCCCGTGGTCTTTGTAAAGTCAACCCGTAATCCGGACGACCACGTCGAATACTATGAGGCACCCGCCGCTCCCTATTTGGAACGCGTTACCATCCTCAAATCCAAAGAGTTATTGGTTCAGGACAAAGGTCTGAAGGCTTCCGCCATCGTCTTCCTGAAGAAGCTGGAGGAGGACGGGAACCTGCCTGAAGGGCGATCCATACGCATCGTCCGTGGCGACCGCGTGCTGATGGTGAATGGGAAAAAGCTGCCGGACGAGGATTTTAACCGGTATAGCGCGTACATGGAGGGGAAGGATGTCATCATCATTTCAACGGGGAAGGCGGTGCAGGTGACGATCAGGTAGGCTCCGGGCGTTGCCGGTTTGCTTGCCCCGGCTGGGCCTGTTCGGCCCCGGCCCCGGGTCACCCGAGGAGCTGGCGGGACGCCGCAGGTCAACCCAGTAGCTTTCGGGCTGCCGATGGGCCCTCGCAAAACAGCAGATCCAGGATCGATAGATTCCCTATAAATGCGTGTCTGTCTCCAAATACCTGGGTGTAGGTATAAGGGACGTCCATTTCCGGCTTTAACTTGGAATGGCCTCTCCGGTCTTTTGCCTCCGGATATTCCCCCTTCGCTTCTTCTATTTCCCCCTTCCAATTCAGTTGGGTTAGCACCCATTCCATGGTCATTTTATTCCAGTCCAACAGGTAGTCCGGTCTCTGTTCAAAGAGAGGCTGGAGGGTATCGACATAATGCTCGAACCAGGGGGATTTCTTGTAGGCATCGTGAATCGACCTCCAGTGCCGCAGTCCCCAATGTTCCCGGTATGAAATTCTGACATCCTTGAAGGGGCCTTTTTGGGCCCTCCCGGCCTCAAGGGGGACACTGAGCAGGAGGGGGCCATTGGGGCCCAAAAGGTAGCAACGGTTCAAAGGAAGGGCTTTTTGCCATCTTTCATATACTTCTATTTTCCAATGTGTAAAATTTATTGAAGTTTTATAGAAGTCTATGCTTCCAAAATATTGGCTTTCAATTATTAAACTGTCGTTCATTTTTTTTATTTGTCGGGGAAGTTCAGGTTGGGGGGTTGGGGGTGTAAATTTCGATTTTCTTTGGGGTGTTTTTGTTTTATTTTAAGTGGATTTAACGTATTGTAATTTGCTTTAAAGTAAATAGTTAAAGTGTTTATTTAAATGCTATATTTTTTGGGTGTGGTTTATTTGAAGTAAAACTTTAAGATAGGGGTGGTTTTCTAAGGAATTTAGTAATGGAATTTGGTGGTCAGGGGGGAATGACATACATCTTTACCCTACCCCGTTTCCAAGGTAGTTAGCAAAATTATGAGCGCTGTGGTTATAAGAGGCCCGCCCTATCCCATGTGGATAAAATGACATTATGTCTTGCCAACTAAAATGCTTAGCGTACTTTATTGGGCTAAATGGTGTATATCTCCACTAAGGAATTGCAGAATCGCATTACAATAAATGGATATACGTGCAGGGTTATTTATCCCCTAGATGGTCCAGTATTTCCCTTATTTGAGGAAGCGAGGATTCGTAAGAGAGCCCTTGAATGTTGGGGGCGGACCGTTGGTGGGAGTAAACTGAAGATAAAATTTCCTGAAGGTGGGCGGTCGTTAGTTCGATGCATTTATACACATCTTCGGGCTGTATTTCCAAAACCGGGCTTAACTGAAACTGCCAAGTAATATCCGAACTCAACACCAATTTACCGGCGGTAAGGTCAAAAATCATTTTTACGAAAATGGAAGCCTCATCAAGTTTTTCAGGTAACCTCACACAAGACAATTCGGAATAAATCCCCTGGGCTACTTCCCCACCCAAGAACGCATCATTAGCGGAGGCATTGTACCCGATCAGTCTTGCGGCGTCAATTTTAGCAGGCATAGTAAAATAAGTTTGTTTTACATTGTAAAACGATGTATAATTGGTCATGGCCGATAAGAAAGAAAATAAAACCGTGAACATCAATATCCGGGTTTCGGAAGATACTAAAACGGAATTGGCCCGGTTGGCGGAAATAGATCGTAGAACCCTGAGTGATTATATTAGGCTTCAGCTTGAACGCCTGACCGCTACCCTCAAAAGCAAGTAGTTTATTTTTTTGCCCTATTTGTAAAAGCAACTTTTACAAATGGAACCCGATAGGGGAAAATACGGTGTGAATTCGATTCTACGTTTGTTACCTTACGCAAAAGCAATGATTGGAGCCCCTTTCCATTTCCTCCGTTGGGCCTTTTTATTTTGTGGCTGTGGTCTGGCCCTGAATGCCTGCAGGAAATCTTTGGCCCCAACTCCAACCCCGCCGGACCAATTGAGGGTATATGTAGCGGGTTATGCAATAGACACGCTCACAAATATCCCAAACGTGATTGGCTCAACGGTCTCTGAGGCTGTGGTTTGGCTAAATGGTGTTCCAACGTCCTTAACCAATCAACCTACAGACGCTATTGCACAAGCTATGGCCATCTCAGGATCCGATGTGTACGTGGTAGGCAACCAGGCAGGCCCAAATGCCAATATAGCCGAATGCTGGAAAAACGGTACTCCCACGGCTTTATCCGATGGGTCGGTCGATACGTACGCAGAAGCCATTGTATTGTCCAATCAGCACGTGTATGTGGCAGGTTATGCATATTCAAGCCAACCTGACTACCAAGAGATTATGAGCATGATGCTGCCTAATCATATAGCTTTGATCTGGATAGATGGGGTTGAGACGCCTTTAACCACCGGATACCTCGATGACTATGCATTGTCCATAGCGGTTTCAGGGTCAGATGTATATGTGGCGGGCTACGAAGCATCGCGAACGGGTATTGCTGCTGTTTATTGGAAAAATGGAGTTGAATTCCAATTGACCAATGGGCAGGATTACGCTTTCGGCTATTCCATTGCCGTTTCAGGATCGGATGTGTATGTGGCTGGCTGGAAAACAATGCTAGTACCGGGAGCTAGCGATACGGCTTTATATTGGAAAAACGGCAATCCTGTACTTTTAACAAACGGACAGTATCCCGCGCAGGTCTATGGAATTGCCGTGGACTCGGCATCCAATGTGTATGTGGCTGGTTGGGAAGGAACCGACTCGACAAATGCAGCCATGCTGTGGAAAAATGGTAACCCCATGCCTTTATCCGGTGGGACTAACCCTTCCTCAGCCGGTGGTATCGCGATCTCCGGTTCGGATGTGTATGTTACGGGTTATATAGCAGCTGGACACATGGAAAATACTATAGCTACCTACTGGAAAAACGGTATTCCCGTGTTCCTGAATGACTCGTCAAAGTCTACCAGTGCAAACTCAATTTTCGTTGTCGGTAAATAAAAAGGCGAGGAAATAACCGCTAAACGGGGTTATTTGCAGGCATTGTCCTCATCGTATACCAACATGAAAGGGGCTTCGCAGTGAGCGAATCTATTATTATTTGCGTAAACGGCTACACGCCATATATTACCAACCACCTCTTTTGCTTTTTCAAATAGAGTATCTACTACATTGGAAATTTCTCCCTGGCAGTCCTTGATATTGTCATTAACTCTTACATTAAGGACGTACTGATCGCTTTGAAATGAAAAGCCAAAATCGACATCGGAAAGCCAAATTTCCGAGTACCGCTTATCTGTCTTGTTTACGTCACAAAAGACTGCGTTTAATTTTCTTATAAGAATTTTTTTATCCATATAGCTATTTCCTTTACAGAAGTTATGAAATCAATGACGTCATGAGGTGTCTTCCCTGTCAAATACCTGGATTCTTCCGTCCAGGGGCTTGCAGTAGACCAAGCCTTCAAAAAAGTTGAATCGTACTTTTTTGCATCCGAAAAGGGGGTATATATTCCAGATAAATAAAACAGTTCTTCGTAGTTGTGAACTTTAAAAGGTCTATATAATTCCTTCTTTGGGACCTTATCGAAATCAAAAAAATTATCAACACCTAAAGTCTTACAAATCATAGCTTTTAGCAAAAGTTCTACCGTATATCCAGCTATATAATAGGCCCCATCGGCGAATCCTTCCCTAAGAAGGCTTTCTGCTTCTGATAGCTTCTCATCCGCAAGGGTCTGTATGTCTGCCCGACATTTCATTTATGATATAAAGTTAGGTATTTTAGTAAATATACCAAAAATTAGGCGATTTTTTTTGGCGCAACGTTAGAGAGCGGATGGATGCCAGGGTGGTTGTTTTACCCTATTTTTGAATCAGCCCGGAAAAGGGCTTTTATATGATGAGATTGTTGCTGGCCGGAATGGTCATTTTAGGCGCGATGATGTTGCAGGGCTGTGGGGGGAAATTTCAACCCCTGGAATTCCGAAGGATCGAAAATCTGAAGGTCTCCCAATGGAATATGATCGCGCCCCGGGTGCAGGCGGATATTGTTTATTACAATCCCAATGCCATGGGTTTCCATTTTAAGGGGGGGGCGGTGGACGTCTACCTGGATTCGCTTTGGCTGGGGCATTCCCAAATCGATACGAGCATACGGATCAACCCTCACGAGGAGTTTACGATTGTCCTGCCTATGGTGCTGGATTTTCCGCGTTTGATGAAAAGCGGGCTGACGACTTACCTGAACCGGCAGGTCCATGTGCGGGTGGATGGGGTGGTAACGGGATCCAAGGCGGGCATAAAAAAGACCTTTCCGGTGCATTACGAAGGGGAGCAGCACCTCGATCTTAAACTGTTTTAGGGGTGTTTGGGCGGGCCGCCTCCGTCCTCAGGTTTCTTGCAGCAGGTCGGAAGGGATTTGTAGGAATCGGGGTTGGCGGTGACGTCACCGGCGTCATAGCCTACGTTGGCGATGGCGGTTTTGATGTTTTCGATGTTTGTCCGGGAGGTCATATAGGTAACGTAGGTGACCTTTTTGCGCCAGTCCACGGTGAGTTTCATGACGCCATCCTCGTGGCTCATATAGTCCTCGATGCGTTTTTTGCACTTTTCACACTGGACCGTTGGGGTGCTGATGGTGTCCTTTTTGACACTGGGGGCCTGTTGGGCGGATAGAGGGCCGGCCATGAACGCCAGGCCGAGGATACATAGGATAAGTTGTTTCATACCCTAAAATACGATTTATTTCCCCCAGGTGGCGGGGTCCTGGCTCCATTTTAACAATAAGGCCTCCTGCTCGGGCGTGACAAGTCCCTTATCGACGGCCAGGTTGATTAGCGTGGGGTAATTGCTTAGGGCATAAAAGGGAACCCCGGCTTTTGCAAAGGCATCCGCGGCGGCGGTGAAGCCGTAATCGAAAATGGCGACGGCTCCGATAACTTCCAGGCCGGCGGCGCGCAGGACAGTTACTGCCTCCAGGCTGCTTTTGCCCGTGGAAAAAAGGTCCTCGATGACGACGGTCTTTTGGCCGGGTTCGAAATAACCTTCGATTTGATTCCCCAGCCCGTGCTCCTTGGGTTTGGAGCGGACGTAGACGTAGGGTAGTTTGAGCTGGTCGGCGGCCATGGCACCCCAGGGGATGCCGGCGGTGGCTACACCCGCCAGGAGTTCGGCGGACTCCAATTGGGAGAAGATGAGGTTGCAGAATTCGCTTTTGATGAATTCCCGGACGGGAGGGAAGCCCAGGGCTTTGCGGTTGTCGCAGTATATGGGACTTTTCCAGCCGCTGGTCCAGGTAAACGGAGTTTCGGGATTCAGCCGAATGGCATTAATTTGCAGGAGCCGCTCGGCGACGGCTTTTTGATGGGTCATGGGCGCGAAGGTACATTAAAACGGCAGCCTGCCAAGGAAGGCCACTGGCGGGGTAAAAGGTATGTTTATAAAAGTATACTTTGGGGATAAGCCCGTGTTTCTCTGTGACGAGATAGACGATAAGTTGCATGAGTACCTGCACCACCCGGATACCATATTCATCGACGAAGTTTCGGGACCCGCCATCAAATCCCTCCTCCACGAAATCGCGAAACCCGAATTCCATGCAGGCCTGTTGTGGGCGGCTGATCTGAAAGGATTGAAAAAAGCATTCTGGAAACATTTCATGATCATCCAGGCAGGCGGAGGCCTGGTCGGCAATGAGGCGGGCGACGTGCTGATGATTTTCCGGCGCGGGAAGTGGGACCTTCCCAAGGGGAAGCTTGATCCGGGAGAAACGCTGGAACAATGCGCCCTCCGGGAGGTCCGGGAGGAAACGGGGCTTTCGGAGGTTCGGTTAGGTGAATTCCTGCTGACCACTTACCATTCGTATAACGATTATGGACACGCCACGCTGAAGGAGACTTCATGGTATCGGATGACCGCTTCTGCCGCAGCGGTTTTGGTCCCTCAAACGGCGGAGGATATTCATGAGATCAAATGGGTTCCCAGGGGGTCCCTGGCGGGGTACCTGGATCAGACCTTTCCTTCGGTTATCGACGTAATCAACCTGTTATGAATACCTTTTTGAAAAGCTATTATCGGGTCCGTTTTCCCGACTGCGACCCCATGAACCACCTGAACAATTCACGCTTCCTGGATTACATGCTGAATGCTCGCGAGGACCATCTCCGGGAGGCCTACCAACTGACTTTGGAGGACCTTATGAAAAAAGGGGTGTTTTGGGTGGTTTCAGGCCACGAGATCCTTTACAAGCGTCCGGCACTGTATAACGAAATGGTCTGCATTACTTCGGCCCTCATCGGTCAGTCCGAACAGCATTTGCAGGTGGAAATGCAGATGTGGAATGAGGCTCAGACGGAGTTGAAGGCCATTTTATGGTCGAATTTCACGGTGGTGGATGCGAAGACGGGGCGGAAGTCGCGGCATACGGAGGAATTTCAGGAGTGGGTGCGTAGCATATGGATGCCGGGGGTGGATGTTTCTTTGGGGTTGAATGACCGACTCGCCGTGGTGGTCAAGCCTTGAGGATCGCGACCGTGAGGCGACTCACGCAAATAAGACTCCCCTTTTCATTCCTGATCTTGATGTCCCATACGTGCGTGGTTTTTCCCAGGTGAAGGACCGTCGCCGTACCCGTTACCAATCCTTCGCTGATGCCGCGCACGTGGTTGGCGTTGATCTCCAGGCCGACGGGGTACGATTGGGCCGGGTCGAGGACCAAAAAGGAAGCGACACTGCCCAGGGTTTCAGCCAGGACACAAGAGGCGCCCCCGTGCAAGAGACCATGAGGTTGGTGCGTGCGGTGGTTTACGGGCATAGTGCCGCTGAGGTAGTTTTCCCCCAATTCGGAAAACTCGATTCCCAGGAAGTCGGCCATAGTGTTTGCGCTGAGGGGCTGGATATCAGCAATGGTAACTTTCGGGTTAAACCAGATCATTTGGTCTTTTTTGCAAGTGAACGCACCACGGTTTGGGGAAGGAACTGGGTGGCGTCTCCGCCGTTCCTTATGACATCCCTCACGAGGGTGGAGGCGACCGAGGTGAATTCGGGCAGGCAGGTCAGAAAGATGGTTTCGATATGGCCTTCCAGGCTGCGGTTCATGTCCGCAATGGCTTTTTCATATTCGAAATCGTTGACGTAGCGTATGCCTCTGACAATGTAGTTGGCCCCTACCCTTTTACAACAATCTACGGTAAGACCTTCGTACACTACCGTAGTGATGCGGGGCTCGTCCTTGAAAATTTCCTCGAACCATTTCAGGCGTTGCTCGTTGGAGAACATGGGGACTTTGCTGATGTTGGAGCCGATGCCGATGACCAGTTTGTCGAACAAGGGAAGTGCCCTGTGAATAATGTCCAGGTGGCCGAGGGTTACCGGATCGAAGGTCCCGGGGAATAGAGCGGTGCGTTGCATGAGCAATTGTTCGGGGCGAATATAGAAACATATAGTAGTATAAAAAATAATCTCGCGAGTCGGCGTACCTCGATCTGGGTAATATGCCTATTTTGGCGGCATGAATAGAACATCTTCGATCATCACCTTAAAAAAGGTGAACGACCGCATGCATACGCTTAGGGGGCAACGAATCGTCCTGGATGGAGATATTGCCGATATATTCGGAGTTCCAAAGTCGGTGTTGAGGAAATATGTCCGTAGGCAAATCAGACGCTTCCCCGCGGATTTCATGTTTCTCCTGACCAGGGAAGAGATTCGAAATATAGGCTTGCATTTGAACTGGGGAACCACCAAAAGTTTGCCCATGGCCTTTACCCTGGAGGGCGTCATTATGCTTTCCTGTGTCTTGAAAAGCAGGCAGGCTGTCAATCTTTCGGTGGCGATCATGCAGATCATTACCGATCTGGGTTCTGGTCCTTATTGGGGGCCGGACAAAGCCGTCGCTTAGTTATTGCTAAGGCTTCGGAAATCCACCGCAACCAGCTTGCTCACGCCGGGCTCCTGCATCGTCACGCCGTAAATGACATCGACGGTTGCCATGGTGGTCTTGTTGTGGGTGATGATGATGAATTGGGAGTTTTCGCTGAACTGGCGGATCATTTGGGTGAATTTGCCCACATTGGCATCATCGAGGGGGGCGTCGACTTCATCGAGGATACAAAAGGGCGCGGGCTTGATCAGGTAAATGGCAAAGAGCAACGCCGTGGCGGTGAGGGTCTTTTCTCCCCCGCTCAATTGGGAAATGGAGGATGGCCTTTTGCCTTTGGGTTTGGCAACGATATCGATGCCTGTTTCGGCGAGGTTCTCAGGCGTTTCCAGGATAATGTCCGCGGTGTCGTCTTCGGTAAACAGGACTTTGAAAACTTTCTGGAAATTATCGCGAACCGCGTGGAAGGTTTCCAGGAATTTCTGGTTGGCGGTGGTTTCGACCTCTTGTATGGTTTGTAACAGGGAGTCTTTGGCGCTGACGAGGTCGTTTTTTTGCTCCATGATGAATTCGTAGCGCTTTTTCATTTCCAGGAAGGCTTCGATGGCGGTAGGGTTCACTTCACCCAGGTTTTCCATGCGCCGTTTCATGCGGTCGCACGCGGCCGTCAGTTCTTCGACGGGAGTATCCGATTCCCTGTCCTGGTCGATGATGTCGTCGATGTTGACTTTGAATTCCACGCTGAGCCTTTCTTTCATCCCCGCCAGTTGGAGTTTAAGCTCGCTCATCCTGTCCTTGATCTGGCCCAGGAGGAAGTCGACCTGTTCTTTGGTCTTTTGCTTGGACCGAAGGTCGCTTTCCTTGGCGGCCAGGGTATTGCGCAGGTTATAGTAGGCCTGATCCGCCACGCCAACCTCGCGTTCGGAGGTTTCTTTGCGGTGCATGAGTTCCAGGACGCTTTCGTGGGCCTCCTGGAGGGAGGCTTCCGAGTCGGAGATATCCCTGACGGTTTCCTGTAGTTGGGTATTGTTTTGCTCCATTTGGGTTTTCAGGTCTCCCAACTGGTTGTTTTTGAATTCGAGTTCCTGGCGCAGGCCTGTAACCTTACTTTGCTGGCGGGTTAGGCTAAGGTTGGCTTCGTTGAATTGGGCCTGGGCGAAGTTGTATTCCTGCTCGGACTGGGCATAGGCTTCTTCGGCGCCTTGCATGCGTTTTGCAAGCTCTTCGAGTTGGGCATTGAGGCGTTCGAGTAGGTCCCGTTGGCCGGAAATATTGTCCTGGGTGCGCTGGAAGGTGTCGTCCAGTTCTTCAAGTCGGCGGGTGCTGTTGGTGTCCTGATTATGCAGGTTTTCCAGCTTGTTTTGCAGGGCGTAGGCCTGGTTAGTGCCCTGGTTGATGTCTTGCTGGGCCTGTCGGATGGCCTGATCCTGCAACTGGCCGGTATAGTCGGCGACTTCCTGGTGGTGGGCCTGAATTTGATCTTTTATCTTATTGACTACGTTTTCCTGTTGGGCGATTTGCTCTTTCAGCTTTTCAAGGTTCTTGACGCGGCCGATCTTCTTTCCTTCGAAGAGGCCCACGCTGCCTCCGGTCAGGGCGTATTTGCCCTTGACGTATTTCCCCGTTTTTTCCAGGATGACAGAGCCGTTGCTGTTGTGGAGGGCTTCCTCGGTTTCGGCAATGAAGACGTTGCCGAGGAGGTAGTCCAGCAGGGAGCGATATTTTTCGTCGAACTCCACTACTTCCAGGGTGGGCAGGGTGCCGGCGGGCTGGGGGGGCGGCGGGCCGGGGGCGGCGCCGGCGGGCTGGTGGGGCGGCGGG
>CAZJDB010000162.1:0-23399 GCA_964544695.1 uncultured Chitinophagaceae bacterium
TGGCCCAGCTTTTACGAACCTATCAGCAAAACCAGCGTTATTTACGTCCCTGATCATTCTTATGGTATGGAGCGTACCGAGGTGGAGTGCGGACGTTGTCATTCCCACCTGGGACACGTGTTCAACGACGGCCCTCCTCCCACGCACCTGCGCTTTTGCATCAACGGGGTCGTTCTCGATTTCGAAAAGGCCCAGGCCGCCAAGGAAGCCTACGACAAGAAGGAAGGGAAGTAATAAATTACTTCTCTTCTATTGAGGATTCGATTACATGGTATAGCCAATTTCCAAGGTCTTCGGTAAGGTTTTCAATTTCCACCTCAGTAAGCTTTTCATTGTAAAGCTTGTGTGCAAACCTATTCGCCTCCGAAGACCCTATTTCGATCCTATTTTCATAAAACCAAAAATCGACAGACCCCCCATTGAATTCTCTATCATTTTTCGACTTAACAAGCCCCTTAGGGGAAGCTTCAAGTGTTATTTTACCGATGTTCCTGATGCTATAGTCTTTTAAGCTTATTAGAGTTTCTAAGGGATTAATTTTTTCAAAATCAGTGCCCTCAAATGTGTAATTATCGACCAGAATCCTCATTTTTCTAGAATAAAATAGAGGGTCAAATTTTTTCAACAAATCCTCCCAGGCTTTTGCAAAGGGCAAAATGTTATTTTCATAAACCCATATAACGGCTTCTCTACTTTTTTTTGCCGTTATTTTTTCGGCATTAATTCCTAATTGTTTCTTTAAAAAACTCAGTTTTTTATCCAGGTCTCCAGGTTCATCGATATTTTCACTCCTTGCAGCTTTGATACTAATATCAAGGCTCCAAAGCAATTGCTCCCCTAGGTAATCGACAAAAGCTTCCAAATCTCCGGAATCAGCCTTTCGAAGAGCAGATAAGTAGTTCTTTTTATCTTCCGATTTTATTACGATTGGGGGGAAATCAGCCTTGATCAGGAAATAATTAACCAATAACCTGGATATCCTACCATTACCATCATCAAAATGATGAATCCTAACGAATCTATAATGAAATAAGGCTGCAAGCTCAACTGGATGCAAATCCTTTTTTTCCTCCTCATCTCGAAACCACTGCATTAACTCACCCATTTCTATGGGAGTATTTTGCGGTGAAGTATATTGAAAAATTTCACCATTAATTTGTTTTACCGAATTAGGTAATTCTTTGTACTCGCCAACTTTAATAAGCCGCCTTGTATTTTGATTGTCTGAGGTTATCGCATCTTTCCAAAATGGCTTTACCAATATGGCTTTATTCAAATTCTTTATATCAATTTCAGTCAGCGGAGAATCCCTTTTTTCGATTGCCCACTTTTTGACCAGCTCAAATGCCCAGTCGTGCCCTTTCATCTCTTCATATTCTCGCAAAGTGTGTTCACCGTCCGTTTCATCAAATGCGAGTAGCCTCATGGTTTCACTCATTGTGAGCGTATTTCCTTCCAGATGATTGGAGTTATAATTGAATTCAAGCCTAAATTTATTATCTAGTTTATGCTGATATTCTTCCTTCATAGGTAGCAATTTCTTCAGCCCCTCCATTCGTTCATTGATCGTGCGTAATAAGATGCTATTCATAACTCCTACTATTTTATACTTTTAGTTGATACAAAAAGCTCCCTCAAATCCACATCCAGAAATTTTGCAATTTGAAAAAAGGTCTCAAGGCTCGGTTGTTTCATATTGGTGCACCATTGAGAAACTGTTGCTTCTGTCTTATTTAAGCCTTGGGCCAACGCCTTGTTGGACATACTTTTTTCTGCCAGGACGACTTTAATTCTATTTAAAACCAATTTTTCCATTTTCAAGGAAATTGCCGTAAAAATATAATAAATATCACTAAAAATATAATTATTTCAGGCCCTTAATCACTACTTGTTCATCGATAATCTAACTGTATTGGTCGAAAAGATTTACTCACCTAATCAATCCGGGATAATTTCCACTCAATCCCATTAGGATTTTTTTAACCACAAAAGAATCAAAATGAAAAAGGTCATTTTTGCTCTGCCCCTCCTTTACTCGATCAATGCCTTTTCCCAGCAAACCAACGAAACGGCAAAAGAAGAAATTCAAAAGGTATTCCATACCTATATGAATAGCGTGATCAACAAGGACAGCGCCACATTCTGCAGTCTTTTCGCTCTGGACAGCGTGTCTTTTTACGGGATTGCCGATACGGCTACAGCCAATGTGGCCGTGAAGCAAAATCCGAGATTCAAGATCATTTTAAAGGACAGCTACAGAAACTTTATGCACTGGGATGTCTCCACGAAAATGAAGCTGGAAGAAAAATTCAATGACGTTCAAATCTGGAATGACAATGCCATCGCCACCCTTTCTTTTCATTATAGCTTTTGGGTGGATGGGAAGGAATCGAACTGGGGTATAGAAACATGGCAACTGATGTTCGATGGTAAGGCTTGGAAAATTATGAGTGCGTTGTTTTCCTTCGATGATGAGCGTATCAAGCCCGACACGGCGAGCAAGTGAACTATTCCGTCCGGAGGCTTTTCCAGGGCTTTGCCATAGCCGCCTTGATAGCCTGAATGGAAACCGTACCCAGGGTGATCATCACAGCACCCACGCCCGTCCCGGCAAATACCCACCAGGAAAGATCCGTGCGATAGGTATAATGCTGTAACCACTGGCGCATCAGAATATAGGCGAGAGGCGTTGAAATGAGGAAGGCCACCAGGACAAGGCGAACGAAATCCCAGGAAAGGAGCTTCCACAATTGATACACCGATGCTCCCAGTACCTTCCGGACGCCGATTTCCTTGGTCCTTTGCTCCGCCATGAATGAGGCCAGTCCGAAAAGGCCCAGGCAGGAGATGAAGATAGCCAGGCCGGCAAATATCGATGCGAGCTCGCCTATCTGCTCTTCTTCTGCGAATTTTTTGGAATATTCCTCATCCACAAACCGGTAATCGAACGGGCTTCCGGCATTGTACGACTTAAATACAGGCTCTATGCGCGCGAGTGCCTCCCTGGCGGGAAGCAAAGGATTGAGGCGTATGGTCAAATAGGACAGCCAGTCATTGTATTGAAGGAAAAATATGGTGGGCTTTACCGGTTCGTAAGGCGATTCCATGACCAGATCCTTAACCACCCCCGTTATCGTTCTGGTTTTCCCTTCCCAGTTCAATACCTCGCCAACCGGATGCTGGAAACCCACGAGCTTTGCCGCGGATTCATTCAATATGAAAGTGCCGGAGTCGGTCGGGAAGGCGCGTGAAAAATCCCTGCCTTCCTTGATCTGCCAGCCGTAAGTGTGTCCGAAATCGTGTGTCACCGCAATCATCCCGAAACTGGGATTCAATTTGGGATCTTTTCCCTTCCAGTCGAGGTCTCCGTAGTTGTTATCTATATGCGTTGCACCGCTGGATGACTCGGCCAAATCTTGTACGGCCCCGGTTTGAAGCAGCGCTGTTCTCAATGCCCCATAATTCTTATAGGGGTTCTGCATATACAATGTGGTGGAAACGAGCCCCGCGCGTCCATAACCGACGGGACGGTCCTTGGCGTGCTGGATCTGTTTAAACACGATCAGCGTTCCCAGGATGAGCGCAATGGATGCCGTAAATTGAGTGACCACGAGAATTTTCCGGGGCAGGGAAGCCGCTCGTCCGGCCTTAAACACGCCCTTCAAAACACTGATGGGTTTGGCGGCCGATAAATAAAACGCCGGGTAGCTCCCGGAAACAAGACCGGTGAAAAGCGCAAATCCAAGCATCAGCGCCCAGAAAGATAGATTTCCCAAAGGCAACCTCATTTCCTTTCCCGATAACTGGTTAAAGTAAGGCAGGCTGAAATAAACCAGCATTACCGCGACCACCAGTGCCAACAGGGCCATGAATAAAGATTCAGACAGGAATTGGCCGACGAGCTGTCCCCGTAGGGATCCGATGGCTTTACGGATGCCTACTTCTTTCGCCCTCCGCTCGCTTCGGGCAGTCGAAAGGTTCATGAAATTGATGCACGCGAGAAATAAAACGAAGGCTCCCACGATCCCGAACAGCCATACAAACTCGATTCGTCCCCCGGCCATTTTTCCATCCTTAAAATCGCTGTATAAATGCCATTTGCTCATGGGATGCAGAAAGAGGGAATCATTCTGTCCCCCCATTTTTGCTTTGGAAATCTGTTTGAGAAAGGAATTCACCTTTTCAGGAACCACGTTGTCCTTCAACGACAGGTACAGGAAAAAACTGTGATTCCCCCATTGCGTGCGGGCCTGATCCATGCTGGATATGGTAATAGCCTTATCGAATGAACCCAGGAAATCGACTCCTGAAAAGGTCGAGCTCACAGGCAGATCCTCATAGACAGCCGCAACCTTCAAATCGGCCATCCCATCGATGTTGATCGTTTTATCGAGGGGATCCACCTCCCCAAACATCGATTTGGCGAGCGACGCCGAGATCATCATCGAAGAGGGATCTTTCAGGACATCCTGATTCCCTGAAAGGACCTTCAATGTAAACAATGAGGGAAATCCGGGCTCTACAAAGACCCCGCTTTTGGATAACTTCTTATCCCCCGAGGTCAGCAAAATGGGAAAGGTGTGGGTAGTCAGGACGTACCCGTTGAAATATTGTCCATACTTGGTACTTAGCTCATTTTCCAGGGGAATGGGAACTTCATCGTCGGTACTCGCACTCCCATTATTGATCTGGGTGTCCATAACCTTCGCAATGTGCGCATGGTTCCGGTGATAGGAATCGAATGAAACTTCATCCCTGATCCAAAGCCCGATCAGTAGAGGAACGGCCATGCCCACGCCAAGACCGGCGATGTTGATGATGGACGACATCCTGTTCTTACGCAGGTTGCGCAGGGCGATGGTGATGAAATTCCTGAACATGGGGATGAATTTGCAATGACCGCTTCCAAGGGAGTGCCAAAAAATAACGTTATGACAATCAGCATATTACGGGGCAACTCCGCCGCGATGCCGTTCGCTTTCAATACACGCCCTGCCCGCTTTTAAACCCATTTGATCTTCTCTTCCTGCGGCCGGATACGCCGCCCCTTGGCGAGTGAGCCCTCGGCAAATCCCAGGTATAAAAATCCCAGCACCCGGTCCTCCGGCGAAAGCCCCAGGTATTCCCGCATGGCCGGATGATACGTCATGCCTCCCGTTCCCCAGTATACGGCGATCCCACGCGCGGCCGCAACCAGTAATATATTTTGGGCACCGCAGGCAGCCGATATCAATTCTTCCTGCTCCGGTATTTTGGGGTTATCCCCGCGTTTCATGCACAAAGTGATGATGTGGCTGGTCGTATTCCCCATCGTGTCCAGCTTCTCATAGGTGGCCGTGGTAAACCTGTCCGGCGGTGTATTCAACCGGTACATTTCTGCATGGTCCCGGCAAAACTGCCGAACGCTTTCTCCGGCGTATACTACGAAATACCCCGGCTCCGTATAGGCGTGCGTGGGTGCCCAGCCGGCGAGCTCGATCAACTCACGGATAACGGAGTCGGGAATCGTTTTTTCCCCATTAAAATTCGCCGGCTTGACGATGCGCCGGTAACGGATGATTTGGTCTAAACTCAACATAGCACCAAGTTTGCGTTTGCGCGGAAGCGCTAAAATGACCAAATTAGCGCTTCCGCGCAAACTATTATCTTTGGGACTTGAAATTTTCGAAAGAACAAGCGCTACAAAAAGCGAAGCATTACTGTGCCTACCAGGAGCGCTGCCACACGGAAGTAAAGGAAAAGCTACATGCCTTGGGTGTGCCGCGCTCCGAAGCCGAAACCATCCTGGCCAGCCTGATCGAGGAGGGATATCTGGACGAGGAGCGCTTTGCCAAACAGTTTGCGGGTGGCAAGTTCCGCATGAACCATTGGGGGAAAAGGAAAATCGAGGCGGAGTTACGAACGCGGGGTGTATCTCCTTATTGTATCCGCAAGGGGTTGGCGGAAATCGATGAAGCCGATTATTTGGCTACCCTGGAGCGGCTGGCGCGAGACCATGTCAAAGATAAGCATTCCTGGGAGGCGCGCGCCAAGACGAAGAATTACCTCCTCCAAAAAGGATACGAATCCGACCTGATCGTCCGGGTCCTCGCGGATTTGTCCTAATTTTAACCCATGTCCACGCTCACCCTCACCCTGTTTCAAGCGGATATTCTTTGGGAAAACAAAGCGGCCAATCTGGCCCGTTTCGAGGAAAAGCTCAACAACCTCGCGCAAAAGACCGAAATCGTAGTCCTCCCCGAAATGTTCAATACCGGCTTCAGTATGGACCCCGAAAAACTGGCCGAAAGCATGGAGGGCCCTTCCGTAAGTTGGATGAAGAGGATGGCCGCCGCCAGGAAGATCATCCTCACCGGCAGCCTTATGATCGGGACCGGCGGGCAGTATTTCAACCGTCTCGTATGGATGCTCCCCAATGGGCAACATGGCTACTACGACAAGCGGCACCTTTTTGGGTATGGGGAGGAAGACCAACACTATGCGCCTGGTGGGAAAAGGTTGATCGCCTCCGTCAAGGGTTGGCGGGTCAACCTCCAGGTTTGCTACGACTTGCGCTTCCCCGTTTGGGCCCGCAACCGCCTTGACCAGGAAGGCCTGCCTGAATACGACGCCCTCATATACGTGGCCAACTGGCCGGAACGCCGGAGCAACGCCTGGAGGTCCCTCCTGGTAGCCCGGGCAATAGAAAACCTGTGCTATGTCATCGGAGTCAACCGCGTCGGTGTGGACGGGAAGGATATTGCGTACGCCGGTGACTCGATGGTGATCGATCCCCTTGGCGAGATCCTGTACCGCGGCCCCGCCACAGAGGAAATGCAAACGGTCACATTAGATGGGGATCATTTGTCCGGAGTCCGAAGCAAATACCCCTTCCTGCGCGACGCCGACCGCTTTTCCATTTCCATATGAAACGTACGATATTTCATAACGGCATCCTCCATACGGGCTTCGAGACATTGACCGGTCATGTCCTGGTTACCGATGGAGGGAAGATTACCGACATACTGCCTGCGCCGCCCAAAGGCGACGCAGAGATGGTTGATTTGAAGGGCGGTCACCTGGCCCCCTCCTTTATAGACCTCCAGATTTACGGCGGAAACGGCCGCCTCTTCGCAGACCACCCCAGCGTGGAATCCATAAAAGCGACTTATGCCTGTTGCCGGGCCGGAGGCGCCACGCACTTCCAACCAACCATGGGCACCCAATCCGATGCATTGATGGACGCGGCCATAGACGCGGTGGCGGAATACCAGGCGCAAGGACTTCCGGGTGTCATCGGATTACACCTCGAAGGCCCTTATATCAACCCCGTCAAAAGGGGCGCCCATATCGAAGCATTTATTCAAACTCCCGAAAAAGCAAAAGTTGCTGCTTTAATAAAAAGGGCCGGGCGGAATCTGTCCATGATGACCGTCGCCCCCGAAAGATGCGCCCCGGAAATAATCCACAAATTGCAACAAGCGGGCGTTGTGCTTTCCGCGGGCCACACTAACGCCACCTATGAGGAAGCCCTGGAAGCCTTTGCTTTGGGCATTCCCGCCGCCACCCACCTCTTCAATGCCATGAGCCCGTTGGGCCACCGCGCTCCGGGAATGGTCGGTGCGCTCCTGGAAGGCGGGAGCACCCCGGGGGCGAGGGCGCCATATGTGAGCATCGTCGCCGATGGCTATCACGTAGCCTTCCCCATCATAAGGATCGCCAAGCGCCTCCTGGGCGACCGCCTCTTCCTCATCACCGACGCGGTCACCGAAAACAAAACAGGCGCCTACCAGCATCGCCTGGAAGGGAACAAATACGTAATGCCCGACGGAACGCTTTCGGGCTCCGCCCTGACCATGATGAGGGCCGTTCGTAACTGCGTGGAAGAAGCGGGGATTCCCCTGGATGAGGCGTTGCGCATGGCTTCCCTTTATCCGGCCCGTCTCATGGGGCTAAATCTGGGCACCCTCGGGCCCGGGAAGGAAGTCGCCTTGGTTTGGTTCGACGATACCTTTAAAGTGCTCGACACTTTCGCGGGCTAGGGAAGCCCGATCAATTCACGAACCTTTCGCATCTTGGGATCCACCGCGGCGCGTATGTCGTCCGTAGTAGGTATGACCTCGATATCGGGAATGACCCCGTGCCCGTCTTTTGGGAATCGATGGTTCGTGATCATCCGGAAAAGGGGCAGGGACACCCGGAGTCCCGTACCAGGCAGGGTCGCTTCG
Organism: uncultured Chitinophagaceae bacterium; assembly: GCA_964544695.1. Taxonomy (GTDB): domain Bacteria; phylum Bacteroidota; class Bacteroidia; order Chitinophagales; family Chitinophagaceae; genus Dinghuibacter. The sequence continues at coordinate 8,208 of CAZJDB010000162.1, forward strand.
GTGATGAATACCCCGTCATTCCCATAGTAACCTCCTCCCGTCTCCTCTCCCACCACGGTCACATTGGGAGAGCCCTTCATATTGGCCACAAAAATCGATGCGGCGGAAAACGTGAATCCCCCAGTCAGGATATAGACGTGGCCGTTATAATGGTTTTTATGGAAGGGATGGTAGGTGGTCCCTTCGAAATACCGGAAGTGGTAATTACCATCCGCATCCCTATGCGTGAAAAAGGTCATGCCCAGTTGGAATATAAAGGCTTTATCCAGGTAGCGCTTATAGGAAATGGAGCGCGTCGGTGCATAGACCGAGTCGATGAAGACAAAGGGGGAAGGCTTCAGATACCTCGTCAGGCAAACTGCAGTACTGATGACCCCTCCCGTATTCGTGCGCAAGTCGATGACGAGGTTCGGTATCTTTTTCCGCCGGAGTATCCTGAAGCTCCTGCGGATAAAGTCCTTTCTTACGCCATCCGCAAAACTGCGCAGATTCAGTACGGCCATCTGTCCCGTGGAATCGATCTTGAGATACCGCAGACGCTCCAGCTCTTCGCTTTTGGTCGGCCGGTAGGGCGCTCCCATTTCCCAAATCTTCAACGCTTCCGCCAGGGAGGTATCCTTTTGGAGATCGTACGCCTTCACGGGTGCGGTAAAGTCGGGGTGGCCGGGGCGCCGGATGCCCACCCTATACACCGAGTCCCTCCCGAAAATATTCTCATACCAAAGTGGAAAGTCTCCACTCATGCGCTGGTATGCGAAATTATACGAGGCTCCGTCCACGGACAGGAAGCTCCGGATACTATCGATCAGCAGGGTGGAGGGCACTCCATTGATTGCCGTCAGGAGGTCTCCCGAACGGAAGGTGGTATCCTTGTAAAATGGGTTGAAAACCAACCCCAGTTGCGGTGGGGTGGGGTCATCGCCCACGCTCGCCCCCGGCAGGACTTTTACCTGAAAGGGGAATTGGGGTAACGGATGGGTATTGGTATACTCGTCGAAGTGCCTCGATGGCCTTACTCCAGTGTGTCCGCAATGGATATGAGCCAGCGCTTGCGCGATCAGGTTCCGGAAAGCGGCTTCGGTCATGGGGCCCCGGATGCTGGAGTCCGCCTGGTCGAAATAGTACCGGATACTATCGCGTGAGGTGTACCAATAGAGGCTCGGGTGATCGGCTTCCATGATTTTCCGGAGCAGGTGGAAATCGCTGTGCAGCACCTGCGGAGAGAAAGTCTGGTCCGGAGTATACCGCGCCGTCGCGCAACCCGCCAGAAGGGCAATCGACAAACAAAGATTTATATGGATACGGTGGATCATCTTTTAGAAAGCTTTCCATCCCTGGGCCGTGATGGGATATTTGTTTCCCCCTTTCGTCAGGATATGCGACCCTTCGGCGCTCTCCGTGACATAGCCTATCACGCTGATCTGCGCATTGGTCGCAATTTTATCGTAGTCGGACTGGGGGACCGTAAACAACAGTTCATAATCCTCACCCCCGCTGAGGGCGCACGCCGTAGGGTCCAACTCCAGCTTGTAGGCAAAATTACGGGTATCCTCGTCAATGGGCAGCTTGTCCTCGTAAATCAGGCAGCCCACCCCGCTTTGCCTGCAAATGTGCAGCAATTCGCTGCTCAGGCCGTCGCTAATATCCATCATGGCGGTGGGTTTGATACCCGCCACGGCGAAGAATTCTATAATATCCTTTCGAGCTTCGGGTTTCAGCAAACGACCAATAATGTAGCGTTGGTCCTCCAGGTCGGGTTGAACCTGGGGGGATTCCATATAAATCTTTTTCTCCCGCTCCAGCAAGGTGAGCCCCAGGAAGGCGCCCCCCAGGTCTCCGCTCACGCAAATCAGGTCTCCGGGCTTCGCCCCGCTCCGGGTCACGAATTCCCCCGGAGCCACTTCTCCAATGGCCGTCACGCTGATGAACAGGCCCTTGGGAGAGGCGCTGGTATCCCCACCCACCAGGTCCACGCCGTAACGCCCGCAGGCAGCGTACACGCCTTCGTACAACTCGTCGATCGCCTCTACGGAGAAGCGGTTGCTGAATGCCAGGCTGAACGTGACTTGCGCCGGCATGGCATTCATCGCATAGATATCGCTGAGGTTTACAACAATGCTTTTGTAACCCAGGTGTTTCAGGGGGGTATAGGCCAGGTCGAAATGGATCCCCTCGACGAGCAAATCGGTGGAAACGACGGTCTCCTTACCGAAATGGTCCAGCACGGCAGCATCATCCCCCACCCCGAGGATGGAAGAAGCGTTTTGGAATTCTATATTCCTGGTGAGGTGCTCGATCAACCCGAACTCTCCCAAATCTGCTATTTCGGTTCGCGTATCCATTGTAACATTTCTTCGTGAATGATTCCATTAGTGGCCAAAATCTCAGGCTGATAGGGTGAATACGGATTACCCTTGAAATCGGTCACCCTTCCCCCGGCTTCCCGGACGATCAGGAATCCCGCGGCGCTATCCCAGGCCTGGAGTTTGTGTTCATAAAAGGCATCGAAGCGTCCCGCCGCTACCCAGCACAAGTCGATGGCGGCCGAACCCAGGCGCCTAAGGGGCACCCCAGCCCTCAGGAAGCGTTCGAACACCTGCAGGGGTCCGTTGGGTTTATCCAGGTACGAATACGGAAAGCCAGTCACGATACAAGCGCGCTCCACCTCGGTCCGCTTGCTGACGTGAATGACCTTATCATTCAAGGTGGCGCCCCAGCCGCGCTCCGCAAAGAAGAATTCATTCAAAATGGGATTGAATACCGCGCCCATGATGACCTCTCCTTCTTTTTCCAGTCCGATACTGACACAACATATAGGGATGCCATTGGCGAAATTGACCGTCCCGTCAATGGGATCCACGATCCATTTCCAGGTGGGATCCCCATTCACTTCTCCTACCTCCTCACTCAGGATGAAATGGTCGGGAAATTCCTTACGTATCGTTTCTATGATGACCGCTTCCGATTCTTTATCGGCCTGGGTCACCAGGTCATTGATGTTCTCTTTGTGTGAAATTTCAAAGGTCCCGTTGAAGTAATGCTTTAGTACTCCGGCTCCTGCTTCCGTTGCCTTGAGCAAAGTCGTCTTAAACATGCCCAAATATACGCCTGATTTGGCTTATGTTTGTCCGAGGACCATGGAACTCTCCGTCATCATCGTCAGTTACAAAGTGCAGCCCTACCTGGAGCAATGCCTGTATTCCCTTCTCAGGGCGGTGAATCGGTTGGATGCCGAGATCTTTGTGGTGGACAATGCCTCCGAAGATGGAACCGCAGCCTGGCTGGAATCGAGCTTTCCTCAAATCCAAACGATTCCCTTGAGTGAAAACATTGGATTTTCCCGGGCAAACAACCTTGTACTGCCCCGGGTCAGCGGAAAATATGTCCTTTTCCTGAATCCCGATACCCTCCAGGAGGAAGATGGACTGGAAAAGTGCCTTGCTTTCATGGAGGCGCATCCCGAAGCCGGTGCTCTGGGCGTACGCATGATGAATGGCTTCGGCGCCTATTTGCACGAGTCCAAAAGGGGAATGCCCGGGGCGCTCGCTTCCCTGTTTAAATTTGCGGGGCTTACCGCCCGCTTTCCCAAACACCGATTCCTGGCACGGTATTACATGGGGCACCTCCATGCCCGCCAAACCCATACCGTGCCCGTTCTGGCGGGCGCCTACATGCTCGTCAGGGCCAGCGTCCTTCAGGAAGTGGGGGGATTCGACGAGCGCTTTTTCATGTTCGGGGAAGACATAGACCTGAGCCGGCGCATCGGACAGGCAGGTTGGAAAAACTATTACTACGCAGACGTTCTCCTGATCCATTTCAAAGGTCAAAGCACCGATAAAGGGAGCGACGCATATGCAAAGTATTTCTTCGGAGCCATGTCCCTCTACGTCAGGAAATATTATGGGGGCGCGCTGTCTTTTTTATACAGGCAAATCCTCCAGGCCGGGATTTTCCTTCAAAAAACGAGGACCGCGCTGCTGCCCCCCAGGCCCAGGCACTGGACCCCCGAAACCGTTCGCTTCAACTACCTGATCGTCGGATCTGAAAACGATGTCCGGACCTTCCTTTCTCAATATGATACGACGGGTGTATTCTTTTTTACCCTGAACCCAGAACGGTCTACGATCAGGAATATTCATCCTTACCTGGGATTGGACGGGGGCAGTCCCGTACTGTTCTGCCTGGGGGAACTCACTTATGCCGAAGTTTTGCGTTGGATGGATGTGACGGGCTGGGAGGCGCCCTGTTTTTTCCACGACGTCCGGAGCCTGGGAATCGTGGGTCCCTATAAGGGTTGGCCCATTCCCTTCAAGAGAAAATAGCGTACGTTTGTAATATGGCAAGACGGGAATTCAGATTACCCAAATCCTTGACGAAGGCCCTTAGGCTCCCCGCGTACTCCCCAAAACGCCAGCAGGTGCGAGTGTTGAAAAAGCTGTTAAAAAAAGCGCGTTTTACGGAGTTCGGGCAGAAATATAAATTCGACCAACTTCTGTTGGAGAAAGACCCTGTGAGTAAGTTTCAGGAATTCGTCCCTGTGTACAACTACAACAAAATTTACCAGGAGTGGTGGCATAAGACATTGGAAGGGAAGCCCGATATCTGCTGGCCGGGTGTCATCAAGTATTTCGCCCTCAGCAGCGGGACCAGCGAGGCCGCCAGCAAATATATCCCCATTACCAAAGAGATCATCCGGTCAAACCGCGTGACCATGGTCCGTCATTTTTTGACCCTGGCGGGTTACCAGGACATCCCCGTAAAGTCGATAGGAAAGGGCTGGCTCATGCTGGGAGGTTCTACCGACCTGCAAAAAGGACCCACCTACTATGCCGGAGACCTGAGCGGCATATCGGCCACCAAGGTCCCCTTTTGGTTTCAACCCTTTTATAAGCCGGGCAAAAGCATTTCAAAAACCAAGGACTGGAACCTGAAGCTCGATAAGATCGTGGAGGAAGCGCCCAATTGGGATATAGGATTCGTAGTAGGCGTTCCGGCCTGGATCCAGATGTGCATGGAAAAAATCATCGAACGGTACGACCTCAAGACCATACATGATATTTGGCCCAACCTGGCCTTTTTCGTGCACGGCGGGGTGTCCTTCGAGCCTTACAAAAAAGGATTCGAACGCCTCCTCACCAAGCCCCTCACCTATATAGAGACCTACCTGGCCTCTGAAGGTTTTATCGCCTACCAGGACAAGCAATACCACAAGGGCATGAAGCTCGTGACGGGGAACAATATCTTTTTCGAATTCGTCCCCTTCGATGACCAGCATTTTGACCACGACGGAAATATGGTACCCGGATCCAAGGTCCTTTCCCTCAAAGATGTGGAGGAAGGGAAGGATTACGCCATCCTGCTCAGCACCAATGCCGGCACCTGGCGATACCTGATCGGGGATACCGTCAAGTTCATCGACAAACGAAGGTCCGAAATCGTCATTACGGGGCGGACCAAGCATTTCCTAAGCCTCGTGGGCGAACACCTGAGCGTGGACAATATGAACAGAGCGGTCAACCTCGTCGCGGGAGAGCTCAACCTTTCCATACCCGAATTCACCGTCGCCGGGGAGCCCTTCGGTTCCTTTTTCGCCCATCACTGGTTTGTCGCCTGCAATGCTTACGTAGACAAAAACGAGCTCAGGGACCGGATCGACGCAAAACTCAAGGACCTCAATGACGACTACGCGGTAGAAAGGGAAAGCGCACTCAAAGAAGTGATCCTGGAGGTCCTGCCCGAAGAAAAGTTCCTGGAATTCATGAATGCCAAGGGGAAAATAGGCGGCCAGCACAAATTCCCCAGGGTGCTCAAAGGGAAAATGCTCCAGGACTGGAAACAATTCCTTAAAACGGGTACCGTACAATCCGCTGGTACATGATCGAAGCACTATGGAGAGGTTTCCTGCTCGGGTTACTGCTCAGCATTTCAGCCGGGCCGGTACTTTTCGCCATTATCAAACAAAGTATCAACAATGGGCACAAGGGCGGGATCAGCTTCATCCTCGGGGTATCGGCCAGCGACATTACCCTGGTCGTCCTGAGCAATGCCTTTACCGAGGTCTTTGATTCCATCAAACGCTTCGGCAGCGAGCTGGGTATGGCCGGCAGCGTCCTGCTCATCGGCATCGGCGTCTACTTCCTGTTTTTTAAAAAGGTCGCCCGCGCGGAGGACGGCCTCCAGATCACCGCTTTCCGAAAGCGCGACTATGCCCGGATTTTTTTGTCCGGTTATTTCATGAATACCCTCAATCCCGGTGTGCTCCTTTTCTGGTTCACGGCGGCCACCACCTTCGCCGGGTTCAACCTTACGGATAAGATCATCTTGTTTGCCACCTGCCTGGGCCTGGTGCTCACCGCTGATTTCGCGAAAGTATTTTTAGCGAACCGCATCCGAAACCGCCTAACGCTACATAACATACACGTTATCAACAGAATATCCGGTCTTATCCTGATCGGGTTCGGGGTCGTCCTGCTCTATAGCATTCTTTTCCTCTCGCCCTCCGCAGGGCATTAGCGCACTTTTTGTTACATTTAGCTTCGGGCGCGCCGCAGGCGCGCCAACACATACCATGAACCGCTTATTCGTTCTCCTCGCCCTATTGACCCTTCACCCCGCTACCAACGCCCAGTTGAATGGCATTATCGTGCTAAAACGGAATAATACCACCCTTCAGCGCTACTTCGAGGGAAAGTCCATCGAATTCATCAATAGCTATGACCAGCCCATATCGGGACTCATCACCAAAGTGGTAAAAGATACCCTTTACTTACGCTTCCTGGACATACGCCAAGGTGTGAATTATTGGGGCCTGCCCACCATGGATACCCTGAAAGAAGTGCCCCTGGCCTATGCCTTCAGCGATATCAAAACGGTGATCGTCCACCGGACCCACCTGAACTATGTTGCCGATGGCGTCGTCCTGATCGCCGCAGGCGTAGCCCTGTTGGTGGTAAGCGCCGTCAATACCGCCTATTTCAAGGAACCCATCAGGGATGTGGCTTCGGCCGGTGACCTCATCGGAGCTGGGGCTTTGGCTGCCCTGGGTGCGTGGCTGATCACCCTCCAGACGAAACACTATCATCTGGGAGGTAGGTTCCACTTAGATTATATCGGCTTTACCAAATGACAACAGCTTCCAAGCCTAAGGCATCCCCCCAGGGCTTCCGTCGCCGGGCGTGGCGCTTTACCAAGCGCCTTGTGCTCGTCCTCTTTATCGCCCAATTCGTTTACATCCTGCTGCTGAAGTGGGTGTTCCCTCCCCTCACCTGCACCCAGTTCTGCGACATGGTCGGAGGATGGTTCCACCACTATGGCTTCCACAGAGAATACGTGAGCGCCGCGGATATCTCCCCCAACATGCGTTTGGCCGTCATGGCTTCGGAAGATCAACTGTTCCCGGAACACGGCGGCTTTGACTGGAAAATGATCCAGAAGGCCGAAAAATATAATGCGAAGCATCCACGCCGCCTGCACGGGGCCAGCACCATCAGTCAGCAGACCGCTAAGAACGTTTTCCTTTGGCAGGGCAGGAGCTTCATCCGGAAGGGATTTGAGGTCTATTTCACCAAAATGATCGAATGGACCTGGGGTAAAAAAAGGATCATCAACACTTACCTGAACGTCATCCAGATGGGGCAGGGCGTGTATGGAGTCGAAGCTGCCTCCCAGCGATACTTCCACAAACCTGCGCGCAATCTGAGCCGCTCCGAAGCCGCCTTGATCGCGGCTTGCCTGCCCAACCCCGTGCGCTTCCGCGTGGATAGTCCCTCCAGGTACGTCCTCGCAAGGCAACGATTTATTCTGGGGCAAATGTCTAATTTAGAAGGCGACCCCGACGTCGATAATCTTACCGCACCATGAGCATACGCAAATTCGACCGCCAAACTTTCGGCGACACTGCCAATAATGGCAATGTACTCACCCGCGATGAAGCGGCCGCCCTCCTGCTGGAATGGGTCCCCAACGAACGCCTTCGCCTGCACATGGAACAGGTAGGTCACCTGATGGGCGCCTGGGCCACCGAAAAAGAGGGTTTGGGACCCGAAGACCAATGGCGCTGGGAAATGGCCGGATTGCTCCATGACGCCGATTGGGACCAGTGGCCTGAGGAGCACTGCCATCGCATCATCACTGAACTGGAACGCCGCGGTATCGACCCTGAGGTCATCCACGCCATTGCTTCCCACGGACCCAACCACTTCGGTGTGGAACCCGCCTCCCGCATGGATAAAATGCTGTATGCCTTCGATGAACTGTCAGGGCTGGTACACGCTTATTCGCTGATGCGTCCCGGGGGATACGAGGGGATGGAAGTAAAGGGGGTCAATAAACGCCTGAAGGAAAAATCTTTCGCAGCCGGTGTCTCCCGCGAGGAAATCGCGGATGCCTGCCAGCGTGCCGGCATCGCGCAAAATGACCTCGTCGAATTCATCTTAGCACACCAAGGGAAGTGACGGCCCTGATCGCAGTCTCCAACCTTTGTTGCGGGCTCCCCCCGATTTCCACCCACGGAACGGACTGGTTAACGAGGATGTCCTTGTAGATATAGAAAAGGCGCTGCCTCGTCTCCAGGTCCGGGTATTCGCGGAGTTTATCCCTGACCCAGGGCAGGTCATTATTGCACAATAGATACAGGTCATATTGCCTTTGAACGATCTGCTCCAGGACGAAAGGAGGGCAGCGGTCGAATACAAATTCCCCCCATACCTTCATGACGTACATATCCGTATCCACGAATAACAGCTTTTCATCCAGGTCGTCGGAAAGGAAGGGCGCGAAGTCGGCATTATTGAGGAGGGAAAGGGCGTACTTATCTTCCGCGTCCAATTGACCTTTGGCGATGGTAGTCAGGTCCTCGTATGTATAGGGCCTACCCAATTTCAGGAGGTATTCGCGTGCAAACTCCGGAGCCCAAGCTGTCCTGAAATGCCGGGCCAGCAATTCGCACAAGGTGCTTTTCCCTGTAGACTCCGGACCGATGGCCACTATCTTTTTAAGCATAGCTCAGGGTTGACCTTCCCTTCCGGGTCCACTCGATCAGGCCCAAGATGGCTATGACGAGGAATACCAGGAACTGGAAGCTGGTGAACACGTACCCCTTAACGAAGTATAGGGGAATGCTTGCAATATCGGTTATAATCCACCAAATCCAGTTCTCGACCTTCTTTTTTGTCAGCAGCCACATACCCGTGTACGCCGCTGCCGCGGAAAATGAATCCGCCAACGGCAAGGCGTTCGGGGCAAAATACTGTTTGGCGTAATGCAAGGCCAGGAACAGGACTACCCAACAGGCGCTAAAAAAGGTGAGCGCCCTGCGCCAATCGCGGCTATCGGAGAAGGTGATATTCAACACATGCTGTTGTGCATCATTACGCCTTCCCCACTGCCACCAGCCATACACGTTCATCACTGTATAAAACACATTCACGCTGGCCTCTCCGAATAGATGGCCCCGGAAACTGAGATAAATGTAGATGGTCGTATTGAGGATGCCCAGGGGATAGTTCAGGATATTCGCCTTTTTCCCCAGCCAGACGCAGGCGATGCCCGAGACCACCCCAACATATTCAAGCGGGGTCGTCTCCTTTAGCCCATCGAGAAATGCCTGAAACACTTTATTCGGCTTCAGCCACGACTTCCGTTACCTCGGGGATCATGCGCTTCATCATTCCCTCGATTCCGGCCTTGAGGGTAATCATGCTGGAGGGGCAGCCTGAGCAGGATCCCTGGAGCATGAGGTTCACGACGCCCTCGTTATAACTCCGGAACTGGATGGCGCCCCCATCCATTTCCACGGCCGGACGTACATAATTTTCAAGGAGCTCCTTGATGCGTTTTACAACGTCATCGTCGTCGGCATGGACTGTGTTGGAGCTTTCGGGCTTTTTGATCGATTGAATTTCGTCCTCGTTGATGACCGCCTTTCCTTCCTCCAGGTATTCCTTGAGGAACAGGCGTATCGTCGGAATCACATCATTCCAATCCGTGTCGGGGGTCTTGGTCAGGGTGACAAAATTGCTGGCGATGAATACGCTCTTTATAAAGGGGAAACCGAAAATTTCGGTTGCCAGGGGAGACGGTTTTGCACTTTCCACCTCAGGAAAATCGGCGGACTTGCCCGGGTATAAAAGTTTGTTGGCCACAAACTTCATCGTTTCGGGGTTGGGCGTCATCTCGGTATAGATGCTGATCACCGGGTTACCTGTCTTAATCATAAATGAAAATCATTTAATAAAAAGACAAATTTACGGAATTAAGGACAATACCATGATCAGCCCCCGGATCACCGCCCCCAGCCTGACCGCTTCGAGCACCCTCGTCTCCGAGCAGCCGTGCTGCAATACCGATTGTTCGTGGGACGTGACGCACAGCTCGCACCCGTTAACGGAGGAAATCACCAGGCTCAGGAGCTCGAAAAACTCCTTACCCAGTGCGGGAGCCGCCATGACCGTCATTTTGATCCCGCCGGCTGGGCAGTATAGATGTCCTTTTTGACGTAATGGGAGCGCCTCCTTCCGGGTGAGGTGCTGGTTATTCTCCAGCGCATTGCCGACATTGATCTTCACATCCATTATGTAGCGGCTCTCCGCTTGCAATAGGTTTACAAAGGTTTCATTTTGAATAGCAACGGCTTGACTCATGGGCCATTTTTGGTTTTCAATGAGAGATTGGATTAATTCAAGGCCATTTGAGTGGTCAGGGTCTTTTCACCCTTGGACCAGTACGCTCACCCAACGCACGATGGCCTGGGGATCGACTAGGAAGGTAGCGCGATAAGCGATTTTTTCTTCGGACTCCAGGATACCCAGGGCTTACCCTTTGCGCGGACAAAACTCGATTGCTTATTGCAATCGTTGGTCCCGGCCGTTTTGGCACCGCAAAGGTGGTCACATTCGGCCAATGCGCCTAATCTATATCTTCTATATTCCAATAGATTTTATCTATGGGCCGGTATGGACCCTCACGGCCTAGAGTATCCGCAGCTTGGCGTAGTTGAGCATGATCTTTTTCTCGCCGTTCAGCTCGAACTTGATGGTGGCGATGGGATTGTGCGCAGAGCCCTCCATTTTGAGGACTTCGCCAAACCCGAATTTCTGGTGCTCCACCTTCATGCCCTCGGCCAGGCCGGAGAGGTCGCTGGGTACGAAGTCTTTGCTGGGGACGTGTTCTACCGGCTGTGGTTTGGTGGGAGGGCCAAGGTAGCTCGGTCGGGATGGCGGGGTTGGTGTGCCGCGAAATCCGCCGTGCATGCGATCGAAGGCGCTCGCACCCCCGAAACCCTGGTTCCGCATACCGCCTCCGGCATAGCTTTTATCCAGGTAGGTCTCCGGTAATTCATCTATGAAGCGGCTGGGGTCGTTTTGAACCAGTTGTCCGAAACGATACCGGCTGTTGGCATATGTAAGCCAAAGTCTTTGCTTGGCCCGCGTAACGGCCACATAAAAAAGGCGCCGTTCTTCTTCCAGTCCCTCCCGGTCGTTGATGCTCATCATGCTTGGAAACAGCCCTTCTTCCAAACCACCTACAAAGACCACCTGGAATTCCAGGCCCTTGGCGGCGTGTATGGTCATCAACTGGACTACGTCCGCATTTCCATCCTGGGTATCTGCGTCCGTCAGGAGCGTGATTTGTTGCAGGTAGGCCCCCAGGCTTTTGTCTCCCACCTCGCCGTCCTCCTCGTTCAGGGGGGTTTCGATCCATTCTTTGATGGAGTTCAGTAATTCCTGAACGTTCTCATAACGCGCCAGGCCCTCGGTGGTTTTGTCATTGAACAACTCCTTTACGATCCCCGAATTCTTCCCGACCGCGAACGCCAGGTCGTATGCATTGCGCTTGTCCATCTCGCTGCGGAACATTTTGATCATGGTAACGAAGCCTTCGATCGCCTCCGCGGTGCTCCCTTTGAACCCGACTTCACGGGCTCTTTCGAGCACTTCCCACATCGTTATGTTGTTTTCGTTGGCGAAGAGCACGGCCTTTTCGATCGTAGTTTTCCCTATTCCCCTTGCCGGGTAATTGATGACGCGCTTCAGAGACTCCTCCTCCCTGGGATTGACGATGACCCGCAGGTAGGCGATATAATCCTTGACTTCCTTTCGCTGGTAAAAGCTGATGCCACCGAATATCCGGTAAGGAATATTCATCCGCCTCAGGCTTTCCTCGAAGCTCCGGCTTTGGGCGTTGGTCCTGTACAGGATGGCAAAATCGCGGTTGCCATAATGGTTCCGCAGTTTTTGCTCCTGGATAGTATCGGACACGAATTTTCCTTCGTCGTTGTCCGTGTTCGTCCGCACGAGGCGTATCTTTTCTCCCTCGCTGTTGTCCGTCCACAAGGCCTTGGGGATTTGACCTTTATTGTTCTTGATGACCTCGTTGGCTACCTGGAGGATATTCTGAGTGCTTCGGTAATTCTGTTCCAGCTTGACCACCTTGACGTCCTCGTAGTCCTTCTGGAACTGGAGAATGTTTTCTATGGTCGCTCCCCGAAAGGAGTAAATGCTTTGGGCATCATCTCCTACCACCGCGATATTTTCGTGCACCGCGGCAAGGAGTTTGACGATCTGGTATTGGGCGGCATTCGTGTCCTGGTACTCGTCGATGAGGATGTACTTGAACTTGTGTTGATACTTGTGCAGCACCTCCGGAAAAGTGCTCAGGAGAATGTACATATTGAACAACAGGTCGTCGAAATCCATGGCCCCGTTCTTCAAACATCTTTTTTTGTAAGCATCGTATATTTTGGCTATGGCCGGGCGCCCCGATTGCATATCTTCCTGCTGTATGTAATAGTCCTTGGCATATTCTTCCGGACCGACCAGGGCGTTTTTGGCGGAAGAGATGCGGTTGAGCACGGTGTTGGGCTTATAATGCTTGTCGTCCAGGTTCAATTCCTGGATGATTGTCTTCAGGACGCTTTTGGCATCGTCCGTATCGTAGATCGTAAAGTTGTTGGGATATCCCAGGCGGGGCGCTTCCACGCGAAGGATCCTTGCGAACACCGAATGGAAAGTACCTATATACAGGTTCCGGGCCTCGCTGTTCCCGAGGATCCGCTCGATCCTTTCCCGCATTTCCCTGGCGGCCTTGTTCGTGAATGTCAGCGCCAGGATATGGAAGGCATCCACGCCGTGGGCCGACATCAGGTGGGCTATCCGGGTCGTGAGTACCTTCGTTTTCCCGCTTCCCGCGCCGGCCACGATCATGATCGGGCCATCCTTGTGCAATACGGCTTCCTTTTGCTGTTCATTCAATCCATCCAGGTAATGCTGCATGGCCCAAAAGTACGATCTTTGACCGCACCATGAACCTGCTCGGCAACCTCATCTGGATGATATTCGGCGGATTTCTTGCCGCACTGGGATATCTGTTCGGAGGCTTCGTCCTCTGTTGCACCATCATCGGTATCCCCTTCGGGGTCCAGTGTTTCAAGCTGGCTTATCTGGAGCTTTGGCCCTTTGGAAAGGAAGTCGTTTCCAGACCTTCCGCGACCGGTTGCCTTTCTCCCCTATTCAATATTATATGGCTGATCTTTGGAGGTTTTTACATCGCGTTGGTGCACCTCCTGTTTGGCTGCCTCCTGGCCATTACGATCGTGGGCCTGCCCTTTGCCGCCCAGCATTTCAAACTTATCCCCATTTGCCTCATGCCCTTCGGAAAGGAAGTGATCGGGTAATCCCTGAAAACCCTGATTTTGACGCCGTGCGCCAAAATCTTAAAAAGAAATTTGCAAAGCTAAATATATTAGTTTTATATTTGCTAAAATTATTAGTGTTAACAAGTTAGGGAAAGGCCCAGGGGACCATCCGCTAATTTTGATTAAAATTCTATGTTATGGCAACCCATTCCGAAAAACTAAACGGTCACGACAAGGCGAACAATACCATGAATGAGAAGCTGAAGGCACTGAAGCTTACGATTGAAAAGATCGATAAGGATTTCGGAAAAGGCAGCGTCATGATGATGAATGAAAAGGGCGATAAGACCATGGAGATCATCTCCAGCGGGTCCATCGGACTGGATATCGCCCTGGGCATCGGGGGCTTCCCCAAGGGTCGAATCGTGGAAATATATGGTCCCGAAGCTTCCGGTAAGACCACCCTCGCCATCCACGCCATAGCAGAGGCCCAGAAGAAGGGCGGCATTTGCGCCATCATCGACGCAGAGCACGCCTTTGACAGCACCTATGCCCAAAGGCTGGGGGTTGACATCGACAACCTTCTTATCTCCCAGCCCGATTATGGAGAGCAGGGCCTGGAAATCGCAGACCGCCTGATCCTCTCCGGGGCCGTGGACGTAGTGGTGATCGATTCGGTGGCCGCCCTGGTTCCCAAAGGAGAGCTGGAAGGAGAAATGGGGGACAGCAAAATGGGCCTGCAGGCCCGCCTTATGTCCCAGGCCCTCAGGAAGCTCACCGCTACGATCAACAAAACCAATACGGTTTGCATTTTCATCAACCAGCTCCGGGAAAAGATTGGCGTCATGTTCGGGAATCCCGAGACGACAACAGGTGGAAATGCCCTGAAATTCTATGCTTCCGTGCGCCTCGACATCCGGCGCACAGCCCAGATCAAGGACGGAGATGAGGCCGTGGGGAACCGTGTTAAGGTCAAGGTCGTCAAGAACAAGGTGGCACCTCCTTTCCGCAGCGCCGAGTTCGACATCATCTTCGGGGAAGGCATCTCCAAGGTGGGAGAAATCGTGGATATGGGTGTAGAGCTGGGCGTCATTCAAAAAAGCGGCAGTTGGTTCAGCTACGGAGGCAACAAGCTCGGCCAGGGCCGGGACGCCGTCAAGCAACTGCTCACCGATAACCCCGGCCTCGGGACCGAACTGGAGGCCAAGATCAGGGCCAAGCTCGCTGAAGCCCATGCGCCCGCGGGCATTCCCGTGGAAGCAAATTAAACCCGCCCCCGGGGCGCGAACATATTCTTTGGATTCAATGGGATAGTAAGTGTGGGCCGCCTTTCCAGGCGGCCTTTTTTTTGAGGTCACGGATCGCGGGGCCGCATTTATTTCCAAACCTTGAATAATACAAAGGTGTATACCGCCACCACCCCTCCCCATAAAAGGAAGCGTTCAAAATCGGTTTCTGGAAACCTCGCTGATTGGGCCACAAAGGCCAGGGCCCCCAACAGCAACAGCAGACCTAACCCAATCGAAATGATCAGTTTCCTGGGCTGATTCAATTTCCGC
>CAZJDB010000163.1:0-31090 GCA_964544695.1 uncultured Chitinophagaceae bacterium
AGGGGTACTTCAGTACTACAAGAAGAACGAAGGCTATCTCCAGACCCAGCTCGGCAACCCCGATGGGCAAGACAAGCCGAATAAAAAGTATTATGACCCTCGTGTTTGGCTGCGCAAAGGAGAAGAGAATTTCGTGAAGCGTTTGGAAGAAGCCTTTGCGGATCTCAATTGCATCGGGCGGAACGCCTAGCCGCTCCGGCGCAAAGCCCCCCGCAGGGGTCAGTCATTAAAACTGCCCGTCTGCTTCTGTAAATACATCAGATTCTTCTGCAGCGTCTGCTTCAACTGCCGCTTCACCAGCTGCCCCATCGACTGGCATCGCCCGAACACAGGCGCATGGAAATACTCCGCCAGCGCATCCCGCAGTTGCGACAGCTTTTCCGGAGAAGATATCCGGTCCGAAGACATGATATTGAACAACTCCATCAACCGAAACCGGGAAGCCACCACCCGATAGGCCATGATCGTCCTTTCCTCCACCTGGTATTGTTCGATGGAGTCCTGGTTGAGGTGATTCAATACAAGCCGGACGAGCGCAAAATTTTCCTTGAAAAACTGAGGCAGGTAGAGGTTCATGCGTCCCTCATAGGATTGCTGGTCGAAATCGATGGCCCGGATCCGGTATTGGGAGTCCTCGATATCGGGAGTGATCCCCACCACAAAATTATAGGAACGCATATCCCCCAGCAGGCGGACGAAGCACCGCTCGTTGAACTTCACGAATTCCTTGGCCAGGCGGATTTTATTGGTGGACGGGTCTTCCAGGTATTGGTTGATGAATACGTCCCCGGGAATCCCCGCGATATGCTCCTCGACCAGGGTATCCTTCCCCGTCAGGAAGGTAATGCGGTTGGGAGAAAGCAGGTGCTCCAGTTCCAGGCCGTATATACGGGAGGCATCCGCGACTTTTATATAGTAATGGTCGTAGTTGTCGTTGTACTTGTTGACTATCCGGACCCGGAAGGGTTGGGAATTGCCAAAGCGGCAAAAGTCGATCCGCGCCACATTAAGGTGCCCCGAAAAGGTCAGGTCTCCTTCCGTCTTCAGGATGGCATAAATGAAAACCAGCTTTTCAGCTATCGAAGACCATTCCTTTAAATCGTAAGAACACGTCTCCCACAGGGTATCCTGTCCCCGCTTGTCTTTGAGGGGTACGCTGGTCCTGAATTGCAGCAGGTCCTTGTAGGCCACGGGTAGCCGTACTTCCCGGCCGTGCTTGCGCAAATACCCTGACAGCTCCTCCGAAACGGGGTAAAAAGGTTTCTTGCGGGAAGGCTTCCCCGCATCCACAAATTCGGCCCTCAAGGCAATTTGCTTTTCAGGTAATTGAAGTAAAGGGGCATGTACGTCATGCGGCTCCCGTACCAACTGAACATTTCCCCGTCCACCATCCAGACCCGCGCGTTCGGCACCACCGCCCTGAACTCGCTCACGTGTTTTTCCCGGAAAGGGTAGGGCTCGGAGGAAAGCAACACCAAACGGCACCCCGTGGCGCTGAGGGTATCCGCATCGATCGTAGGATAGCGCGTCAGGCCCCGGAACACGTTGATGAAACCGGCCCTTTCCAGCATATCGTTGATAAAGGTATCGCCTCCGGCGACCATCCAGGGATTCCGCCATATAAAATAGGCACAAGGAATAGGCTCAGTCAGGACCCAGCGCCCGATGTCGACGCCCGCGCCGGAGCCCGGGCGTTGCGACCCCGCGCCCCAGCCCGCCGGACCCGCGCCCGCAGAACCCGCACCCGCAGCACCCGCACCCGCCGAACCCGCGCCCGGCCTCACTACAGCCCGGCCGGCCATCCCCGGCCTGGGCGGAATTGCCACATCGGCCGCCAACCATTCCGAAAACTTCGCGTGCACTCCGATCGGTCGCTTCAACTCCTCGAACCCCGTCCGGATCGACTCCACCAGCCCGGCAGCACGCTCCTCACGCCCTGTCAGCCGCCCCACCTCACGGATCATCGCCAGGGCGCTTGTCAAATCATTGACATCACTGATGTACACCGGCACGAGGTCTTCCAGCGCCTCGATCTGTTCGCGTACGTTCTCCTCCCGGTTGGCCAACACCAGGTCGGGCCGAAGGGCCAAAATACTTTCCACATCCGCCGTCTTGGTTCCACCCACGCGTCGTTTCGTCCTGAACCAATGCTCGGGGTGGATGCAAAACTTCGTTATCCCGACGACCTCTTCCTCCAGGCCAAGGTCGGAAAGCAATTCAGTAATAGAAGGGACCAAGGAAACAATACGCATACGGAATTATTCAAGGTCCTTTAATATATCACGCAACTTATGGAGATCTATATCCATTTGGAGGCGTTGTCTGTATACTTCGATCAACCGGGTGTAGGGGATTTCTTTTACTTCGATGCCGTCTTCTTTGTACAAAGGCTTCACTTCCGCACCCCGGGTAATGATCCACACTTGTTTGGTTGCGTTGGAAATCGTATGCATCTGACCCTCTATCCTGATCTTACTTTCCTTGAGCTGATTTACGTAATTCTCGGTTTGCTGTTGCTTTGTATCGTTGAAATGCGATTGGAGGGTAGAATCGTAAATAACCACCAGGTTTTCAAATTTGAATACTCCATCGGCTTTTCCCTTGTTGTCGTTATTGGGGTATCCCTGGATTTCATGGATGCCCAGAAGTTTCAGCAGCAGGAGGCAGTAGTGCTCGAAATGATTCCAATCCTTCGTTACCATCATGTCTGAAAGGAACGGAGGTTCAAGTTTCAGGGCATCGTCCGCAACTTCAGAGATGATATGGGGCTTTTCATTTTTATGGACAAAGTACCATCCATTCGCATGCAGACGGTAATTCGCGGGGCAGTCTATCGGTTGAAGCCCTGAAACTTCAAAACGGATTGCGGGCCTGGTTTTATAGACGTCTTCCCTGAAGCCTTTGCTTTTTCCGATCCAGCTCTTTTCGAAATTACCCTCTTTGGAGCGCTTGATGAACAAAGTAGTGGCTTCCTCTGGCCACTCACCGGGAATAGTAGGATTGATATAGGACTTTGTATAAATCGTCGAATGATTCCATTTTTCCAATGCATCCCAATGCCAATCCCAATTCGTTACCATGATATATTGAAAGCTTTCCATCTTATTTCCTTAAGCTCTGTATCAAATCATATTTTGTAACGATATGGTAATCTCCCGCCTCGTCCTTGCTGAGGATGGCTCCGTTATCTCTGGAAATCAGGGTGCTCAGGCGCTCCACAGGCGTATCGTAAGCAACCACCGGATAGGCGGGTTCCATAACGGTCGAGATCGTATGGTTGCGCAGGTCCGGCTGATTCAGCAGCCTTGAGAACAGGCCGCTTTCGGAGATGGAGCCCAGGTGGGCATCCCCGTTCATGACGGGTATATTTTCAATGTCGTATTTCTTCATGAGGTCTATGGCATCCCCGACCCTTTGCTGGGGACCGATCGTCACCAGGCGCCTTCCGTTAGAACGGCTGTTGACCAGATCCTTGATGGTCTTCACGTCCAAAAACCCCCTTTCCATCATCCACTGGTCATTGTAGACCTTCCCCATATACCGGCTTCCATGATCGTGGAATATGACCACCACCAGGTCCCCTTTCTTCAATTTATCCTTCAATTGCAGGACACCCTTCAGCGCCGTCCCGGCACTGTATCCGCAAAAGAGGCCTTCTTCCCGGGCGATGCGCCTGGCCATCAGGGCGGCGTCCTTATCCGTGACCTTTTCGAATACGTCGATGACGCTCATGTCGTAATTCTGGGGGATGAAATCTTCCCCTATGCCTTCGGTGATGTAAGGGTAGACCTCACTCATGTCCAATTCCCCGGTATCGTGGTACCGCTTCAACAAAGATCCATATGGATCCATGGCCCAAACCTGGACCGCGGGATTTTTTTCCTTCAGGAATTTACCCGTTCCCACGATGGTGCCACCCGTACCCGTAGCAACCACGAGGTGCGTGACCTTTCCTTCCGTTTGTTCCCAGATTTCGGGTCCCGTGGTTTCATAATGGGCGTCGCGGTTGGACAGGTTGTCGTATTGATTGACGTGAAAAGAATTGGGGATTTCCCTGGCGAGGCGCCGGGCCACCGAATAGTAAGAGCGGGGATCGTCCGGTTCCACGTTGGTCGGGCAAACGATCACCTCGGCGCCTACCGCCTTGAGGATGTCGAACTTTTCCTTTGATTGCTTATCGGTGCTCGTGAAAATGCATTTGTATCCTTTGACGCAGGCAGCCAGGGCAAGACCCATGCCCGTATTCCCGCTGGTGCATTCGATGATGGTCCCTCCGGGAAGGATCCTTCCTTCCTTTTCGGCGACTTCCAGCATCTTCAGGGCCATGCGATCCTTGGCCGAATTTCCGGGGTTGAAATATTCTACTTTGGCCAGGACGGGGCAGGGGAGGTCTTTGGTGATTTTATTGAGCTGGATCATAGGCGTATTCCCTATGGTTTCCAAGATGTTTTTCTTCCACATGCCCCAAAAGTACGAAATCCCCCGCCGCGGCGCGCCCGCCACCTGCGCCCCCACGCCCGCCACCTGCGCCCCCGCGCCCGCCACCCGCGCCCCCGCAACCGCCACCCTCGCCAGGGAGCCTTATTGCAGCACCTGCAATGCTTTCTTAATCATGGGGTCGTCCTGGTTGTAGACGATATAGAACCCCTCCATGTGCCAGATCTGATGCGCGAGATAACTCTTCACGCGAAGCAGCAGCATATCCTTATCCTTCACAGGAAGGTATTGCCATTGGATGCTGTCCTTTACCGTAAAGTGCGTCAGTTCTTTCCACAGCGCATCATCCGCGTGGAACTTTTCGGCAAAGTTTTGAGCGCTTCCATACGCGTCCATTTCCGCACGGTGGTGGATATAATAAGTATAGGCGAAGTCCGAAAGGGTATTGTGCCGGTACAGGCGTCCCAGGACGGGGCTGTATTCGGTGGTATCCAGGGGAACGAAGATATCGGGCATGATCCCACCGCCCCCATAGACCTTCTTACCGGCCGGCGTGTAATAAGGCTTGCCCAGGGCAACCTTGTTGCTGTCCGCATTTTCGAGGTCTCCATTTTGGATCCGGTTCAGGATATCATCTTCATAGACTTTAATTCCCTTGGCATAACTCTTCTGGATGCAACGGCCCAGGGGGGTATAGTACCGGGCAATCGTCAGTCGCAGCGCGGCTCCGTCGGGGAGGGAATATTGCTCCTGAACGAGCCCTTTCCCAAAACTACGGCGACCGATGATGGTGGCCCTGTCCCAATCCTGCAGGGAACCCGTCAGGATTTCGCTGGCGCTGGCCGTCCCTTCGTTGATGAGGACCACCAGCTTTCCCTTTTCGAACTCCCCGGGGCGCTCGGCCTTGTACTCACGCTTGGGGCTATGGACGCCCTGGGTATATACGATCAGTTTATTATCGTCCAGGAACTCGTCCGCAATTTGCACGGCTTGCTCCATGTATCCGCCCCCGTTATCCCTCAGGTCCAGAACCAGGCGTTGCATGCCTTTATGTTTCAGCGTATCGAGGGCTTCCATGAATTCCTGGTACGTGGTGGCGGAAAACTTATTTAGCTTTATGTATCCCGTTCCCGGACTCAGCATATACTCTGCATCCAGGCTGTTCAGGGGAACCAGCCCACGGGTAATGACCACCGTCTTTTTCTGTCCGTCCCTCAGGAAGGTAATTTGCACCTGGCTGCCCTCGGGGCCTTTCAGGAATTTGCGCACCTGGTCATTGGAAATATTCCTTCCGGAGATGGCCGAATCGCCCACTTTCAATAACTCGTCCCCCACGCGAAGCCCTGCTTTTTCGGAAGGGCCCCCGGGCACGACGCTGACGACAT
Source organism: uncultured Chitinophagaceae bacterium (assembly GCA_964544695.1). Classification (GTDB taxonomy): domain Bacteria; phylum Bacteroidota; class Bacteroidia; order Chitinophagales; family Chitinophagaceae; genus Dinghuibacter. Next base: position 5,823 of record CAZJDB010000163.1, read on the forward strand.
CCAGGGTATCATTCATCAGGCTGAATTCTATGCCTATACCCTGGAAATTGCCGTCCAGGTCCTCATTCACTTCGGCTACTTCGTTAGAAGGGATATATGCGGAATGCGGATCCAACTGGTCCAATACCCCGCCGATCGCACTATCGGTGATGGAGGGTAGGTTCACGGAGTCCACGTATCGATTACGTACGAGGTCGAGTATATCCTGGAGGCTGGTCAGCGGAGCCGGCCTGCTGAACAGGCCGCCACCCGTATTTCCCATGGAAGCGCTCAAGGAAAAGCCAATCCACATGCCGATGATCATGGTCAAAGCAAACAACAACGGTAACCAGACCTGTATTCTTTTCTTATTGTTCATTTGAATACTTACTTTGCGTTCGAAAGTGCAAATCTCATCAAAATTTAGCAATTCTTCGACGATACTGATCGCGGACAGCGGGTCCACCAAAACGGAATGGCGCCTGTTAAGGAAAAAACGCAAAAGGACCATTTTCACCCAGGGCCTGAGTCCCTATTTCCTGAACGCGGCCCAGATCGAGGCCGTTCTGCAAAACGAATTGTTGCCCCATCTCCCCGACGAACGCCCGGACACCCTTTATTTTTATGGTACGGGATGTGCGGCCCCGGCCAATGCCAGGATGGTCAAAGGGGTGCTCACCCGCCTTTTCCCGGACGCACAAGTGGAAGTGACCCATGACCTGATGGGCGCGGCAAGGGCCCTCTGCGGACATGATCCCGGCGTCGCCTGCATTCTCGGCACCGGCTCCAACTCAGGCTTTTACAACGGCAAATCCATCACGAAAAACAGCCCCGGCCTTGGCTACGTCCTGGGTGATGAGGGCAGTGGGGCCTACCTGGGGAAGCGGGTCCTGCAATACTACCTGTACGGCACCTTCGACGAGGAGCTCCACGCCAAATTCATGGCCGAATACGAATCGAAACCCGAAACCATCCTGGACTCGGTCTACAAAAAGCCCCTCCCTAACCGCTACCTGGCCGGGTATTCTCACTTCCTGTCCGCCAACAGGGGACATTACATGGTGGAAAACATCATAGAAGACGGCCTGAACGACTTCTTCTTTCAACACCTCTGCAAATACCGCGAAAGCTGGACCAAGCCCATCCATTTCATCGGAGGAGTCGCCCACGCCTTCCGGGACGTTCTCCGGGAGCTGGGCCGGTCCTATGAGTTCGAGATCGGGAAAATCCTTAAAGTGCCCATGGACGGACTGGAAGCCTATCACAACCCTAGCGTATGACTTTCAAAAAGATCACCGAGGAGCCCTCGCTCTACCACGACCTGGAGAAAATGTCGGTCCACGACCTGCTCGTCAACATCAACAGGGAGGACCAGAAGGTACCTTTGGCCGTAGAAAAGGCCATTCCCCAGATCGAGCGACTGGTCGAAGCGGTTAGCGACCGCATGCTGGGCGGAGGTCGCCTTTTTTATATCGGCGCCGGCACCAGCGGACGCCTGGGGATCGTGGACGCCAGCGAGTGTCCGCCCACTTTCGGCGTGCCTTACGGTCTTGTGACAGGGATCATCGCGGGGGGCCTCCAAGCCATCACGAAACCCGTCGAACACGCGGAAGACGACACAGCACAAGGTTGGCTTGACCTGGACGCACACAAAATCGCACAAAAAGATTCCGTCATCGGCATCGCCGCCAGCGGCACCACACCTTACGTCATAGGCGCCCTGGAAGCTTGCCGGGCCAGGGGCATCCTGACCGGATGCATTACCAATAACCCGGACGCCCCCATAACGAAAGCATGCGACTATCCTATCGAAGTCCCTGTAGGCCCCGAATTCGTAACAGGCAGCACGCGCATGAAAAGCGGCACCGCCCAGAAACTCGTCCTCAATATGATTTCTACTTCCGTCATGATCCGCCTGGGCCGGGTGAAAGACAATAAAATGGTGGATATGCAACTAACCAACGATAAGTTAGTGGACCGCGGAACGCGGATGGTCATGGAGCAATTACCCAGCCTCACTTACGACCAGGCCGGCGATCTGCTGAAGCGTCATGGGAGTGTCCGGAAGGCCGTGGAGGTTTATCTTCGGCAGCCCCCAATGCCCTGATTACCGCTCCCTTATACAATCTGCCTATCGGCAGATACGTTTGACCGAGCAACAACCGCTGGGCCGAAAATGAAGTAATTTTCCGGGTGGCCACGATAAAGGACCTGTGTACGCGCAGGAAATGGTGTTCCGAAAGCATATTTTCAAGAGCTCCCAGGGTGTGCTTGATGACAAAGGTCTCCTGCCTGCAGATGACCTTCACGTAGTCCTTCCTGCTTTCCAGGTATAAAATATCGTCGGTCAGGACTTTGCGCATCCTTCGATCGACCCTCAGGTAAAGGAAAGCTTCCTTGTTCACCTCGTAATCCTGTTGGGTTGCCAGGGTCCACCTATTCATTTTGGCAATTGCTTTGAGAAAGCGGGTAAATGGGATGGGTTTTAGCAGATAATCTACCACATCGAACTCGTAACCATCGAAGGCATATTCCCTGTACGCCGTGGTAATGATGATTTTGGGTAAAGCGGTCAGCCCACTGAGAAGCTCCAGCCCTGACATGCGGGGCATTTTTATGTCCAGGAATAACAGATCGACCGGTGTCCTTTGGAGCAACTGGAAGGCTTCGACGGCGTTGTGGCAAATCGCTACCAGCTCAAGGCCGCTTACCTCTGCGATGTACGACTCTATGATTTTCGTGGCCGGCGGCTCATCATCTACGATCATGCATTTCATCACCATACTATGTGGTTTGCAGGGTAAGCGAAACGAGGTAATAGTCTTCGTGGGGTCCGAATGCCAGTTCATGTTTATCACTATACAGCAGGTCCAACCTTTTGGTAATATTCCGCATGCCAAGGCCATGGCCGTTCGAGGGAACGTATCCCGGGTCGAGGCTGTTGATCATCTTGAAGATCAGGGTATCCTTCTTGACGGACAGGTCGACACTGATCCAGGGCTTTTCCAGTTGTTCCGATGCTCCATGCTTGAAAGCGTTTTCCACGAAGGGTAGGAATAACAGTGGCGCGACCATCTTGTCAAGAATATCTCCGCTGAAATTTAAGGATATGTCAAGCCTTTCGTAGCGCTCCTTTTCCAGGTCGATGTAATTCCTGATCAGTTGTATCTCATTTTCAAGGGGTACCAGGCGCCCCTCGCATTCATATAGGACATAGCTGAGCAAACCCGCCAGTTGCAGGAGCATCGCCGGCGTTTTGTCCGATTTCTCGATGGCAAATGCGTAAAGGTTGTTCAGCGTATTGAAAAGGAAATGGGGGTGGATCTGGGCCTTCAGGAGGCTTAACTCCGACTCCAGCTTTTCCTTCTGCAATTGGAGCGCATCCCGCTGTTTGATGTACCAGTACTTGAAAAGTTTGATGGGGACGCCGAACATGGCAATGGTATTCATAAGGGCAAAGCTGCCTAACGCAAAAACCTGCCGGTAGACACCCTTATCGGGGAAATTCTCGAAGGTGATGTTGCGCCCCGACCTGATGGGGACCAGCACGGCATAGCGCACCACAAAATTCAAGATCAAGGCGATCAGGGACCACAATAAATAGAGAAGCACGAATTGGGCATATTTCTCCCTGATCAGAAAATGCGGGATCAAAACGTATAAAATAACGTAAGCAAACAGCATATTGAGGGGCAGGAAAATGGCCGTGGTCTCCAGAGCATCCCAACCGCTTCGCGCACTATTAAAATCGAGGGTAACCAAAAATGCAGTGGTGGCGACCCAGAACATGGTGTGCCGGAGCAGCCATTTGTTCTTGTCCAGTAAGATTTGCTGGAAGGTTGGCAGGGACATGCCCAAAGATAGAAAACGGCTCTTTGGAGACAAATGCCATTCGTAGACGAAACCGGTCGTCTGTCGCCGGGAGCCTGAATTTAGTCGATACGCGTCCCGGGACTGAAAGACCCGATTTACCTTGGCAAAAGTTTTTTTAATCTCAACATTCGGGGGGCCTTATCTAAGGCTCCTCCCTTTTAATTCTCCCCGCCCGCTTGAATTCCTTATACGCCAGTGCCCCCGTGGTATCCCCCGGAATTTGGGTATACGCCCGGAAATACAAATACCTTTTCCCCTCGTCGAGCCCCGAGAACAATTGCCCAAGGTGCGCATACACCGCGTCGCACTCCCTGGATAAAGCCAGGGTATCCTTCAAGGGAAGTTTCGTTTTATACAAGACCAGGGGATAATACCCTTCGGGTGCGCGGTTCAGGGAAATCCGGAAGATGCTGGGCTTGGTTGACACGAGACTATCAGTCATAGGGAAGGGATAGCGCTGGGCGATGGCCGCCGTCAGGCGCTGGTCCATATCATTTATATCTTTTTCCTTTTCATAATGGAGCATGTCTCCCGCGGGCCTGAGCAATTGTTCACAGATGAGCAGGTCATTGGCAGCGTCAGCCAGGAAGCCTTTTTCATAGTCATGCTGGGCGCGCTGATACCAGTCGATGGCGTCCCGGTTCATCACCTTAAGGAGCCCGATTTCAAGGATATTGAGCTTCCAGGAATCCCCATATTTTCCGTAGGCGGTCGTCAGGGCGAAGGACTCAGGGGTATCATTGAAGTAACCCACCGTCATGCCCGTTTCTTCGTTCATGGGCTGGAAGGTCAGGACGTAATCGTGGTCGTTGCCCTTGCCCCTGTGCAAATTGGTATTGCTTTTCGGCGTAGTACCACCGAAGACCATGTAATATTGGTTCCGGATCTTGAACTTCCCCGTATCGAAGCTGACGCCGTTCGTCATGACCTGGGCGGCGAAGGCGGGCCCGACGCGACTCCAAAGCGAATCGCTGAACATCCCTTTCAGGCCGGCTGTGTCCTTTGCTGAAATGCCATTTATTACTTTTGCATTCAGGGCATCGATGGTTTGACGGATACCGGGGTCGATCTGACCGTCCACCCAAGTACCGTTCTTATGGCAGGCCGCCAACAATAAGCAGCCCAAGACCCATCCGCGTTTGAAGTTCATAGCTTATTTTAGATATTGCAAATATAACCCCTTAGACCCCATCAAAAAATGGATATTCCATTTACGGTAACCGGCACCATTACCCAAAAGCAATTTGAAACGGAATGTCGTAAGCTTTTATTCCGGGGGTACGACATATATTTTATAATTCTTATAAGAATCGGAGTTATTTTTATTTCAGCTTCACCGTTGAAGGACCGAATTATTTCCACACTAATTCGTCTGCACATATTGGAAAAACACAAAACTCGAAGTCTTCACTGATCCTGATTGAAGCACCTGTATATTTTGAGACACCGGAAGGCTAAGCGAATTATACTGGTATACGTAATCATTCGAGGCATTAACCCCCGTAATCTGTACACTGGTCGGATTATTGGCCGACAGCATGGGCAGGTCGTCGTCGAGACTGCCCAGGATATACGCCAGGTCCTTTACCGTCTTATAAGGATTGAAGGATCCGTCGTAAGCATAGGTGATGCTCAGGTCCGAAACCGAACCGTTAGAGGTATCCACATTGCTCAGCAGCAAACTGCTGATATCTTTGGCCGTACTCCAGGTAAAGGACTCCGAATACAACTGGACCATGTTGGACCCTTGAGAAACAAAGTGAAAGCTTTGAGCCAGGAGATCGTTGGGAGCAATCACCAGGGAATCATAAGCATAGGCCGGCGTACCAGGATTATAACGGATACGCATCAACGCGCCCGAAGAACTATAGTCAAAAAAGGTAGTCGCCTGTCCGGAAGTAGCCGTAGAATCCGCAGAGGTTTGCAGTTGGGTCAGCTTTCCCCCTACGTATATCGGGAAAATGGTGACATAAGTAGTATCCCCGACGGACCCGTTGACGCCCTCGGTAAGGATGATGGCCTTTTGAACCGAATTATCGGTATTGAAATAGATTTCCGTGCGGACACTGTCCCCGTTGATGACCGTAGACGTAGTAGTAAGGTAGGTCCCCGACGGGCCTGAAGTGCCGCCGTAGCCTGAATCTCCGGAGTTTCCTCCGGTACTTCCACCTTTACTGCAGGAAAAAAACACAATGGCCGCGATGGCTGCCAGGTGAGATAATTTCATAGAGATCGGATTTCGGACTTAAATATAGCGCTTTTTTCTCTGATAATCAGCAAGGTATTTTTGGCGCATGATGTCCTGGACGGGCTTTCCCTCGATTTTACTCTCCAGCCACGAAATGATGTCCAGATACATGAAAGACCGGCTTTCCAGGGGGTTCCCCTCGTACTTGAGAAGCTTATCCCTCAAGACAACAAACGCCCCCTTGATCTTTCCGGGCTTGAGAAAGAATGACTTACGCAGGAATTGGAAGATTTCCTCCTCGACCACGCTGAGGTTTTGCATCTTCGCCATGAAGCGGTAAACCGACTTGATCAGGTATTCCAGGAGCTGATCGTGTTCCAGCTCGTAGTGGGCGATCAGGTGGAGTAGGCGGGCGTAGCACTGGAGATCCGTGCGCAGGTCCACCTTCCAGTGGATGATTTTATTCAAATAAGTAATGGCGTTTTCACTGTCGCCGCTGCCAAAATACAAACACGCTATTTTATAGTAGAAGACCAGGACCCGGTGCCTGTCCATGTGGACTTCGTAGGCCGAAAGCCTGGCTTCGATTTCGGGGACCAGGGACAGCCCTTCGGTAAACGTGCCTTCCATGAAATGCCGGTCCAGCTTGGATATATACAGGTAAATGAAAGATTGGACCCTCGTGGTCGTATTCTGCATGGCAAGGTCGGACTGCGTGAATTCCTCGAAAGCCCGGAGGGTAGGCATGAATTTCTCGTGATTCAACAGTACGAAATGTGCGATCAGGAGGTTGTGCATTCCCTTGAGGTATTGCACGGTCTCCAGGCCCAGCATCACGGGGTACTGCTCGAACAGGTCTACCCATTTCTGGCAATTCCGGTAGAACTGCAAGAAGTCCTGGAGGATATAGTGGTACCAGCATTGCGCTTGGTATAGGTAAAGTTTCTCGTAGAAACTTTCGACCCTCAATGCCCCGCTGGGGAGGTTGGTTTCAAAAAAGGCCTTTATCGCGTGGACGTCCTTTTCATCCCGGGCATGTCCCATCTGGATGTACCAGCCATAGAGTTGAAGGGCCAGGTTGGACAACTTTCCCAGCATGACCCATTGTTCATTGGCCTTTTCGGTTTCACCCGCCAACGCTTCTGCCCGGTTGGCCATACTGCGGGTGATGTGCAGGGATTCGATCTTTTTTTCAAAGGTCAGGGCCTGCATGACATAGGACAGTTGATTGCTTTCCCGCGCATTTTCTTTGATCTTTTCCAGCATTTTTAGGCTTTGCTGATATAATGCTTTGTCATACAGTATTTTAGCATAATCCATCTGCTCGTGCATCTGGAGGTCGATGTTGTGGTCATCCCGCAGCAGGCGCAGGGAGGAAAGGATTTGACGGAAAAGCTGCGCCTTAAGATTCGAGAGCTGTTGCTTCTTTATCGAGGGGTGCTTTTTCAGCAGGATTTCTTCGTCGTAGGCTTCCATCTTATCCAGTGCATCGAACAGCGTAACCCCTTTCATATCCTCGGGGCTCCCGCCGAGCCGGTTCATGAAGAGCTTGAAATTCCGCTTTTCCGACTTTTCTAACGATTTAACTAATTGAAACAGTTCATCTTTTGTCCTGTTGGCCATCGTAATTCATTTAGGTTCAAATCCACGTCCACAGTCATTTTGGAGGGTTTTAGAGGCTGGTAGCCAGTGTATTTCGAGGTGCTTTTTGATTTTAAAGCCCCGTCCCGCAAAGATACTTTTGTACTTGGTACCAAAAAACCTCACCATGAGTGATAAAATTTTCATATTTGATACGACCCTACGAGACGGGGAACAGGTTCCGGGATGCAAGTTGAACACCAAGGAGAAGGTAGAAGTAGCCGAGGCGTTGGAAGCCCTGGGTGTGGACATTATCGAAGCCGGCTTTCCCATTTCGAGCCCCGGGGACTTCGAGTCCGTGGAAGCCATTGCCCGTCAGATGAAAGAAGTCACCGTGTGCGGCCTGACCAGGGCCGTCAACAAGGATATTGAAGTGGCCGCCGAGGCCCTTAGACACGCGCGCAGGCCCCGAATCCATACAGGCATCGGAGCTTCCGATATTCACATTAAGGCTAAATTTAATGCCACCCGGGAGGAAATCCTGGAGCGCGCCGTCAAGGCGACGGCCTACGCCCGGAATTTCGTTCCCGACGTGGAATTCTTCGCCGAAGACGCCGGACGTGCCGACATCGTCTTTCTCGCCCGCCTCATCGAGGCCGTCATCAAGGCCGGTGCCACCGTGGTCAATATTCCCGATACCACGGGCTATTGCCTTCCTCACCAATACGGTGAAAAGATCGCCTACCTCGTGAACCACGTTCCCAATATCGACAAAGCCGTGATCTCCTGCCATTGCCACAACGATCTGGGCCTGGCCACCGCCAACTCCATCGCCGGGGCCATTGCCGGCGCCCGTCAGATCGAGTGTACCATCAACGGGATCGGAGAAAGGGCCGGCAACACCTCCCTGGAGGAAGTGGTCATGGTCATCAAACAACACCCCAGCCTCGGCCTGCACACGAACATCCATACCGAGCACCTGAACCCCATCAGCCAGTTGGTCTCCGATACCATGCGCTGCCCCGTCCAGCCCAACAAGGCCATCGTGGGGATCAACGCCTTCGCCCATTCGAGCGGCATCCACCAGGACGGCTTCCTGAAACAAGCCGAAACCTACGAGATCATCCGTCCCGAAGAAGTCGGCGCCGCCGGTTCCCGCATCGTCCTGACCGCCCGCAGCGGCCGCAGCGCCCTGGCGCATCGCTTTCACAAGCTGGGCTACGCCTTTATGCGCAACGATATCGACGTACTATACGAGCGGTTTCTAACAATCGCAGATAGCAAAAAGGAAATAGATGATGCCGACCTAAAGTTGTTAGCATACGCATACGAAAAGGAGGCCGCCGCCGTTTAAACCGTACCTATGGGACAAACACTCTTCGACAAAATTTGGGACAAGCACGTAGTGAAATCCATACCCGACGGCCCCGCCGTCCTGTATATAGATGAACACCTCATCCACGAAGTCACGAGCCCCCAGGCCTTCAAAGGCATTGAAGACCGGGGAACGAACATCTTCCGCCCAACGCAGATCCTGGCCACCGCCGACCATAACGTCCCTACACAAAACCAGCACCTCCCCATCAAAGACGAGCTATCGAGAAAGCAGGTTTCCATGTTGACGGAAAACTGTCAAAGACACGGTGTAGAGCTCTACGGCCTGGGGCACGCCTATCAGGGCATCGTCCACGTGATCGGCCCCGAACTGGGCATCACCCAGCCAGGCATGACCATCGTTTGCGGCGACAGCCACACATCTACCCACGGCGCTTTTGGCGCGATCGCCTTCGGTATCGGCACCAGCGAGGTGGAAATGGTTTTTGCTTCGCAGTGCCTCCTGCAATCGCACCCAAAACTGATGCGCATCAAAGTAGAAGGGAAACTCTCTAAAGGCGTCGTCGCCAAGGATATTATACTCTACGTTATCTCCAAACTTTCCTCGGCAGGCGCCACGGGTTATTTCGTGGAATTCGCAGGATCCGCCATCCGCGAACTGAGCATGGAAGCGCGTATGACGGTCTGCAATATGAGCATCGAAATGGGCGCGCGCGGAGGCATGATCGCACCGGATGAAACGACGTTCACCTATATGAAGGGCCGACCCTTCGCCCCCCAGGGCCCGGAATGGGACGAAAAAGTGACAGAATGGAAACGCCTCCATTCCGATGCCGACGCGGTCTTCGATAAGGAAGTCGTCATCGACGCCGCCGACATCGAGCCCATGATCACCTATGGCACCAACCCCGGCCTGGGCATTCCCATCACGAGCATCATACCTGCTTTGGATACGATGCCTGATGATAATGAAAGAAAGGTTATCATCAAAGCCCTCCAATATATGGGCCTGGAAGCCGGAAAGCCACTCCTGGGTATGCCCGTGCAGCACGTCTTCATCGGCAGTTGCACCAATTCCCGGATCGAAGATCTGAGGATGGTTGCCGAAGTGATTCAGGGCCGCCACAAAGCCGGTTCGGTGAACGTGATGATCGTCCCCGGTTCCCAGCAAGTCGCCGCTCAGGTCAAAGCCGAAGGGCTGGACAAAGTCTTTGAAGCCGCAGGTTTCGAAATCCGTCAGCCCGGCTGCAGCGCCTGCCTGGGAATGAACGAAGACAAGGTCCCCGCCGGGGAATATTGCATATCCACCTCCAACCGGAATTTCGAAGGCAGGCAGGGGGCGGGCGCCCGAACCCTGCTGGCCAGCCCGCTCACCGCGGCCGCCGCGGCCATCACCGGTAGGGTATCCGATATAAGGGAACTGTTATGATCACCTGGAACGCGAATCTATACGATGATAAATACGGCTTCGTCTCCAAATATGGAGAGGACCTGATCGGATTGCTGGCGCCCCAAAAAGGGGAGTGCATCCTTGATTTAGGTTGCGGCACCGGCCAACTGGCATCGGAGATCGCAGCCAGCGGTGCCCGTGTCACCGGTATGGACAATTCCGAAACAATGATCGAAAAAGCCCGGGCAACACACGCCGGTCTGCAATTCGAGGTCAAAGACGCCCGCGACTTCCATTACGACGAACCCTTCGACGCCGTTTTCTCCAACGCCGCCCTTCACTGGATCGACGATCAACGGTCGGTCATCGCGTGTATAAAAAGTTCCCTGAAACCAGGCGGGCGCCTGATATTAGAAATGGGAGGAAAAGGCAACGTTCAAGACATCCTTCAAGCCCTTGACGAAGCAATGTGGGAAGCAGGTTGCCGCGAACGCCTCACCGGCGAAGGCTGGTACTTCCCTTCGATAAGTGAATACGCTACGATCCTGGAATCCGGAGGTTTTGAAGTAAAGGTAGCCCTGCATTTTGAAAGAGAGACCGCCCTGGCGTCCGACATGCAACAATGGATCCGCATGTTCGGAGCTTTTTTCTTCAGGAATATGGAACCCGCCGAAACCGACCGCATCCTAGCCCGGACGGAGGAACTCCTCAGGCCTTCTCATTTCCGCGGAGGCACCTGGTACGCCGATTACAAAAGACTTAGAATGAAAGCTGTGAAAATATGAAGCCCTTTACGACGATTACTTCTAGGATAGTACCCATGCCCATGGAAAACGTGGATACGGATCAAATCATCCCCGCCCGCTTCCTGAAAGCGACGACCAAGGATGGATTTGGAGAAAACCTTTTCCGGGACTGGAGGTACGCATCCTCCGGAACCCCGGTGCCCGATTTTATTTTGAACAACCCCCTTTATGAGGGTCAAATCCTCGTGGCAGGTAAGAATTTCGGTTGCGGATCCAGCCGCGAACACGCTGCCTGGGCCCTTGGAGACTACGGTTTCCGTGTAGTGGTATCCAGCTTCTTTGCCGACATCTTCCGGAACAATGTCCTCAACAACGGCCTGTTGCCCGTCCAGGTGTCGGAGCCTTTTCTGCAAAAATTGCTCAGCCTGGACCGCCTTGCCACCATAACGGTAAGCCTGTCCGACCAGACCATCACCATCGACGCCACCGGCCCCGCCACCGCCACCGGCCCCGCCGGCGCCGCAGCCGCCACTGGCGAAACGGAAACTTTTGCCATCAACGGATATAAAAAGACCTGTCTCATCAACGGTTTCGACGACATAGATTATCTCCTCAGCCTCCGCCCCGAAATTGAAGCGTATGAACGTACCAGATCATAAGGAAATATTCGTGGATCAGTGGTATCACTTCAAGGACCGCGTGGGCCTCAGTTCCAATTTCTACTATCAACAGCGCTATAACAGCGCGGACTCTGAAAGTGCCGTCACCGTGTTGGAGGAACTCGGACCCGATTGCCTGCCCTTGTTGCGTGCTTTCCACATGGAACACCGCGCAAATGCCTCACTCGTTCAACTCTCCAGCGGCGAACACAAAAAACTGCAACTCGTCAAAGCCTTTTTGGCCAAACCCGAATCGCTCATCCTGGACCATCCGTATAACGGCTTGGATGCCGCTTCCTGCGATAACCTCGACGACCTCCTGGCCGATCTTGCCGCCGGAGGCACGACGATCACCATCCTCGGAGATGCCTCCGGCGAGGTCCTTGCGGACCCCGTCCTTCCACCTTCCGGACCGGCGACTCATTTTGAAAACTTCGCCCGCCTTGAAAAAATCCACGTCCGGTACGATAATAAAATCATCCTGGACGCCATCGATTGGACCGTGAAACGCGGCGAACGCTGGTGGCTCCGCGGTCCCAACGGCGCCGGCAAATCGACCCTGCTGAGCCTGATGGTAGGCGACCATCCCCAGGCCTACGCCAATAATATTTATCTGTTCGACAAGAAAAGGGGAACCGGAGAAAGCATTTGGGAAATCAAGAAGCGCGTCGGTTATATCTCCCCGGAGCTCCACTGGTATTTCGATCACCAAACCACTTGCAGAGACGCCATCGCTACGGGCTTTTTCGATACCACCGGCCTCTACCGCGCCATTACTCCGGATCAGGAAGACCAGGTTCGTCAATGGCTTGAAGTCTTTCATTTGAATTTGGAAAAAAATAAAAAATTAAATTCCCTATCCATCGCCCAACAGCGCCTGACCCTTCTGGCCAGGGCCCTGGTAAAAGATCCGCCTGTACTCATCCTGGATGAACCCTGCCAGGGTCTGGATGACCATCAAGCCCGATTTTTCCTGCGCGTAGTCGACATGATTATGGAAAATAGCGAAAAGACACTCTTATATGTCAGCCATCGGACTGACCAATTACCCACTTGCCTCACGCACGTCCTGACCCTCCAGGACGGCAGGCAAGTAGAACAAAAACGCATTTACCGTACATCCACAATAACCCATTTATGAACAAGAACATTGCTGTGATCTTCGGGGATGGCATCGGGCCGGAAGTTACCCAACAATCCCTCAAAGTACTGGACGCGGTTGCAGCCCGCTTTGACCACACCTTTCAGTACACCTATTGCCTGATGGGCGCTGATGCGATCGACAAAACGGGCAGCCCGCTTCCAGACGAGACCATCGAAGTTTGCCTGTCCAGCGACGCCATCCTGTTCGGGGCCATCGGCCACCCGAAGTATGACAACGATCCCAGCGCCAAGGTCCGGCCGGAGCAAGGTTTGCTCAAGCTGCGCAAGTCCCTCCAATTGTTTGCCAACATCCGTCCCGTCAGCGCGTACAGCGCGCTCCATCATCTGTCCCCCCTAAAGGCCAAGATCCTGGAGCACGTTGACATGGTGATCTTCCGGGAGTTGACGGGAGGGATTTATTTTGGAAAAAAGGAATTGAGTGCGGACGGTCAGCAAGCACTCGACGAATGCACCTATTCGCGCTCGGAAATCGAAAGGATCGCACGCCTGGCTTTCAACTATGCGGCGGTGCGGCGCAAACACCTGACCCTCGTGGACAAGGCCAATGTGCTCGAAACCTCCAGGCTATGGAGGCGGGTCGTCCAGGAATTGGCTTCCGGTTTCCCCGGCGTTAAGGTAGACTATATGTACGTGGACAATGCGGCCATGCAACTGATGCTCAATCCCAAACAATTCGATGTGATCCTCACCGAAAACATGTTCGGGGATATCCTCAGCGATGAGGCCAGCGTTATCAGCGGCTCCCTGGGCATGTTGCCTTCGGCTTCGATCGGGGCGGGTTCTGCTTTGTTCGAACCCATACATGGGTCCTATCCTCAGGCGGCGGGAAAAGATATCGCCAACCCCATTGGGTCCATCCTGAGCGCAGCCATGCTCCTGGATCACCTGGGCATGAAGGAAGAGGCTGCGGTGGTCCGGTCAGGGGCGGAATGGACGTTGTCTTATGGTTTTGTCACTAAGGACATCGATGCGGTGAACTATTATTCCACGTCGACCATCGGTGACCTGATCAGGGATTATATAGACCAGAAATTGCCGGCAGGCATGGACAGGGAACACCTGTCCATCAGCAAGTCGACAATTATTTGAGATATTTCTTTGCGGTATTGCGATGAATGGATACATTTGTTCAACGATGTTATCCAACACACATATCAATGTTATCGTGGTGATCCGCATTATTAACATAATGGGAGGTGGCGTCGTATAAACAACCAAAAAAAATTACGCGAACCGCCTCCCAAAAAGAGGCGGTTTTTTTTTTGCCCACTTTCGACAAAAAAGCATATGGCAACGGAACTGAACAAATACTCGAAGACACTAACGCAAGACCCGACCCAACCGGCCGCCCAGGCTATGTTGTACGGTATCGGTCTGACAGATGAAGATTTGAAGAAAGCGCAGGTTGGAATCGCCAGTATGGGCTATGACGGCAATACGTGCAATATGCACCTCAACGAACTCGCCCAGGTCGTCAAGGCATCGGTTTGGGACAACGAATTGGTCGGCCTCACCTTCCACACCATCGGCGTCAGCGACGGAATGGCCAACGGAACCGATGGCATGCGTTATTCTCTCGTCAGCCGCGACGTCATCGCGGATTCCATAGAAGCCGTGTGTGGAGCACAATATTATGACGGCCTCATTGCCATCCCGGGCTGCGACAAGAACATGCCCGGTTCCGTGATGGCCATGGCCCGCCTGAACCGGCCCAGCATCATGGTCTATGGAGGCACCATTGCACCTGGTCACTACAAGGGGCAGGACCTCAACATCGTCTCGGCCTTCGAAGCCCTGGGAGAAAAGATCGCCGGAAAGCTGGACGAAGCCGATTTCAAGGGCATCATCATGAATGCGTGTCCCGGGGCTGGTGCCTGCGGGGGCATGTACACCGCCAATACCATGGCGGCTGCGATCGAAGCACTGGGTATGAGTTTACCCTTTTCCTCCTCCAATCCGGCGCTCAGCAACGACAAACGCAAAGAATGCGCCGCCGCGGGCAAAGCGATCCGTTTGTTGCTCGAGCGCGACATAAAGCCTTCGGACATCATGACCCGCGAGGCTTTCGAAAACGCCATCGTCACCGTCATGGTCCTGGGGGGCAGCACCAATGCCGTCCTTCACCTCATCGCCATGGCCAGGGCCGTGGGCGTGCCGCTTACCCAGGACGACTTCCAGGCCGTCAGCAACCGCATTCCCGTGCTTGCCGACTTCAAGCCTAGCGGCAAGTACCTCATGCAGGACCTTCACGAACACGGCGGCATCCCCGCCGTAATGAAGTACCTGTTGTCACGCGGACTCCTTCACGGTGATTGCCTTACCGTTACCGGTCGGTCACTTGCCGAAAACCTTTCCGGCGTGGCTGGCTTGGATTTCAATACCCAAAAGGTGATCCTCCCGCTTGAACACCCCATAAAAGCCACCGGCCACCTGCAAATTCTATACGGTAACCTCGCATCCGGCGGCAGCGTCGCCAAGATCACGGGGAAAGAAGGGACGCGCTTTTCCGGCCCGGCCCGTGTGTTCGACGGCGAGCACCAACTCATTCAAGGCATCAGTAGCGGACGAGTGAAAGAAGGGGACGTGGTGGTCATTAGGTACGTGGGCCCACGCGGCGCCCCGGGTATGCCCGAAATGCTCAAACCCACGTCGGCCCTGATAGGAGTCGGCCTGGGCAAATCGGTAGCCCTCATCACCGACGGCCGTTTCAGCGGAGGCACCCACGGGTTCGTGGTGGGCCACATCACCCCCGAGGCCTTCTTAGGCGGTGGCCTGGCCTTCGTCCACGACGACGACCCCATCGAACTCGATGCCATCGACAATACGATCAACGTCATGATTCCTGACGAAGAGTTGGAGCGCCGCCGCAAGGCCTGGAAGCGTCCCCCTCTGAACGCGACCAAAGGAGTTTTATTCAAATACGCACAAACCGTCAAAACCGCCGCCGAAGGCTGCGTTACCGACGAACTATAAATATTTAAAAGTGATTACTATGGAGATGCTTAATATAAAAAAGTCCCCACCGCCTGCGCCCACTGACGCCGCGCCCGCCGCCCCCGCGCCCACCCCCGCACCCGCACCTGCCGGTGCCACCGCGCCCGCCACCGCCGCCGCCCCGCTTGCCGCCGCCACCGCCGCTGGCACCGCTCCAGCGGTGCGCCAGCTCACCGGCTCCCAGGCCCTCCTGGAATCCTTCCTGGCCGAAGGCGTAGACACGATCTTCGGTTACCCCGGAGGCGCGATCATGCCCATCTATGACGCCCTCTACGACTACCAGGACAAGCTCACCCACATCCTCGTCCGCCACGAACAGGGCGGCATCCACGCGGCCCAGGGTTACGCCCGCACCTCAGGGCGTGTGGGTGTCGTCTTCGCTACCAGTGGTCCCGGCGCAACCAACCTCGTCACAGGCCTGGCCGATGCCATGATCGACTCCACCCCCGTGGTGGCCATTACGGGTCAGGTCTTCGCCCATCTCCTTGGTACCGATGCTTTCCAGGAAACCGACGTGATCAACATCACCACGCCCATCACCAAGTGGAACTACCAGGTGACCGATGCCACCGAAATCCCTTCGGTGCTGGCCAAAGCCTTTTATATAGCCCGGACGGGACGCCCCGGCCCGGTACTGATCGATATTACCAAGAATGCCCAATTACAGAAGATCGATTATGAAGGCTACGTACCCTGCGAGCACATTCGCAGCTATCGTCCCAAGCCCATCGTCCGCAAGGAATTCATTGAAGAGGCCGCAGCCCTGATCAATCAGGCCAAAAAGCCCTTTGTCCTCTTCGGCCAAGGCGTCATTCTGGGCCGCGCCGAGGCCGAGCTCAAAGCCTTCATCGAGAAAGGCGGCCTGCCCGCCGCATCGACCGTCCTGGGTCTCAGTGCCCTCCGCACAGGCCATCCCCTGAGTGTGGGGATGCTGGGGATGCACGGCAACTATGCCCCCAATGTCCTCACCAATGAATGCGACGTCCTCATCGCGGTGGGCATGCGCTTCGACGACCGCGTCACGGGACGCCTGGATAAATACGCCAAGCAAGCCCAGGTCATCCACCTGGATATAGACCCTTCTGAAATAGACAAGAATGTAAAGACCACGGTATCCGTGTGGGGCGATTGCAAAGAGACCCTGCCCCTCCTCACCGCAGCCATCGAAAAAAAGACTCACGAAGATTGGCTAAAACGCTTCCGTGACCTGGAACAGAAGGAAGTGGACGAAGTCATCCGCGAGGAACTCAATCCCACCGTGGAGCAAATGACCATGGGCGAGGTCATCAAAGTCCTCAACGAATTGACCGGTGGTGACGCCATCATCGTTACCGATGTAGGCCAGCACCAGATGGTTGCCTGCCGCTACGCCCAATTCAACCAGACCAAAAGCAACGTCACCTCAGGTGGCCTGGGCACCATGGGCTTCGGCCTCCCCGCCGCCATAGGCGCCAAGTACGGTGCTCCGGACCGCACGGTTATCGCCATCGTCGGAGACGGAGGTATCCAGATGACCATCCAGGAACTGGGCACCCTCATGCAATTCGGCGCCGAGGTGAAAATCCTCATCCTCAATAACGAATTCCTGGGTATGGTGCGCCAATGGCAACAGCTCTTCAACGACAAGCGCTATTCCTTCGTCAACATCACCAGCCCCAACTACGTAACCGTAGCCCAAGGATACGGCATCGCCGGCGCCAGCATCAAAGCCCGCGCCGACCTACGCGCCGCCCTGAAAACAATGCTAGATCACAAAGGCGCCTATTTGCTTGAGGTAATGGTTGGAAAAGAGAATAATGTCTTTCCCATGGTCCCTCAAGGTTGCAGCGTAGCCGAGATTCGGTTGTCCTAGGGCCGCAGGTATAACAAAAAATAAGCCCGCCGCAGGCCCAACAAAACAGCGCCGCAGGCGGAATAAAAAAAGTTTATGAAAAAAGAATATACCATCACCGTCTACACGGAAAACCAAATCGGCCTGCTCAACCGCATCGCCATCATGTTTTCCCGCCGAAAAATAAACATCGAAAGCCTGAACGTCTCCCCCTCGGAGATCGAAGGCATCCACCGCTTCACGATAGTCATCAACGAATTCGAAGACATCGTAAGAAAGTTGTGCCGCCAGTTGGAAAAACAGGTCGAAGTCCTCAAAGCATATTATAATACCGATGACGAACTCATCTGGCAGGAGCTTGCCTTGTACAAGGTATCCACCGACGAGATCGCAGAAAAAGCCACGGTGGAGCGGCTCCTGAGAGAATACGGCGCGCGGGCCGTCGTGATAAGAAAGGACTATACCGTCTTCGAAACTACCGGTCACCGCGAAGAAACGGATCGACTCATCGAAGCCCTGGAGCCCTTCGGCCTGATCGAATTCGTGCGCTCCGCAAAGATCGCCATCATCAAGGCAAGCAATGGATTCCACGAAAAACTCAAAGAGTTCGAGTCGAAAGAGCCAGGCGAAGGATTGATCGAGAACGAATACCTCGACAAGGCCGCAGAAGTATTCAGCATGTAAAAACAAAAAATAAACTAAAAAATGGCAAAAATCAATTTCGGTGGTGTTGAAGAAAACGTAGTCACCCGGGAAGAATTCCCCCTGTCCAAGGCACAGGACGTGCTCAAAAACGAGACCATTGCCGTCATCGGATATGGCGTCCAGGGCCCCGGCCAGGCTTTGAACCAAAGGGACAACGGGATCAACGTCATCATCGGGCAAAGGAAAAACTCCAAAACCTGGGATAAGGCCGTGAAGGACGGCTTCGTTCCGGGCGAAACGCTGTTCGAGATCGAAGAAGCCCTGAAAAGGGGGACGATCATTTGCTATCTCCTCAGCGATGCGGCCCAGATCGAACTCTGGCCGACCGTAAAGAAGCACCTGACCAAAGGTAAAGCCCTTTATTTTTCCCATGGCTTCGGGATTACCTTCAACGAGCAAACAGGAATCATACCGCCCAAGGATGTGGATGTATTCCTGGTAGCCCCCAAAGGCTCGGGCACTTCGCTGCGCCGCATGTTCCTCCAGGGCCGCGGGCTGAACAGCAGCTACGCCATCTTCCAGGATGCCACAGGGAAAGCCAGGGATAGGGTGATCGCCCTGGGCATCGCCGTGGGTAGCGGATACTTGTTCGAAACCGATTTCAAAAAGGAAGTATTCAGCGACCTGACCGGTGAGCGCGGTACCCTGATGGGTGCCATCCAGGGGATTTTCGCAGCACAATACGAGACCCTGCGCAAACGCGGCCATTCACCTTCGGAAGCCTTTAACGAGACGGTGGAAGAGCTGACCCAATCGCTGATGCCCCTCGTTGCGGAAAACGGCATGGACTGGATGTACGCCAATTGCTCCACGACGGCCCAAAGGGGCGCCTTGGACTGGTGGAAGAAATTCAAGGATGCGACCCAGCCCGTTTTCGACGAATTGTATGAGAGCGTAGCTACCGGTAAGGAATCCGCACGTTCGATCGCCAGCAATAGTCAAGCCGACTACCGCGAGAAGCTCGAAGGTGAGTTGAAGGAATTAAGGGAAAGCGAGATGTGGAGGGCAGGAAAGGCCGTGCGCAGCCTACGTCCCGAAAATCAACCGGCCCCCAAAGCAGGCGTAGCCTAAAACACAACACATGCTCACTACACTACATCCCCTGGACGTCGCCGCCGCTCACGAGCGCATGGCCCGGGTCATCCGCAGGACGCCGCTGGAATATAACCAGCGGCTGTCCCAGCGGTACCGTTGCCGCGTTTACCTGAAAAGGGAAGACCTCCAGGTGGTACGTTCCTATAAAATCAGGGGCGCCTATAACATGATGGCCCAGTTGCCACCCGAAACCCTCCAGCAAGGGGTGGTCTGCGCCAGCGCGGGGAACCATGCCCAGGGCTTTGCCTATGCCTGTCACCATATGCAGGTCGAAGGCACGATCTTCATGCCCGTCATCACCCCCCGACAAAAGTTGCAGCAGGTCCGCAACTTCGGAGGCGACAAGGTCAACATCGTCCTGGTCGGAGACACCTTCGACCAATGCCTGGCAGAGGCCCTGAAATTCACCGCCGACAATGGAAAGACCTTTATTCCACCTTTCGACCATCCCAGCATCATCGAGGGACAGGCTACGGTAGGGAAGGAAATCCTCGAAGACCTGCAGGGAATCGATTGGCTTTTCCTGCCCGTGGGCGGGGGAGGTCTCGCTTCCGGGGTGGGTCATTACTTCCGCACCTTCAGCCCCCAGACCCGACTCATCGGCGTGGAGCCACAGGGCGCGCCCAGCCTGGCCCTTGCCCTGAAAGCAGGAGCCCCGGTGACGCTGCCCCAGATCGACACTTTCGTCGATGGTGCATCGGTGAAGCGCATCGGTGAAGTCACCTTCAAATACCTGAAAGAAGTCCTCGATGACGTTCGCCTCGTCCATGAAGGCCTGGTGTGCTCTACCATCATCCAACTCTACAACGAAAACGCCATCGTAGCCGAGCCCGCCGGCGCCCTGACAGTAGCCGCCCTCCATGGATACAGGAATGAAATCGAAGGCAAGACGGTCGTGTGTGTCCTGAGCGGCGGCAACAACGATCTCGACCGCATGCCCGAAATAAGGGAGCGCTCATTACGCTATGAGGGTCTGAAGCACTACTTCCTGATCCGCTTCGCCCAACGCCCCGGTGCATTAAAGGAATTCGTGAGCAACATCCTGGGCCCCCACGACGACATCGTAAGATTCGAGTACATGCAAAAGACGAATAAGGAATCGGGACCGGCCCTGGTAGGAATCGAGTTGCAACAAAGAGAAGATTACGAAAGCCTTATAGGAAGAATGAAAGCCTATCAAATCAGCTTTTCAACCCTGAACGATGATGACAAACTTTTCGGATACCTGGTGTAAAAAGTGTGACAATAAACTGAATAAAATCCGGCAAAATTGTCGTAATATTGAAAAGATTGCAACGATTGCTGCCTCCGTACACTGTTTTGGTTAACATATAAACGAAATAAATGCTATGGGTAATGGAGGCTTATACAACGAAAAATTTGAGCATGATGCCTGCGGAATTGGCTTTGTTGCCAATATCAAGGGCCATAAATCCCATCAAATCGTTTCAGATGCCCTCACCATCCTTGAAAATATGGAACACAGGGGCGCCTGTGGCTGTGAAAATAATACGGGTGATGGTGCCGGGATCATGGTTCAAACCCCCCACGAGTTTTTCTTCGAGGAATGCCTCAAATTAGGTGTCCACCTTCCCGCCTTTGGGCGTTATGGGGTAGGCGTTTTGTTTTTCCCCAGAGAAATTCGCCTGAGAGAAGAATGCCGCGCTATTTTCCAAAGAGCCGCCGAACGCCTGGGCCTGGAAATCATCACCTACCGCAGGGTTCCGGTGAACACCGATAACATCGGCAAAACGGCGTTGAGTGTGGAACCCGAAATGGAACAGGTCTTCATCGCCTGTCCAGACCATATCCAAAACGCAGACGAATTCGAACGGAAATTATTCGTCCTGAGAAACTACGCCACCCACACCATCCGGAACACCGTAAAAAAAGACGCCATTGGCTTCTACATAGCCTCCCTTTCCTATAAAACAGTCGTATACAAAGGGCAGCTCACGAGCAGGCAAGTCCGCCAGTATTTCACCGACCTTTCACACAAGCGCCTGGTGTCCGCATTCGGCCTGGTGCACTCGCGCTTTGCCACCAATACTTTCCCTTCCTGGGACCTGGCCCAACCCTTTCGGTTCATCGCGCACAACGGGGAGATCAATACCCTCCAGGGCAATTTGAACTGGCTCAAGACCAGCGAGGGGGGATTCATTTCTCCCTATTTTTCCAAGGAAGAATTGGACATGCTCCTGCCCATTGTCCATGGTAACCAATCCGATTCGGCATGCCTGGACAACATGATCGAGCTTCTGACCCTGACCGGCCGCTCCCTGCCCCACGTCATGATGATGCTCATCCCTGAGGCCTGGGACGGAAACGATCAGATGGACTCCGTCAAGAAAGCTTTTTACGAATACCACGCTTCCATCATGGAGCCCTGGGACGGTCCCGCCAGTATATCCTTTACCGACGGTAAGATCATCGGCGCGACCCTCGACCGGAATGGCTTAAGACCATCCAGGTACTGCATTACCTCCGACGACCGCGTCATCATGGCCAGCGAAACCGGTGTTTTGCCCGTGGACCCGAACATGATCATAGAATTGGGTCGGTTGCAGCCCGGTAAAATGTTCATCGTGGACATGGAACAGGGACGCATCATCAGCGACACCGAGCTGAAAGAGTCCATTTGTTCGGCTAAGCCTTATGGAGAATGGCTGAACAAATATAAAATCCGCCTCGATGAGCTTCCCGAACCCCGGGTAGCCTTCACGCACCTCGAGCACGACCAAATCTTCAGATACCAGAAAGCCTTCGGCTATTCCACCGAAGACCTGGAGACCATCATCATACCCATGGCCACGACGGCTAAGGAACCCGTAGGCTCCATGGGGAACGATACGCCCCTGGCCGTGTTGAGCGATCAACCCCAACACCTGGCGAACTATTTCAAACAGCTTTTCGCGCAGGTCACCAATCCGCCCATCGACCCCATCCGGGAAAGGATGGTGATGTCCCTGTCGACCTTCGTGGGCAGCACCGATAATCTGCTGGTAGAGGATCCGCTGTCCTGCCATACCGTAGCCTTGCATAACCCCGTGTTGACCAACCACGAGCTGGAAAAGATCCGCTCCATCGATACGGGCATCTTCCAGGCGAAGACGCTTCAGACATATTTCCGGGCTGGCGGCCAGCCGGGGGCGCTCAAAGCGGGCCTGGACCGGCTTTGCCGTTATGCCGTGGATGCCGTCGAGGACGGCTTCAAGGTACTGGTCCTCACGGACAGGGCCATCGATTCGGAACACGCGAGCATTCCCTCCCTGCTGGCCGTATCGGCGGTGCATCACCACCTCACGCGCAAAGGCCTGAGAGGAAAAGTAGGGATCGTGGTAGAAGCGGGCGACGTATGGGAAGTCCACCACTTCGCCTGCCTGATTGGCTTCGGCGCCACCGCTATCAATCCGTATTTGGCCTTATCAACGATAAGAGACCTAAAACTGACAGGAAAGCTCCAAACCGACCTGGACGTCGAGCAACTCAAGAAAAACTATAGTAAAGCCGTCTGCGACGGTCTGCTCAAGGTATTCTCCAAGATGGGAATCTCGACCCTGCAATCCTACCAGGGCGCGCAGATATTCGAAATCATCGGCCTCAACCGCTCGGTGGTGGATGTGTATTTCACCGGGGCCGTCTCGCGCATCGAGGGCATGGGCCTGGATGAAATCGCCAGGGAAATCCTGATCCGGCACTACCTGGGTTTCAGCCGGAAGGAGGTGCCCGTGGACCGGCTTCCCGCGGGCGGCGTATATCAATGGAAAAGAAAGGGTGAGGCGCACCTCTTTAACCCCCAAAGCATCCACTTCCTGCAGGTAGCCACGAGGACGAACGACTATACGACGTTCAAGAAGTTCTCCAAGGTCATCAACGATCAGGATGAAAAAGCACTGACCCTACGCAGCCTTCTGACATTCAAAAGAACCCGCCCATCCATACCGATCGAGGACGTGGAGCCCGCGGAAAACATATACCGGCGCTTTGCCACCGGGGCCATGTCCTTTGGCTCCATTTCGCACGAAGCGCATTCGACCCTGGCCATTGCCATGAACCGTCTCGGCGGCAAAAGCAATACCGGGGAAGGAGGGGAAGACCCTGCCCGTTTTGACCGTTTGCCCAATGGAGACTCCATGCGCTCCGCCATCAAGCAGGTCGCGTCGGCCCGTTTCGGCGTGACCAGCCTGTACCTGACCGAAGCCGATGAATTGCAAATCAAGATGGCCCAGGGCGCCAAGCCCGGTGAGGGAGGACAACTCCCCGGCCACAAGGTGGACGAATGGATCGCCAAGACCCGGCATTCCACGCCCGGGGTAGGGCTTATTTCGCCGCCTCCCCACCACGACATTTATTCCATCGAAGACCTGGCTCAGTTGATCTTCGACCTGAAGAACGCCAACCGCAGCGCCCGCATCAGCGTAAAGCTCGTGTCCAAGGCAGGCGTGGGAACCATCGCCGCGGGAGTGGCCAAGGCAAAAGCCGACGTCATCGTCATAGCGGGACACGACGGAGGCACAGGCGCCTCTCCCATCAGTTCCATCCGTCATGCGGGTCTTCCCTGGGAACTGGGACTCGCGGAAACGCATCAAACCCTGGTGCGTAACAAGCTCCGCAGCCGGGTCACCGTTCAAACCGATGGGCAGCTAAGAACCGGCCGCGACCTCGCCGTGGCGGCGTTATTGGGCGCCGAGGAATGGGGCATCGCCACCGCTGCCCTGGTGGTGGAGGGTTGCATCCTGATGCGGAAGTGCCACATGAACACCTGTCCCGTGGGCATCGCCACGCAGGACCCCGAACTGCGCAAGCGCTTCACGGGAGATCCGGACCACGTCGTGAATTACTTCAAATTCCTGACGCGTGAGCTGAGGGAAATCATGGCTGAATTAGGATTCCGTACGGTCAATGACATGATCGGACAGGTGTCCTCACTCCAGGTGCGGGATGATATCAGGCACTGGAAATACCGCAAGCTCGACCTGTCGCCCATTCTCTATGAGGAAACGGCGGCTACCGGTTTATATTGCCAGGAAGAACAGGACCACGGCCTCGACGGCATCCTGGACTGGCAACTGCTCAAGGTTGCCAATTTGGACGCGGGCAAACCCGTACGCGCCACTTTCCGGTTGAAAAATACGGACAGGACCGTAGGGTCGTTGCTTTCCAATGAAGTCACTAAAAGGTACAAAGCCGCTGGCCTCCCCGACGATACCCTTCACTTCCTGTTCGAAGGCACCGCCGGACAAAGCTTTGGCGCCTTCAATACCCGGGGCATCACCCTGGAGCTGGAAGGCGACGCCAACGACTATTTCGGAAAGGGCCTTTCAGGGGCGAAGATCATCATCTATCCCAGCCAGGTCGCAGGTTACGTTGCCGAAGACAACATCATTGTCGGAAACGTGGCCCTGTACGGCGCCACCGATGGGAATGTGTTCATCCGTGGGAAAGCCGGTGAACGCTTTGCCGTCCGCAATTCCGGAGCCAACGCCGTGGTCGAGGGAGTAGGGGATCACGGATGCGAATACATGACCGGAGGCACCGTCATCATCCTCGGAGATACGGGCCGCAATTTTGCCGCCGGTATGAGCGGAGGCATCGCCTATGTCTACGACGTCAACGGACGATTTTCCCGGCAATGCAACCGCGAAATGGTAGACCTGGACCCGCTCGACGCCGAGGACCTCAAAATCATCTGGTCCATGATCGACCAGCACTACGCCTACACCGGCAG
>CAZJDB010000164.1:0-25927 GCA_964544695.1 uncultured Chitinophagaceae bacterium
CCAGGTCCTTGATCAGAACGGTATTTTCTCCAACAGCCTTGGTACCGGCCGTAAACAGGAGCAGATTCTTTTCGAACAGGTTGTAGACCCCTTTGAATTCCCGCCCGTTATTGATGGGCCACGTAATGGGGTGGAGGTTGATGCCCAGTTCCTTTTCGATCTCTTCCAGCAGGTCGAAGGGCTGCTTGCCATCCCGGTCCATCTTGTTGATAAAGACGATGACGGGCGTATCGCGCATCCGGCAAACTTCCATGAGGCGGCGCGTCTGCTCTTCGACGCCGTTCACGCTGTCGATGACCAGTACGACGCTGTCCACGGCGGTGAGGGTCCGGAAGGTGTCTTCGGCGAAGTCCTTGTGACCGGGAGTATCCAGGAGGTTGACGAGCATGCCCTTGTATTCAAAGGTCATTACCGAGGTCGCCACGGAGATGCCCCTTTGTCTTTCAATTTCCATAAAATCGCTGGTCGCATGCTTCTTGATCTTGTTGCTTTTCACCGCCCCGGCCGTTTGGATGGCGCCCCCGAAAAGGAGGAATTTCTCCGTCAGGGTCGTCTTCCCGGCATCAGGGTGGGAAATGATCGCGAAAGTCTTGCGTCGAAGTATCTGCTCGTTGTAGCTCATCTGGGGCGCAAAGGTACGATTTTTTGCGTAGGTTTGAGGCATGCGGAGAACCTTCACTATCCTTGTCACCAGCTTCCGGATGGCGCTGGACGAGCTAAGGAAAAACCGGCTGCGTAGCTTTCTGTCCCTGTTCGGGATCACCATAGGTATTTTTTGCATCATCGCGGTCCTGGCTACCGTCAGCAGCCTCGACAAGACCGTACACGACGAGATGAAGGCTATGGGGGCCAGCACCGTATTCATCGAAAAGTGGCCCTGGGGCGGAGGGTCGAATTATCCCTGGTGGAAGTACCTGAGCCGCCCCGTTCCCCAATATTCCGAGGTTCGACTGGTGAAGCAAAGGGCCGATTACGCCGCCAACGTTGCCTTCATGTACGGGGGGCAGGCAAACGTCGAATACGGAGATTACGCCCTGACCAACATTCAGTTTTACGGAGTAACGGAAGAATTCAACCAGATCCAATCCGTCGACATAGGATACGGGCGTTATATCCTTCCATCGGAATTCAGCCAGGGTGCGCCTGTGATGGTGCTGGGCTATAAAAACGCCGAGAAGCTGTTCGACAGCGCCTATATCGCGGTGGGAAAAACGGTGGAGGTAAAAGGGAACAGGGTCACGATCGTCGGTGTAATAAAAAAGCAGGGGAGCTCCCTGTTGGGGGGCTGGGATTTCGACAATAGTTATGTCGTCCCCTTTTTATTTTGCACGAACCTCGTGAATGTCCGTGGGAACAACGGGACCCTGCTGGCAAAAAGCAGGGAGGGGATTCCGATCGATGAATTCAAGGGTCAGTTGAGGGGCGTCATGCGTTCCATCCGTCGCCTGAATCCCCGCCAGGACGACAATTTTGCCTTGAATGATATTACCAGTGGGGCGGGCGAGCTGAACAATATCTTCAGCTACATGACCATAGGGGGTTTCGCCATCACGGGCCTTTCCTTCATCGTGGGAATATTCGGCGTGGCGAATATCATGTTCGTCACCGTCCGGGAGCGCACGCCCATGATCGGGCTGAAAAAAGCCATCGGCGCCAAACGCCGTACCATTCTCCTGGAGTTCCTGCTGGAATCGGCTTTCTTGTGCGTCATCGGGGGTGTGATGGGCATCATCCTCGTCTTCCTGTTGACGTTCATGTTAACTTACGTCCTGCACTTTACCGTGTCCATTTCCATAGGCCTGTTCCTGGGCGCGGTCTTCTTTTGCATATTCACCGGAATCCTGGCGGGGATCATTCCCGCCTCCATAGCGGCTAAGATGGATCCGGTGGTGGCGATCCGGAGTTCCTGAATTACTTTTGTGCTGCATGAGCGTAACTATTCTGGCAATCGAGTCCTCTTGTGACGAGACGAGTGCATCGGTGTGCAGGGACGGGAAGATCCTGACCAACTACGTCGCGGGCCAGTCCGTGCATGAACAATACGGAGGGGTCGTACCCGAATTGGCCAGCCGGGCGCACATGCAGCACATCGTACCGGTCGTGGACATCGCACTGAGGGAGGCGGGTGTCACCCCCGGGGATTTGGACGCGGTCGCTTTCACCCAGGCCCCTGGCCTCATCGGCTCCCTATTGGTCGGCGCCAGCTTCGCCAAATCCCTGTCCCTGTCCCTGGATAAACCCCTCATCGCTGTCCACCATATGCAAGCCCATGTTATCGCAAACCTGATCGGAGACCCGGCCCCCGCTTTCCCCTTCCTTTGCCTTACCGTCAGCGGAGGGCATACGCAAATCGTCCTTTGCCGCTCGCCTCTGGATATGGAGGTGTTGGGGGAGACCCTGGATGATGCTGCGGGCGAAGCTTTCGACAAAAGTGCTAAGCTCCTTGACCTGCCTTATCCCGGAGGCCCCCTCATCGACCGGCACGCGCGCCAGGGTGATCCCAGGCGCTTTTCCTTTCCGGAGCCGCAGGTGCCCGGATTGAACTTCAGCTTCAGTGGACTGAAAACGTCGATCCTTTACTTTTTGCAGGCTGCGGAGCCAGGGTTTGTCGCGGCCAATCTGAACGATATTTGCGCTTCCATCCAGGAACGAATTGTTACCATTCTCCTACATAAGCTTTCCCGTGCCGCCCGCGAAACGGGCATCAGGGATGTTTGCATTGCCGGGGGCGTTTCCGCCAACAGCGGGCTGCGTCATGGTCTGACTGAGTTGGGGAAGAAAAAGGTGTGGAATACGTTTATTCCAGCTTTTGAATATTGCACAGACAATGCGGCTATGATCGCCCTCACGGCGTGGTACAAGTATCAGGCCGGGCAATTCGCAGATCTGAGCGTGACACCCAGCGCTCGGGCGGAGTGGGCTTAGGCGGCGCGCAGCGCGCGGCGGCCGTCACGGCGGCGTTGCGGGCGGGCGCAGCGCGGCGAGCCGGCGAAGGCCCGGGATGCGGCGCCCCGCCGGTTCGTCACATCTTTCGGGCTTTTCGTCACTCGCCCATGAAGGTCCGGGCGCAAACGCCTAAAATTGTTCCATGAAACTGCGCCAACTGGAATTCTGGATCGGAACCCTACTGGTTACCATCGCCCTTTCGGCCACACTGGCCTGGATGAACGGGGAGGGCCAGGTGGTCATGATCGAGGCAAGGCACAGTCTTCAACAAAGCGGGAGGGGCTTCAACTATGTCTTTAACTTTTTCCTTCCCCACATCCTTCCGGCGCTAATATATTATGGGGGATTCCTGGCGGTGATTTTCATTGGAAGCCCCCGTTACCTGGAGACGAGGCGCTTCGATGCCTTCATAACGTTCATGCTCGTGCTCCTGGTTCTCCTCACCACCTTTTTTACCCTAAATGCTTTTTGTGTGGGTCCCGACCTAACCACCGAATATGCCAATGGGAATCTGATGGTATACTATCTCAACAGGGGACTGATGTCGGCGTTTAAATTCCTGATAGGGATGGGGTTTTACCTGCTGATCCGGGAACTCGTGATCCCCCGCCTGATGAGTTTGAAAAACAGAAGTGTCGGCGCCCAGGCTTTCTTTACCCACCTCCAGGTTTTCGTTTTCCTGTGGGTCCCGGTCATCGCCAGTATTTTCTTCGTGAGGAGAAGCGCGGTCAGTTTCATGTTGTATGTTGCGTTTTGCGCTTTTCCCCTGGCATTTCTTATCCACGCGTTGAATTTCGCATGGCTTATCCCGTATAAGGAAAGGCAACACCTGTCCTGGTGGAAATACTGGGGCATTTATATCCTCGCCACGTTTGCCCTGACCCTCCCTGCGGTATTCGTTTTCAGCGAGATCGTGGAGTCTCGAAGTTATCAGGATTGGGACATTTTTTGGGCGAGTTATATTTGGATCATCTTATTGGTCACCCCCTTTACATGGATACTTTACGTGTATGGCAGGAAGGCCAGTGGACGCCTCAACCAACTGGCCAGCGCGCTGAGCACGTCGAATGCCAACCTGGATTTCCTGAAGTCACAGATCAATCCCCACTTTTTGTTCAATGCCCTCAATACCCTTTACGGGACGGCGATACAGGAACATAGCGAGAACACCGCTCAAGGGATACAACAACTGGGCGACATGATGAGATTTATGCTGTATGACAATATGCAGGACAGTATTCCGTTAGTAAAGGAGATACAGTACATGCGCAACTACATCGATCTGCAAAAGCTGCGCACCCAGGCCTCCGACAAGATTCGAATAGACACCCAGTTGGATGAGGCCGCCTGCCAGCACTCCGTAGCGCCTATGTTACTGATCCCCTTCGTGGAAAACGCCTTCAAGCATGGTATCAGTCTGATCCGGCCCTCGTGGATTAAAGTATCCCTGACCTGTACCCCTGATAAAGTTTACTTCGACGTGTACAACAGCCGTCATCCGGGCCCCGAAAAAGATCCCGAAGCCAATAATTCCGGCATAGGCTTGGAAAATGTGCGCAGGCGCCTGCAACTCCTTTACCCCGGCAGGCATGAGTTGTCTATCCGCGAATCGGCGACCGAATATTTCATTCACCTGACACTCCTGTTTCCGCATGGAAAGCAATGAGCCAAGTACATGGTCTTATTTTTTGTGGTGGCTGGCCTCAGCCGATCCGGACGTCCTCAAAAACTATGGACCAGGGCGTATCCGCTACAGCATTATCGGCGTATCCGTTTTGGTTACATGGATGATTGCCACCCTTTCCTGGGGCTATTTTTTCTCCATGGTGATCAAGGAGCAGGCGGCGGTAGGGGTGTTGGCGCTCTCCTTCGGCGGGATCATCCTGGTCATTTACAGAAAGCTGATCGCCGTCATGGACAAAAGTGGTTGGATACGGTCTACCCTCATTCTGGCGTTGGTCACGCTGCTCTTCATCCTCATTCAGGTTTTGCCCTTACTTATAAAGATGAAATATCAGTATAGCCATGATTAAGCAATGCTTCAGGATTGCCATCCGCAACCTGGGCAGGCAAAAAGCCCTTGCCCTCATCAATGTTCTGGGATTGTCCCTGGGACTAACCTGTTTCATCGTGTTCCTCTTGTACGCGGTGAACGAGTTCGGTTACGACCGCTTCCACAAAAGAGCGGGGGACATATTCCGGGTCATTGAATGGGAGCAGGGGCTTCCCGAAAGGGAGCCCGGCGGTTCCGCGGGCTTGTCCATGGTCATGGGACCCACCCTGGCACAGGACTTCCCCGGCAGCGTGGAACGCTTTGTACGCTTCCGTTCCAGGGGGAATATCCTTGTTCAAACGGGTGACCGGCTTTCCCGGCTGACCGTATCCTTTGCCGACACCTCCTTTTTTTCCGTATTCACTTTCCCCCTTTTGTCCGGCAGCCCGGCTCAGGCCCTGAACGGAACGCACAACGTCGTCCTGACCCGGGATATGGCCATGCGTTTTTTCGGGCGGATCGACGTGGACGGACGCCTTCTTCGCATCAAACTCGACACCGGGTTCCAGACTTTTTTGATTACCGGCGTGGCGGAAAACCCTCCCGCCAATTCCATTTTGTCATTTGGACTCCTTATAGGATTCCCCTATTGCGAAGCCCATGCCGACCCGCAAGCTATGACGGACTGGTACGAAACGATGGGGGATGAGACCTTTGTTTTGTTGCGACCGGGAAATGGCCTGGCTTCGCACCTGGTTGACTTCCGGACACGTCATATCCCGACCGAAGCCGCCGACCTCATTAAAAACAAGCAATGGGACGGACATGGGGCGCCCCCGATCAGCTTTCGCCTCCAGCCTTTACGGGATATACACACCAATACCTCCATCGATGGAAGAGGCGACCCTGTCGATCCCAAGCGCATCTGGCTACTTGTTGGGATGGCCTTTTCCGTCCTGTTGATCGCCTGCATCAACTTTACCACCTTGTCCATCGGCCGCTCCGCGGGCAGGGCCAAGGAAATCGGCGTCCGAAAGGTCATGGGGAGCCGGCGCCGCCAGTTGGTATATCAATTCCTGGCCGAGTCCCTGGTCCTGGCTTTCTTTTCCACTTTTCTCGCCCTGATTTTATCCTTTTTCCTGTTGCCTTACCTATCAGGCCTCACGGATGTAAGCCTCCACCTCAGCCTTCGGCAAATCCCCATGCTCCTAGGCGTGGCTCTGTTCACCGGGTTGATCGCGGGGGCATATCCCGCCCTGGTTCTGTCGGGATTCAAGCCCCTGGAGGTTTTTCATAGTAAGGTTCGCCTTTCGGGCTCGAACCTGTTCACGCGCTCCCTTGTCGTGCTTCAATTCGTCCTGTCGGCGGGACTCGTCACCGCGACCGTCATCATTCTTCAGCAAGTCTCCTACCTGCGGGCCCGCGACCTGGGATTCAATAAGGAACACGTCATCGATGTGGACGCCTCTGGCGTGGACACCAAACGTATGTATCCGGCTTTTCGTTCAACCTTACTTTCCAGTGCCGGTATAACCGGCGTAACCGCCGCCGAAATTGGCATGGGCGAGGGTTTTGGATTTATGGGGTCCGGCTATTCCTACCGCGGAAAGGGGGGCGGTTCCCTGGAATACCCGGTGGAGCCGGGTTACATACACCTGATGGGGATGAGCCTGCTTCGGGGCCACGATTTCGGTCCATCTGATTCCGTGCATTACCTCATCGTCAACCAGGCCCTTTTGCGGGAATACAACATCTCCCCGGATAGCGCCATCGGGCAAACATTGATGCAAAATGACCAGTTACCCTGCACCATTATAGGCGTGGTCAAGGACTTCAACTATGTTTCCCTGGCCGAACAGGTCCGCCCTCAATTGTTCTACTGGCCTTCAGCCCTGAGCGTTAACCACATCTATGTGCGCGTTTCGCCCGGCGATCCTTCCCGCGCCTTATCCCGCATGGCAGGTGCCTGGCGATCCCTCGTACCGAACCTTACTTTTCAATATCATTTTTTGGACGAAGAAATGGACCGCTTTTACGAACCCGAAACGAAGTGGAGCCGGATCATCGGCCTGGCGGGAAGTATGGCCATTTGCCTGGCTTGCCTGGGACTCTTCGGGCTCGCCGCCCTGGTCGCCGTCAACCGCTATAAAGAGATCGGAATCCGCAAAGTCCTCGGTGCGTCCGTGGCGTCCCTGGTCCGGTTGCTTTCGCTCGAATTCACGCGCCTCGTATTTTTGGGCCTGCTGATTTCGGTCCCCCTGGCCTGGTACTTTATGCATCGGTGGCTCCAGGGATATGCTAATCGCATCTCCATTCACTGGTGGGTGTTTGCGATGACGGCCGTGGTTATGTTGGGTTTGGCCCTCCTGACTGTGGGAGCACACGCGCTGAAGGCGGCTTTGGGGAATCCCGCCGAGCGCTTGCGAACGGAATAGACTTGTCGCCCCCAGGCCGCGGCCCCCGGCTCCGCGGCCCTCGGCCTGAAATGCGTAAATTGCCTTTGATGATGACCGCGGTAGCCCTGGATGACGAACCCATCGCGCTGGAAGTGGTAAAATCCCTTTCCGAAAAGGTGCCCTTCCTTGAATTGAAGGCCTGCTTCACCGATGCCTTCCAGGCGATTGACTATTTGCAAAACAATAAGGTGGACCTCCTCTTGCTGGACATCAAGATGCCCGATATTTCCGGTCTCGAGTTACTCAAATCCCTGACCCAGCCCCCCCTGGTCATCTTCACCACGGCCTATGCGGAGCACGCCGTACAAAGCTTCGAGCTCGATGCCATAGACTACTTGCTCAAGCCCTTTTCCCTCAGCCGTTTCCTGAAGGCCTGCAACAAAGCCCACGAGCTCGTCCAACTCCGCAGCAACAAAGACTTCTCGTCCCCCGTGATCTTTGTAAAAAGCGGCTACGATCAGGTCCGCGTTTCCCTCCAGGATATTTTATTTGTGGAAAGCGCAGGTAATTACATGCAATTTATTACCCCGTTGTCTAAAATCCTTTCTCGCCTTACGATGGTCGAGTGCCAGGCGCTGCTTCCGCCGGCGCAATTCTTCCGCATCCATCGCTCGTACATCGTGAACCGTCTTCGGATCGACCGTATTGAGAAGACGCAGGTATGGGTGGGAGATTATTGTGTGCCCGTAGGGGCCGGGTATGCACAGGCGCTGGAGCAGATCGTGGGGACCCGTGGGTCGGTCTAGGCCGCTTGCGGCATCGCGCCTCGCGGCGTCCCGGGCTTCCGGGGCTCGCGCCAGCCTCGCGGGTCAGCCTAGGCTGTTCGGCTCACTTTTCGTAGATTGAGGTACAGATGGCCAATCCCTACTTCCGCTTCAAGCAATTCACCGTGTTCCAGGACAAGTGCGCCATGAAGGTGAGCACCGACGCCTGTATCTTCGGCGCCTGGATGGCGGGTATATTCGCCGAACAGGTCTCCGGCGAAGGTCGCATCCTCGACATCGGCGCTGGTACCGGGCTCTTGGGACTCATGATCGCCCAGCGCTGTGACGCCTTCATCACCGGCGTGGAGCTACAGGAAGAATCCGCCCTTCAGGCCGCATCCAATATGATCTCCAGCCCTTGGTCGGACAGGTTGAGGGTCGTGCCGGGCGACATCAACGACCTGGTCTTCACCGAACCCTTCGACGCCATCATCACCAACCCCCCTTTCTTTGAAAACGACCTGCTCAGCGAAGAACACGGCCGCAGCCTGGCGAGGCATGGAGAGACCCTGACCCACTCCCAGGTCCTCCGGGTCTTCTTCCTGGATTTGACCGCCCACGGGATTGCGGGCATCCTCCTGCCTTACCACCGCATGGAATCCTTCCTGGAAGAAGCCAGTATCCTGGGCTTCCGGTGCCGGGAACAAGTCCTCCTTCGCCAAACGCCCGATCACGACTTTTTCAGGGCCATGTTGCTCATGGAAAGGGAAATACTGGAGGAAGCATATGCGCCACCTCTTGTCAAGGAGTGGGCCATCAGAGAGGGGGAACAATATGGTTCCGAATGCCTTTCATTGCTGAAAGACTATTATCTATATCTATAAACCCGCATAATCCTGCAGGTACTTGAACCCCTTTGTCAGAGACCCGTCTTTCACTATCGTCGCGCGCTCCAGGATGTCGCTGCGCTTCTTCCACAACTCGGGGAGGACGTATTTGATGAATTGTTCTCCGAAATATTGGGAGGCGTCCCTGGGTAATTCGTTAGGAAGGTTACCGATGGCCATGAGGTCGACGGATCCATATTTGTATGGGGCTGTTTTTGCTCCCGTTATCTTATTTATGCCATACACGGGGTCCTCGATTGTCGTTTCCCCGATATTGCAGGGCACCGACCCCCTCAGGTCATTGGTAATATCGGCAATGGTCTCGATCCGGAAATCTGTTTGTGCCATGTCTTCCATGCTGAACAGCCTCGGAATATCCCGACTCCAGTAAATCCCGTTCATCAATATATCCGTCTCCGCCAAGTATGGGTGGAACAAACAATCATATTCCGTCGGCTGCTGGTGGAAATGGTCCCGGCTATAGCCACCCGTCTTTTGGTGTTTATACAGGTCTTGCCCGCGTAGGTGCACGAACACCGGGTATTCAAATTGCTTTCTCAGGTACTCCTCCGGTTCCACCTCCTTGATCCCCATCAGGTTCATAATTTCCAAGACCCCCGACGAAACCCTACCCGTCCCCGTGACTGCCACCTTGATAGGGGGCAGCAGCAACTCAAAATACGTATGGATCAGCGCCTTGAAATGCTTGCTTTTATACACGCGTTCCAGGTGGTAATCCTTTGTGCGCTCCCCGTACGCCACGATCCCGTTGTGCGCTCCAACGACGCCCGCGAAAAATCCAAACCCCAGGATACGCTGCCCATCCTCATGGGTCAGGCATTCATAATCCATCAGCGTAATTTTGCGGTTTACGATTTCCCTGAACATCTCCTGGTTGTAGGGCTGTTTCTTCTTGGTATGAGAAAAGAAGAAATAGGTCTTGCCGTAAAGGAGCTGCTCCTTGGGTACCTCCTTAATGCCCAGGATAATATCACAATCGTTCAGGTCCTCCTTGACGATGACGCCCGCAGATTTGTATTCCCTATCGCTGAAACAGCGGATGGGGCAAGCCTGCACCACAATGCGCAACTCACCGTGCTGGCGTTGGAGCCATTGACATTGTTGGGGGGTAAATGCAACCCTGTTGTCGGGAGGGACCTTTCCTTCTCTGATTAAGCCAATCGTTAGCATGGGGCGCAAAATACCTCGAAATTTTTATTCCCCATGTGGGGAGGATGGGGTATATTTGCGTCCCGCTTTCTTTTTCAGGTTAGGAGATTTAGCCCAGATGGCGGAATTGGTAGACGCGCCAGACTCAAAATCTGGTTTTCGCAAGAAAGTGCAGGTTCGATTCCTGTTCTGGGCACCATACCCGACTTCGGTCGGGTTTTTTAATGCCCTGAATTCCAGTCCTGACGGGCATCTTATCGAGGTGTCTTTCCTTTGGCTATTTCTTGTTTTCCCTTGTTTTCCCATTTTTTGTTACTCTATTGTTACTCAGTAACAAAAAATTGATGCCTTTTTCATACCTTTAAGTAGGCATTAAAGCCCTTGGAAATTATGAGTGTAACCCTACGTAAGCGCAAGAATAAAGACGGTTCTACGTCCCTCGTGCTCGACATTTACCATGGGGGCAAGCGCAATTATGAGTTTTTGAACGAACTGAAATTATCGCCTAGCAATGCGCTCCCTGATCGCCAGAAAAACAAGGAAAACTTGGATTTGGCAAAGAGGATTCAGGCAAAGCGGGCGCAGGAACTATCCGCAAACGACTATAATATACAGACCGAACACGCCAAGAAGGTAAACCTACTGGCCTGGATGAATTCATATATAGAGGGGTATTCAAAAAAAGACCTTCGAAATATGAAGGGGGTTTATGGCCGATTTGAGGAGTTTTTGAAGAAGCGCAAGGCGTCTGACTTGTTTGTAAAGGATTTGGATGAAAACCTGGTCGCCCAATTCCGGGACCATCTCACAGTTATCTGTAAAGGAGAGGGGGCAAAGTCCTATTATGCCCGTTTTAAGAAAATGGTCCGCCAGGCGGTCCGGGAAAAATTGATTTTAACGAACCCATGTGCGGATGTAAAGGCACCCAAGGGAGAAGCAAGTGTAAAGGATACTCTGACCTTTGACGAATTGCAATTACTTGCGAACACACCAACAAGGGCCGGGGAAGTCAAAAGGGCTTTTTTGTTCTCCTGTGTTACGGGATTACGCTGGGTTGATGTTAGTGCGATTACCTGGACTAATGCGGATATGAAGAATAAGGTACTGAAGGTTTTCCAATCCAAGACGGCCAAGACGGTGGTAGTTAACCTCACAGATACTGCCCTGCGACTCTTGGGAAAGCCCGGAAAGCCTGGGGAAAAGATATTCGACCTACCCACAGCCAACGGGGCTAATAAAGCTTTGCGACTTTGGTTGGAACGGGCGGAAATCCCTAAGAAGATTACCTGGCATTGCGCCCGGCATTCGTTTGGAACAAACCTGGTTTTCCATGGAGCGGACGTGTTCGTGACTAGCAAACTTTTGGGGCATACCTCCATGAAACATACACAGCGGTATGTTAGGGCAGCCGAGGAAATGAAAAGGGATGCGATTAATAAATTGCCTGGGATTCAATTAAAATAGAGCATGGCCAAGAAGAAATCAAGTCCTAAAAAGGAAGAACCGGAGTTCAAGGCTCCATCCCCCGTTGAATGGGCGATGTTTGAAAAGAGCATGCAACAAGAATTTAAAGATAAAGAGCGTGAGTTTCAACGAATGGCTGACCAGCACAAGTATATCGATTCTAATTTTGACTACCTTCCATTTAATCTATTCCAGACATATATCAAGGCTTATTTCCCGACCCAAAGGGGACAAGAATACCTCAAATTCCTTATTGAAAGTAGGATCAAGTATGGCGATGCAGCTTATTATTTTTGCACCTGGGGAGGCTCCCCCGCGTTGGAATCAAAATGCGATGAATGTCGGAAAATAGTTGCATTTCTTAATGCGGAGTTGGGAAAGCCGGTTGAGGAAATCAAACCATTAATCATTCAACAGGCTGCAATAGAAACCAAAAAGGTAAAATATTGGGTAGGTGAGGAGAGGGTCAAGCAGCAGTTATTTAACTTGTTAACCCAGAAAGGGGCTGTAGAGTCAAGTTCCACCCCCGATGTTTTTTTCAATTCACCTATTGTATGGCTGCTAGAGGATTCGGTCCTCATTTATTTGATTGAAAAATTACAAGAAGCAAGACTTTTACGAAAGAGCAGAAGTCTCGCTAATTCTATTATTACCGACAACTTCCAAAAGAATGGTAATACACCCTTCAATAAAAACTCCCTAAGTGCGGCTAGATCAAGAGGCGCAAACCCAAAGGAGGGAAAATCCATTGTGGATCAAATACTTAAGGAATTGCTTACCGATAAAAAGAGTTAATCTCAGTTAAGGTATTAACACCCTTAACACCTTTCCTTTCCCCGTAATACATTTTTGTAGTGCAAAGGCATGATGCCAATGTACACGTAGCTATGTGTTTTTTTCATTTTTCACATGCACAAAAATGAGTATCATTTTAAAAAAGCTGGCCTTGATTGAGGCTCGTTTAGAGGAAAGAAAAGAGGTCCTGACCCTGGACGAAGCGGCCAGGTTTCTTAACATGACCAAATCCTACCTATACAAACTTACTTCCGCCGGGATTTTGCCCCATAGCAAGCCAAATGGGAAGCTCCTTTATTTTTCCAGGGAAGAACTAACCAAATGGGCATTAACCACGGGCAAGCGGGCGGGATCGGAAGGAATAGACATCATTGCCGATACTTATTTGGCAAAAAAGAAGGGGGGTAAGTAATGGAGAACCGAATTACCCCATTTCCTCCGATGAATACCCAGGTATTTAAGGAGAAGTACGAGTTCGATACGGTTCCGACTTTCCCATTGGAACTAATGCCCGCCAAGGTCGCCCTGGTTGCAAAGAAGCTAAATGAAAATGCAGGATTCAATATTGACTATACTGTATCAAGTATGATCTATGCTGCTGCAATTGGGATGGGCAATACCTACAATGTAAAAATGAGTGCGGAGTGGTATTTAGCGCCAATAATATACATCGCGCTGGTGGGCGGTCCCGGTGTGGGTAAGACACATCCTTTGTCGTTTGCG
The DNA here is from genome assembly GCA_964544695.1 of uncultured Chitinophagaceae bacterium. Classification (GTDB taxonomy): domain Bacteria; phylum Bacteroidota; class Bacteroidia; order Chitinophagales; family Chitinophagaceae; genus Dinghuibacter. The sequence goes on from CAZJDB010000164.1 coordinate 13,139, forward strand.
GTTAAACCATTGAGGGACGCAGATAAATCAAATTTTGATATGTACACCATGGAGAAAGCTATGTATGAAACAGATGCCGCGCTTCCAAAATCGCACCCGGAAAAGTTAAACCTGCCCAAGCCCAAGTATAGGACTTACCTGCTCAGCGACTATACCCCGGAAGCGTTGGCTAGTGTTCACAACGATAACCCCAGGGGTGTAGGGGTAAAGGTGGATGAATTGGCTGGATGGTTTGGAAACTTTAATCGGTATAACAAGGGCAGTGAACAAGAAAAGTGGTTAAGCATGTGGAGTGGGGAGTCTATAAAGATAGACCGAAAGGGAAGTGAACCTATCTATATCCCTCATCCATTTATATGTGTAGGCGGGACTATCCAGCCCGCTGTTCTTTTTAAATTGGCCGCCGAGAACAGGAATGAAAATGGATTTATTGACCGGATTCTCTTCGTCGCACCCGAGATAAAAAAGGAGCCTTGGCGAGATAGCAATGAAGACGGAATAGCCTCGATGGTTTGGTCTGAAATAATGCTTAAGTTACTAAGCCTCACCCCTGCTCTTGATTCTAAAGGTGACCCCATTCCCCAAACTGTGTCTTTTGATCCCGAGGCCAAATCGCTTTTATTCCAATGGCAAAAGGCAAATACTGATCGCTGTAATGAAGATAACGACTATGCCTTAATCGGCGCAAAGATGGATATATATGCAATTAGATTGTCGCTTATCATTCATGCTTTAAGATATGCCTCAGAGGGCAGTCCGCTGGGAGTGCTAAGCGTTGAGGACGTAACGACTTCCATTGCCTTGGTGGAATACTTTACCTCGATGGCTTTGCGGGTCAAGAGAGCCTTAAAGGGCGATTCCCTGGCAATGGAATCCACCGATAAAAAAGACCTATACAACTCATTGCCCGATCAATTCGAGACAGCGGCAGGGCTCAAAATAGCTCTGCAAAAAGGAGTTCCTATAAGGACGGCAAAAAGGTTCTTTTCCGAAAGCGGGGCCTTTCGGCGCATCAAGCGGGGGCTCTATGCCAAAAGCCTGGAATAGTCCTGGCACCAACGGCATTTTGGCCCATAATAATGCCAGCCTGCATTGCCGTTAAAACGTTTTGTGCCAATGGGCCATCCGTTCACAAATGGGAATAGCTTAAGAGGTAAGCCCCTACCCAATGGGGCCAAAATGCCAGAAATGCCAAAGAATAATATATGCGGAACGTATTGGAAGCAAAAGTTAGTTGTTTTATGAGTAGCAACAACACCATTCCCATCAAGGAGGTCGAATTGATTAAGATACTTAAGTCTGATAGGCATCAGGCAACTATTGAGAAGATCAGGCAAATTGAGGATAAAGTGGAACGTGACGTACTTAAAAGCAAGCTCCCCGCATTCACGCCATCTTGCACATGCTCGTATCGGAGCCAGGACAGGGTGATAGCTCATACGGGACTGATTCAATTCGATATTGACCAAAAGGATAACCCAACCTGGTCTATGACCGATTTACGTGGAATTCTGGCTTGTGATCCTTGCATTGCTTATTGCGGATTGTCTATATCAGGCCGGGGCCTGTGGGGGTTGATATATGTCGCACATCCTGAATACCACAAGGAACACTTTAGATTTTTTTCGAATTGGTTCAAAGCGAATAAGGTAATAATCGACATGGCTCCTTCAAATGTGATTTCACTGCGATTCGTTTCCTACGACCCTGATGCCTATTTCAAGTGTAATCCTGAACCCCTCGCGTATTACGAATTTGAAGTTCCCAAAGACAAAAAGCAATCAACAAGGAATAGAGGGGCTTTGGATCAATACAACCAAAGTAGAGCATTCGAAGAAGTCCTTCTGGCTTACGGATGGGAAATTGACCATGAGAAGGGCGCCAAGGTTTATTACACGCGGCCAGGAAAGACTCGGGGGGCCTCGGCTGAATATGACAGCGATAGGGGGCTTTTCTATGTATTTACAAGCAGTACCGAGTTTGAGCCAGGTAAGGCATATACTCCCTTCGCTGTTTACGCGATTCTTGAACACCGCAGGGACTACCGAAAAGCTGCTTCAACGCTGCGCCGGGGCTTATCCCTAAATATTTAGGCTATATTATGGGCCGTCGATCCTCATCCCCAATCCTGCTTAATTATTGTAAGACGATCAGTACCACCGACCTTAATAATGCCGGAATGCTTACGTCGAACCGCGGCACCATTAAAGGCATCCTTACCTGGACCAGGAGGGGGGTAAAGATGGGCTCTATGGGAGTTGTTGTAGTAAGTGGACATCATGCACCTGCCTACGCGGAATTCGCCTATTCGGTGGCAAAAATCCCCATAACGTACCGAGTAAATTTGGTAGCCCTACCCTCCAACCTGGGTAAGGGGCAAATTTGGTATTTCACTTGTCCGGTAACAGGGGTGCGTTGTCGGAAACTCCACTTGGTTGGATCATACCTCTTTCATCGGTCCGCGTTTCAAGGGGTAATTTATGAATTACAGACCTGGAGCAAAAAAACGAGGTCCGAGGCCAAGTTACCTGCTTACCGTAACTTATTCATAGACAGGGTGATTTCTGAGGCTTATTCCAAGCGATTAAGAAAAACCTATAGGAACAAATTAACCAAGCGGTATTTAGGATTTGTTAAAAGACTAGATAAGTTGGGAGTAGACGAAGGTCAATGGTAAGGAGGGGAAAAACCCCGTTTCTTTTCTTTGTGATTTTTTGGAACTTCCAGCGTCCCTAACCTTCCGCTATGCTTTCCCAACACGGTTATCTGATTACGCTTACGCTTCTCCCTTACTTTTCTTTCGGTCAAAAACTGCCTCAAACCATTTCACCAGGTTCCTTAATGCAAGTGCCAGCACCAACCGTCGCGCTTTATACCGGCCCAAGTTATATCGGAGATACGCTATTAAACTATGTACGTACTTGGACAGCACAGCAACCCTATACCTCTGAATCCGCTTTACTGGCCGTTACAGCGCCATCGGGGGTCCAACACGCGACGGTATATTTTGATGGCTTTGGTCGGCCCATCGAAACGGTTTCCTGGCAAATGTCCGGGACAGGGAATGACTTAGTAGCCCCACAAGTTTATGATGCCTTCGGTCGGCAAGCGTATTCGTTTTTGCCTTACGAGGCGTCCAGCAATACCGGCCTTTTTCAATCAACCCCTTTCAGCAGCCAGGACACCTTTTATTCTTCGATTTATCCCTCGGACATTCCGGGGTACAAAGGAGAACAAGTATTTTATGGGCAGTCCCAATTTGAGGCTTCTCCCCTGAACCGACCCCTGGTCGTTTCCGCCCCCGGAAATAGTTGGGCAGGGAGCGGTCTCGGGGTTCAGACTCAATATCTGATTAATGACACCTCAGATAAGGTGCCAATATGGACCATCACTTTCAATGCGCCCAGCGATGGAAATAATATTCCCGCCACTACTTCTAATTATGCCCCCGGCACCTTGTATAAAACCGTGACCGTGGACGAACGGGGTAGCCTGGCAGTGGAGTATAAGGATTTAGAGGGGCAGATCGTGGAAAAGAAGGTCCAAGCCGCTAACACGACTTCTGGTGCATATACGGGTTGGTTAGTGACGATGTATGTTTATGATGACCTGAATCAGCTCAGGGTTGTTATCCCTCCCAAGGCCGTGGATCAACTAATTTCCGCTTCTTGGACAATGAACCTATCCATTTTGGACGGCCTTTGTTTTCGGTATGAATATGACTACCGGAAGCGGCTTCTAGGTAAGAAAATTCCCGGCGCAGGATGGGGCTGGATGGTCTACGATAAAAGGGACCAGTTGGTTTTTTCCCAGGATGCGAATATGGGTGCAAAAAGCGAATGGATTGGAATGTTGCACGATGCACTGGACCGGCCTGTGATGACTGGCATGATGAACTACACGGGCACTCAGGCCCAGCTTCAAGCGTACGTGGACAGCGTAACTCTCAATCCGACGAGCGGTTCTAGGACCGATACTATAAAGGGTGTATCCGGAGTAGTGCCAAAGCTGACCGTTTCCGTTCGTCAAATTGGGGATACAGCATACCACGCCGATAGTCTTATCCTATTTGCTTCGGGCTTCGTCTCAGAGCCAGGGGCGAACTTTGTTGCTACACTTACTCCCGGCGCCTCTAGTTCTTCCGTATCGACCACTACATTCATGGGGAATCCGATTCCTTCCGGGGTAACTTTTATACCCTTGATTGAAAATTTCTACGACGATTATTCGTGGGGAACCGCCAAGAGTTATAATACAGCGCATAACAACCAATTGGACTATGGGACCAATGCGTACGCGGACGCCCTGCCATCGTCGGCAAGCCTGTTAACCCGTGATCTTACCACGGGCACCCGTGTCCGGGTTTTGGAGGATTCCGCCAACCTGGCGCTGGGCGGATGGTTAGAGACAGCATCATTCTACGATGATAAAGGGCGGGTAATCCAGACCGTAAGCGATAATTATAAAGGTGGTGGAGATACCCTAACCCAACGATTTGATTTTACAGGCAAGGTTGTTTCCAGTTACGATTCGCATAGCAATCCCCAAGCCTCGACTTGGTTAAGGTTAAAAACGAACAATAACTATGATGGCAGGGGAAGATTGAGTAATCAATCCCATGAGATTAACGATAATTCAATCACTCAAAGGACCGTTGCCCAATATGCCTATTCCCGCATGGGCCAAATCAAGACGAAATTAGTGGGACAAAGGAATGCCAGCAGTTCCTTACCTATGGAAGCGCAAGCATTTGATTATAATATTCGAGGCTGGATCAAGGGGATCAATAGGGGCTTCGCAAACCCATCGTTGGGAATCACAGGGGGAGGAACCTGGTGGGGAATGGACCTTTCCTATGATTGGGGGTTTGATTCCACGGCTTTAAACGGGAATATTGCAGGTATTCGCTGGCGAAGCGGGAGCAACGGAGAGCAAAGGGCTTACGGATTTACCTACGACCGATCCAATCGACTCCTGTATGCAGACTTCAACCAGTTATTCAATACCACATGGTCCAAAAGTGACCCCAATAATTCAGATGCCGGGTTGAATATTGATTATTCAACGTGGCTGGGGGATGGGAAAACCTTCGATTCCGCCTACGATGACAACGGGAATATCCTGAAAATGTACCAGAAAGGGCTATTGGTGAATCAAAGCCAAATTATTGATAATTTGAGTTATAATTATGGAAGTGGCCCGACCAATCAACTCCAATCCGTGACCGATTCGGTTGCTGCCAACGACCACCTTGGAGATTTTTATGATGGGCATACAGGCGCTAATGATTATAATTATGATGCCAACGGCAATTTGCTATGGGACCTGAATAAGGGAATTAATTGGGTTACCTATGACCATCTTAACCTTCCTTACAAGGTCGCCGTAAATCCAACGACAGGTGCCAAAGGAACGATCACGTATATCTACGACGCATCTGGAAATAGGCTTGAAAAGCGCATTGTAGAACAACCCGACTCGGCTGACGGCCAGCAAACCACTTATACCAATACGGATTATATTGGCGGTTTTGTTTATCAGAACAATGTCCTTCAATTCGTAAATCATGAGGAAGGGCGGATACGGCCCTATATGAACCCGAGCGGCCAGGTTCGTACAGACACTCTCCTGTATGATTATTTCCTTAAAGACCATTTGGGGGATACCCGGATGGTCCTGACTGAGGAACAACGTGACGATGCTTACCCCATGGCAAGCATGGAAACAGGTGATTCCTCACTTGAAAATACTTACTATACAGGGCTTGATCAGACTCGAATCGCAATCAGTACCATTTCGGGCTATCCTACCGACAATACCACCAGTCCCAATCAATATGTATCCGGTGTGGGCGGGGCATCCAGTTCACTTCATTTGGGTCCGTCAATTACGCTCCGTGTAATGGCGCAAGATACCCTCAGTATAAGGGTGTCCAGTTGGTATAATCAGGCAGGCCATCCCGCCAGTTATCTTCCGATCCCGGTGTCAAACCTGGTATCTGCTTTGTCCGCCGGTTTGCAAGCGGTGTCTTATGCCGGTCCCGAAGGAACGGCGGTGCTTCCGGTTACCGGGCTTCTGCAACCGGACGCTCAAGCTTTTATCGACAGTGAAAAAGTGCCAACGCCAACTGCCCCCAAGGCTTATTTAAGTTGGATTTTCTTTGACGATCAATTCCGGTTTGTCGCCCAAGGAAGTTATGCAAGGCAGGTGCTACCTAATAGTGGGTCGGTCAATCCAATTGATACTACAGGGATAATCGCAAATAAAAGCGGTTTCGTATATATTTATGTATCAAACGCTGACTCATTGACCACGGTATATTTTGATAACCTGCAAGTCACACAGGTCCGTGGGCCGTTGACTGAGGAAGAGCACTATTACCCCTTTGGTTTGACGATGGCGGGCATATCCTCCCGAGCGCTTCAATTTGGGAAGGACAACCGCTACAAGTTTAACAAGGGTAGTGAATTGGAAGAGAAGAATTTTGCGGACGGCAGTGGGCTGGAATGGTACGACACCCATTTTAGGGAACTTGATCCACAGGTTGGGAGGTGGTGGCAAATCGATCCAAAACCCAATGCCTCGGAAAGCCCATATACGGCTATGGGAAACAACCCCATTTTCGTGAACGATCCATTAGGGGACACATTGATCGGTTATAATGCTAAATCCGCCCAGCAGTTGAAGGCTATAGCCCAAAATTCCTTTAAGGATCATGCAAAAGTTCAGGCGTTGTTTAAATTAAGTAAGGATGGTAAAACTTTCCAAAGTATTAGCGATAAGAGCTTTGCCGCTGCGACCAAAGGGTTGTCGAAGGACGATTTTGCCTTGGCTACTTCATATAAAGAGGCGATAAATGGTAAAGGGAACGAGGTGGTTGATATGGTTACCCGAAGCCAGAAGTTAGGGAGCGACCTTTCATCTTTAGTTTCCGATGGGGCTACCAAAGACTTGACAGGGGCGGACATTGATAAAGCGGGAAGCCTGACCATGCAAACCTCCCAAAACAATACCCTTTCCGTTATCGTTACAGATTCTAAATCGCAAACCGAGTACGTCGATCCCAGCTCGGGACAATATGTGAGTCGGATTCCAACGACGGGCGAATTGGTAGCGCATGAGGTTTTGGGGCATGCGATGGGGGACATTTCAGGCTCTCCGAATGCGGACAATAGGGATGCCATACAGATGTCCAATTTATACTTGCGTACCCAAGGGGTTAGCCTCTATAGAAACGGGGTAGATCACGGAGGTATCCTTAGCCAATCGGCGGCAACCGGAATCCCTGCAATGTATCAGGCGGCCATATCTGCGGCCATAAGGGCGCAATTGTCACACTAATTAATTGATCTGAATTATGAATATGGTTTTGCTTTTTTTCCTGATGCAATACGCTACATTCCATCCGCCCATGTTGCAGGATACCATTAATGGTTGTCATTGCAATTGTTATAGCCGCATGGATTTCAATCTCTATGTAGCCCGCATTGACAGTATTGGAATAGCCCTGCACCAAAAATTTGGTCGGATAATCGGAATAGGTTCAACCGCGTTTAATTCAGCAACTTTTGTATTTATTGTGAAGGAAGGTCAAAAGAATAAGGGATTTTACTATGACCTATTAAATAATCGCCAGAAAGTAGTGGTTGATAAGTACGTTGACTCTTTTGCAGTTGCTATTAAAGGCGATAGCGCTTATATCGTATCGGTTGATACGGTTCCCAAAGGGGTTATTTCCCACGATTGGAGCTATTATATCAATTACGATGTAGGTATGTCAAAAAATTTTATTAAAATATGCCAATCCCAGGTATATAAGATGAACAATCGGAGGGTAATTGGTCTAGTTGAAAAATATTGGCTTCATACCGATCGAATTTTCCCTATGGGAAAGCGGTAGAATCTTTCTCATCTGCTATTTGACCAGTTCTATCATTCTATTTTAGCATCGATAACGGTTCCGTTCCAGTCAAGGGACGCAGATACTATTTGTAAAGTCATTGCTCCAAAACCATTTTTTGCCCTGAATTTTGTGATTACCTGAAAAGTGCTGTCCCCTTGATAATTTACGCTTGTTTCTTCGTGTTCATAGCTATCCGGGTCATTAAGTGATTTCAACAGGTAATCCTTCAGAGGTCTGCAATCCCCATTGTATGAAAGGAATTTCTTTTCCCAACCGTTCACTATTTGCGCTGTGATATACCCTTGACCGTATAGAAATTTATCACCCTTGTAAATGGCGATTTCCCGGATAAAATCGGTTTTCAATAAATGGTAGCTATTATCAAAGTATTGATCGGTGCCCCCTTTTTCAGGGTCCCGGACATGGATTTTAATAGTGCTGTCCGGCCCGATTTCAACCTTGGCTACCTTGTACACCGTATCCTTTAAAATGGCTTTAATAAGACTATCCTGAGCCTTGGCAAGGTCGGCCAAGGATTTAGGAGTAGGCGGCGAAGCTTGGGCGGGGCTGCCCGAATTGCCGAAGATTGCGCTGAGGACAACTAGCAATACTACAAGGCCAAAGCAAGAGGCTACAAATATTTTTACCCCTTTGGATGGTTTTCGCTGTTTCATAAGTAAGAGGGTGCGTTTTTGTAAGTAAATAATTGACAGTGATATGCTTAGATGAAAATATGAAAATATTTCTTGAATAACCTATTTATTTATCAAAATATAAACATCATTTTTCCTTGCGGCGGGAAGGCTTTTTCCACTTCGCAATTTTGGCTGTGACGTCGGCCTTCACTAACAATACTAACCGCTCTGGCTCTACTCCAATCCATTGCGACATATTGAAAAATTCCAATAGGGTGAACCGATCAGGATTGAGGACCTTACCAGCAAATGTCATATAGTTTCGCCTCAAGTCTCTCGCTAGGACTGATTTTGGAATATATATGAAAATGTCCTTGAACGTTTGAATATCCCCCGCCTCAATGAGCCTGTGAACTGATGTGTACCTGCGGTCTTTTACCATTCCTGGTCTTTTTAGGTGGGTTTCTTATAGCCTCAATATCTTTTAATACAATTTCAGCTAATACCTTGGGATCAATCTCTGTGTACTTTGCTAATCGCAATATGTCTCTAAAAGTGAACAATTCAGGCTTTAAGACCTTTTGGGAAAATCGGCCATAATTAAGGCCTATGTCAGTTGCAACTATTGATCGAGGAACGATACCAAAAATATCTTTTAAGGAAGTCAGGTCCCCCGCCTTCCAAATACTTTGTAAATATTTATATCGACTATCTGGCATACTAGATATTTTACATTCCTGAATCCTCTAAAAAAGAGGCTTTTAATCTTGCTACCAATTTGGGGTCAACCTGTTTTTCTATCCACTTATAAAGGTCGGACGGGCTCATTCTTAAAAGAATAGAAAGCCGGTAAACGTCACCTACTGTAAATTGTGATGGATCGAGTAGACGTTTGCTCAAAGTGTTGTAGTTCATCTCCATATCTTTAGTAAGAACAGTAATTGCAACGAACCGTTGAATGTCCATTGTATCAATTTTGTCTTTTTTGATTGCAGCCCGTAGAAGGGTATAAGGTGAGGGTTTCTTCATTGTATTAATATTTAAGCCATGCACTTTCCGCTTTGTCTCCGCAATAGAGGGCAAGCATGATGAATGCAAAGGCTAGTTTGTAATTATGGTAACGTATATAATCAAATGCTACGACGAAACATGCGCAGATAGATAGCCACCAAAGGCAAGCGATAAATTTGTACATAGTTAACCCTTGCGTTTATTGTAAAGAAGGTGGGCGGCTTCTATGAACCTTTCCAATTCCTCAAAGAACGTTATCAATTCTGCCCGGTGGAATGTCGTGCCTAAGTCCTCATCGCTTTGGCCTAGTAGACTATTAAAGCACATCCGCAACACATCTCGGCAGAATTCGAGATCAAAGCCACTGTCAAAAAAGGCAGTAATAACTTTGGCCGGGTTTACCATTTCCTCACTTGTAAGGTAGAGGGGTTGGTCGTGAGCAATGAAGTACCTGTTAATATGGTTCATATTGTGGCTTTATAGAAGCAAAAGGAGACGTAGCCACAAAAAAGAGGCGCAGACCCCACTTATTGTCTTAGAGGCACTGGCATGCCCGGCGACAAATAAGGGAGCCCACGCCAAGACGTGAGCCCTTCACTTATTGTCCAGTCGCCGTTGAAAAGTGCCAGTTTTCTAAGACAAGACGCAAAGCGAATTGCTTCAAATGCGTTTATTGAAGAATCGCAAATCTAATTCAATTACTAAGATAGTAATAATTTCTAAAAGTAAGCCAATTGGCTTACCAATTATTTTTTAAATCTCTTCACATTGTGAAATGGCAAGAGAATTAGATAAAATCGACCAGGAATTAAAAAAGCGTATTGCTATGCGTTTTAAGGAATTACGGAAAGAATCTGGCTTGAATCAGACCGAATTTGCTTATAGTTATGGTAAGGATAAGCAGACTCAAAATAGACTTGAAGGCGGTAGGGGTGCGACAATTTATTCAATCAATAAATTTTGTAAGGCCCAAGGAATTTCACTTAGTGATTTCTTTGATTCCCCCTTATTTTATGACAATAAAAAGTGAGGGGTAAATATGTCAACTAGGATTTCTTTAACCCGCTTACTTGGATTTAAAGAGTTTTTCCCCAACTGTAATAACACTTCCAAAGATTATTATGCCCAAATTGTGGGACGCGAACTTATAGAAAGTTTGGTCTGTACACTTTTAAGCTATTCGCGCTGTGGATTGGACCCAAATGCACAAGAATCTATTTTAGTCTGGTTTTCATTTGAGGGAATTTCTTATGAAGAAGTTCTTGAATATAAATTGGTGTCCAATATTTATTCTAAAATCGCTGAGGCAAATCCTCATCAGAATCTATCAATAATTTCGGAGGAATCCCTATTAAATCTATTCCTTTGGGCGAGCAATAATTCAATGATTCCTGATAAAGTGCCTGGTTTTGATGGCCCCATACTTCTTTCCTTGCTACAGCTATTATTACTATTTAATGAGGAGGTTCTCGAAAATTATGAAAAGGCACAAAATTCAATTAAAAAATACGGCAATGATAGAAAGTTACAACGGCTTGCCTTGGCTCAATCCTTTCCTCAAAATGATTTGATTAATGTAGACTATGCCCTATTAAGTTATACACAATTGTATAAACTAATGCGACTGCTTGAGTTTTTGGAGTCTGAATCTAAATATACTCCCCTGCTAAATAATCTTCTACAAGAATTTGGGTCCAAGTCTAAGGTAGATTATTTTAAGGCACTCACATCGGCTGCATTTATCTCAATGAATAATCGAGAACCAACTGCAACTAGATTTACAACAGAAAATAATCCGGAAAAAGAGAAAGATGCGGAAATTTTAGAAAAGCTATCAGTTGCTGATAGGGTTGAATTAGAGCAGGACGATTACCTTCCACTTCGTGATCGTCCCTTACAAAGATTGGATAAATATAATTACAGAGTAATATATGATTTATTTTTATTAAAGAAACTTTATAATGGAACAATTTTTAAGCTTTCTTCCTTTGACGAGGATTTTATGGGAAATATTCGGTCAGATTTCTCCGAGGAAGTCTTATTATATGAGTCATTAAATGCCTTTCCAAAGCCTATTTGGTGTGTTTCAATACCAGGTATTGAATTCAAAAGGGTAAAGTTGCCAAGGGAGCCAGACTACTATCTGAGATATAATGATGATATAATGCTATTTGAATCTAAGGACTTTTTTATTAAAGGAAAGATTAAGTTATCCTATGACTTCGATAAAATTGAAGGAGAATTAAAAAAGGAAGGTAGGTTAATGAAGGCCGTAAAGCAACTCGCAACTAATGCGCTTCGTTGCTTAAAACAGGAGATGCCTTTGGATAAGACCTATGACCTTAAACGACTTCGAGTATTTCCGATAATTATAGTGCATGATTCACTTTACTCGGCATCCGGGCTAAATTATTGGGTATATTATTGGTTTATGGACGAATTGAGGTTATTGCAAAATGATCCAGCTAATTCCATGCTAAATTTTTCCAAGATAATGCCAATAACAATTATCGAGATTGATACAATAATACTTTTTCAAGCACATTTTGCAAACGGAAGTTTGGACTTAGTAAGCATGTTACTTCGTTTTCATGAGCACGTTTTGTATGATCCATTAGGTAGAGTTAATAGTAGTAATGTGGAGGAGCAAATTATGAAGTCCCTCCTTCCATTTTCAGAATTTGCAAGAGAATATGGATATAGTAAAGGCATAAAACTATCCCTCGATCCACTTACTGGGGTACTAAGTAGATATGAGCTTGATGGATTATTGCCTTGATAAATATAATTTGGAAATTGGAATTTCAAGAGGGAGCATAAAACAAATTTTAATATGGAAGCAGAAATAGAAATTAAAACTGTAGATGAGCCAACCCAAGAGGTTCTAGAAGCAATGTTTGTTGAAATAATTCGGGGCAAACGCCCTGATCTTCGAGAGATATGTATTAGACTTTACGAAAGTTTGCCGGAAGGTTTTGATCCAATGAAAATCAATAATTGGCTTATTGATCCTCATAGGGAGGTGATATTACTTGAAGGAATTTTTGCTTTACAAGGAAATGTTAGGGTACTAGAAAAATGTGATTTAGTTATCCTGGAGATTAGAAAGCGATTAGTAAAGGATTATACGTTAAAACATATTGAACTTGCGTCTCTAGCTTCTAATTTGAAAATGACCCCTGGTGAGTTAAGTCTTTATCTAGAATTGATCAGAGAAATTGATGGCTTTTGGAATGGGGC
>CAZJDB010000165.1:0-14810 GCA_964544695.1 uncultured Chitinophagaceae bacterium
GCATGATGCTCGTATTGCCGATCACCATGGTCACGGCCATGGTTTCGCCCAGGGCTCTTCCCAGGGATAGGAGGACGCCCGCCCATAACCCCGTCCGCGTGTAGGGGAGGACGACGTTTCGGATGACCTCGTATCGCGTGGCGCCCAGGGCGTAGGCTCCTTCCTTCAGGTGGGAGGGGACGAGCTGGATGATTTCGCGGGACAGCGAAGCCGCGTAGGGGATGATCATGATCGATAGTACCAGCGCCGCCGAGAAAATGCCTTGCCCGATCGCGTTTTCGATACCCAGTTTTATCTCCAGGGTCCGCACGATGGGCACCAGGACGAAAAAGCCCCAGAATCCGTAGATCACCGAAGGCACGGCCGCGATCAGCTCGACCGCGTTTTTCATGAACTCGGAGAACCAGCCCCGGGGGAAGTACTCGCCCAGGAAAACCGCCACCGCGAAGGAAAAGGGGATGGAAATAATCAGGGCGAGGAAGGACGTGATTAACGTACCGATCAGGAAGGGGAGCGCGCCGTACGTCTCGTTGACGGGGTTCCACGTCCTGCTCCACAGGTATTTGACGCCCAGGGATTGGATCGAAGGGATGGACTGGATGATCAGGGTGATCATGATGCCGAGTACCAGGAGGGCTACCGCTACCGCAATCCAGACCAGGGCGCTCCGGAAGAAATTCTCCCACCGGATTTGCTTATTGGACCGGTTCGAGGTCTTTGCTTTCGTCTTCGTTTTTGCTATAGCCATCGGTTTATCCTCCCGGTGTAAATATGGAATTACCCGCAAGATCAAACTCTTGCGGGTAATTTCCTTGGATCCTATAGCAGGATTATTGCTGAAGGATGGGTTTTCCGTCATACGTAGCAGATTTCAGGATGTTTTCCGCTACCGTCACGGCATTGGCGGGCAAGGGTGCGTAGTTCAGGGCTTCGCAGTATTGCTGGCCGTCGTGAATGTTCCACCACAACAGCTTCACCAGTTTGGTGGCCTTGTCGAGGGAACGACTGTTGTAATTCTGTTCCTTGTAGATGATGGCCCAGGTGAAACCGGCGATGGGATACCCGTCGGCGGCATCCGTATTCACCAGCCATACCTTCCCATCGGCGGGGATGTTGATGTTCCCGGCGGCCTTGGTGGAGGCTACGCTGGGGACGATGTAATTCCCGCCCTTGTTTTGGATTTTGGCATACGCCATGTTGTTTCCGATTGCATACGCCAGCTCGATATAACCGATAGCGCCGGGGGTTTGCTTGATGTTCCCCGCAACGCCGGGATTACCCTTTCCACCCAGACCGGTGGGCCAGTTCACGGAACCGCCCTTGCCGACCTTGGTTTGCCACTCGGGGCTCACCAGGGACAGGTAGCTCGTGAAGATGTTAGTGGTGCCGCTGCCGTCGGTGCGATGCGAGATCACAACGGGCAGGTCGGGCAGCTTCACCCCGGGATTGACGGCGGCGATGGCCTTGTCATTCCACTTGGTGATCTTGCCCAGGAACAAATCCGCCAGGACCCCGGGGGTCAGCTTCAGCGTATCCTTCAGGTCGGGCAGGTTGTAGGACAGGGCCACCGCGCCGGAACACATCGGGATGTGCAGGGCAGGGGCGCCCATCTTGGAAGCCTGGTCGTCGTTCAGGGGTGCATCGGAATCAGCGAAGTCCACCGTCTTGGCGATCAGCGCGGATATGCCGCCTCCCGAACCGTTGGCCTGGTAATCGACCTTCATTTGGGTGGAGTCGTGATACACGGCAAACTGTTTGGAAAACAGCGGGTAAACAAAGGAGCTACCCGCACCCAGCAGGGTGTTTTCGGTCGTATCGCTTCCGCCGCCACCGCCGGAACCGTTACAGGAAGAGAGGCCCAGGCCGAGGCTAAGCGCCACGACGCCCGAAGCAAGCAAGGTTTTAAACGCGAGAGGTGTATGCATTGAAACAGTTTTTTTTATTTCCCGTAAATAAAGTAGAACGTCATACGATACGAAATATCATGCCCGTCGGGAGTGGGCGTGCCCAGGGTATGATAATGGTCGTACCAAACGTTGGGCATGATGTGTACATTCTTGATGGGCGTAAAGTCCAGACCAAGTGACATGAAGGTCTCCGTTACGTTGTTGCCGTTGGCGGCGCCGCCGTTGGAGATGAAGTCGGCTGTGGGCTCGATATAGTTGCTGGTGTGCCCGACAACCTTGGTGTAATTGGTGATATTGCTGTTCGTCAGGTTCTTGTTGGGTGTGTAGTGGTCCACACGGGCGAAGAAGCCCAGCTTGTCGCCGACGATCTTCCCACGTACGTAGCCGGAAATTGCCTGGGCAACCGCATTTGCCGTATCCACGCCACCGCCGTTGGCTGCAGTGTTGGACAGGAAGGCGTCATTCTTCAGGGTGTTGATGAAGGCTTCCACCCCGATGGTCAGCTTGGGAGAGGTATACGCGACGTATCCCTTGATCATCTGGCGGCTGTTGTGCCAGGCCGGCGTCCAGTTGAGGCGGTAATAATCGGCATACAAATCGAGCAGCAGGTGCTTGTCGAACAACTTGGCCCAGATGTCGCCATAGTACCATTTGAAATTGTTGGTGTAGGGTTCGGGCTTGGCCGAAGTACCGTTGGCGACCAGCAGGTCATACCCAACGTTCCTGGTGCTGGGATCGAAGACCCCGTTCAAACCGATCCCGAAATCATAAGAAGGCGTGCGGCGTATATCCGATACGGTCCTTTCGATCGACCGGTAGCCCCACACGACTTCCGTTAGCAAGGGGAAGGAGGGTGTAGCCTGTTGACCGAACACCAGGTCCGTCCCGTTCCAGATATTGTGCCACCTGACGTTGGCGAGCTTCAGGTAGAAGCTGGACTTGCCGTTGGCAAGCAGGTCCCCGTTGGGAACCGCGGGCGCCGCTACGGCAACCGTTCCACCCCCGCCGCCGGTCACGGCGACGTTGGAGGCGGTCGTGTTCACGTTATTGAAATTGTCCTCGTCGGCCAGCAGGAACTCGGTCATGAAGTGCTTGCTCAGCGTGTAATCGAAGCCCAGGTAAATACGACGGGATTGGAAAGCCGTGTGTCCCGCGGGAACACCCGTATACTGATTGCTGCCTCCGCGACCATGGTAGGAACCGTTGAACGTTCCCGCCGTATCCGCATGCCCCTTGTAATAAAAGTCCATAAAAGCATAGCCCCACAGGTTATAGCCCGGATGTATAGCACTATCCGGTTTGCCAAAGGGAGTGTTTTGAGCCTGGATGGAATTTAGAAAGGTTACGCATGCAAAAAAAGTGAAGAGGAATGTGAGCGTCTGAATTTTTCTCATAACAAGTATTAATTTGTCTCGCAAAGGAACCGTCACACTTTGAAGGCAATGTTAACGGAGTATTAAGGAATTATTAAGCCGACTTCAGAATCTCCGTTTTTTCACTGATACTCAGCCCCTTATTTTTATGTCCTCTGGGATACAATGGGTTTTTTCAACGCGCCGTGCCATGTGCCTTGCCCTAAAGCCTGTAATACTGGGCCGGGGGCTGTCCGCGCAGGCCCTTCCCGCAGGGCAGGCCGAAGCGGACAGGCCCCGGCCCAGCGTGGTACTGGCATATAAGGGCAAAAAAAATCCCGCAAGAATGCGGGATTATACAAGATGTAAGTTTCAGAGTTAGGTGCGCGAATTGCGCATGTGTTTCGTCCGTATCCAAGATCCGGCAAAATCCGGAGTGCTATTGTTAATGAATTGTTGTCTTAGCCTGTATATCCAATTAAACCAAGGGGAAGCCCGCGCGGGCGGGATTTTGGTCGATTATGACACCGAACCGGTCGTTACGGCCTGAACCAATACGGAGGCGATCAGCAGTCCCACGATCGTGGCGACCGCGCCTACAAAGGAAATCACCGCCACGCGGTCTCCTTTATGAAGGGGCGTCCCCATCTGCATGTGGGTCCTGATCCGCTTACCCTGCAACACCTTCATGGGGATGTAGGTAAGCAAGGTGTAGGACACGGGGAAAACGAACCAGGGAAAGTGCGAACCCTGGGCGAACTGTAGGAATCCTATCAATACACACAGCATGAGGCCGGTGATGATATAAGTATGTCTTACTTTTTCCGTTTCGCCCAAGAACTTGAAATTTTCCGCGGTCATATATCCTCCGACCAGCGGTCCTCCGAAAAAGGTTGCGATTAAAACAGATTCGCTGGAATACAACTTAGATTCTAAAGATTGAGAGTAGAAGTTTTCAGTCATACGGTGCTAAATTGTGGTTCAATGATTGAGGTAACGACACAAAGATACTACGGCAACGATAGGCGGGCAAGAGGTACCGTGTTAGGCGTTTGTTATTGAAAACTTGCAGCTATGAAATCGGCCATGGACGTGCGTATACGGAGACGTGCCCTTTTTGCTGCATTGGTGGAAAAAAAATATTTTCAGGTCTTCAATGACTCCAATTGTTCCATCATCTGCTTTTCTTCGGCAAACCAATGCCTTGCTTTTTGAATTATCGCTGCAATAGGAATCGGAAGCAATACCGGAATTATTGTCATTGCAAATGATGATAAAATATTTTTGCTCCTTATAAAAATCTGCATGGCGATAAACAATCCGATAATCAAAACCAAGCTTTGCGTTCCCAACCAGATATATAAACGACGGAAGGGCTCTTTTTTCACCATCAGCCAGACGATATAAGTAAACATATAGGGAATATACACCAAGACCCATATTCGGGCATATAGGGCAATATTCTGGGTGCCGAGAGCCTTATAATAGTGTAGCAAAAAGGCCCAGGAAAAAAGATAAATGAAAGACCCCCAGACCAACCCTTTCCTTTCCCCTATTCTCCAAAGAATGTACCCGGGGGCTATACCATAGAAAAAACTGAAATAGGCCGACCATTTCTGTAGTTGCACTGCCTGATATAACAAATTCATGGCCCGTTTCGGGTTGGTCGTGAGCAGTAAGATGCTGTATTCCAATAAGATAGAAAGGAGGTATACTCCCCAAAAGGCTATGATGGCATAAAAAGCCAGACGTAGAAAATTCATAACTTCACCAATATATGAAAAAGCCCCTCCTCTTCCTGGCCGCGGCAGCCTGCCTGGTCACGGGCTGCGCCTCCCGGAGCTACCGTGTTGACTTCCACGCCCTCCCCGGCACCTATTCGATTGTGGAAGTGACGCATACGCTGACGACTGAAGGGGGTGCCCGACGCCTGCGGGCCAATACCCTTTCCCTAAGTTATCATGAAGATGCCTCCGGAAACCGCTTTGCCGACCGTTACAACCTCCACCTGGAAGACGGTCAGGGGAATATACTGGACCAGGACACCAATCCGGACCCGCATTACCTGACCGGTTTGTACACCAAAACGGCCCCGATACTTCCCTCCGACGTACTCCGGGTCGGCGATTCCTGGACAGGGACCGATACCCTGGACGCGGACCCACGGCTACCCGTGACCACCAGCTTTACCCTCCTCAAAGTCCAAAATGGGGTCTTATATGTCCGATCGGACGCGGAAATCGACCTGAAAGAAGCTCCCATCCCCGGGAGCCACCACCCCGGCCTCCTCACCCTTAAGGGACGCCAACGGGGTATCTGGGAAGTGGACGCCCGAACGGGCGCCGTGCTGGATGCCCACTCCTCGCTGAGGGCTACGGGCGTGCTCAAAATGGGCGAAAAATCGGTGCCTCTCCATCTCGACAGCACCTGTTCCGTAATTCGTTCTTAGTCTTTTAACACGTTTTTGACGCAAAATCCGGTAGAATGCCGCACCTTTGGGGTCGTATATCGACTACAGCTAACCTATGTCAAGCACCAAAGAGGCCTCAAGTGAGGCCTCTTCTTATTTTATACCGGGAATATTCCCTGCGTTAAAATGGGGGAGGCTGGCATAGTTCTTTCATATGTAGGGCAAAGCTAACCAATGGAGAACGCCCATAAACCCTTTGCCTGGGGTTTGATCGGGACGGGCTCGTCTGCCCGCGACTTTGCGGGGGATTTGACCTACGTCATGGAAAGAACGTGTTTTATCAAGGCTGTTCTGGGTCCGGAAGAGGAGCTCCAGGACTTTGCGAAAGACTTGAAAATACCACTGACCTATACCGATCTACCCACCATGCTGGAATCAGCTCAATTGGATGCCGTATTCATCACGGCACCCGCGCCCTTCCGGTATCCCTACGCCATCCGCTGCCTCCAGGCCGGCATCCCCGTCCTGTGCGAGGCGCCGATGGCCCTCAATGCCACCCAGGCCGCCTTGCTGGCCGAGGTCTCACATTCAAAAGGAGTTTTTTTAATGGAGGGAATACCCTTACGCTTCCTGCCGAGTTGGTACGCGATGCAAAGCATCCTGCGCACGAATAGCCTGGGAGAGGTCGTTTCGGTCAAGGCCAACCTTAGCGGGCGGGCCTTTCCCCGGGACGACGACTATGCTTTTCCGGGAGGAGGCGCCCTGCTGGACCTCGGCGTCTATCCCCTTTTCCTGTGCCTGTTGCTCCTGGGGGAGCCGAATTCGGTGAAGGCCGTGGGGCGCCTGGGAATCGACGGACAGGACGACCGATGTAGCTTTCTGTTGAGTTTCCCCGGAGGGCGCTATGCGAACGTGGAATGTTCGTGGGTGGTGGATTCGCGTGATGAAGCGGTGATCACAGGAGAAAAGGGCTTCGTCATCCTGCACGATGATTGGCATCGGCGTCCGCTGGTACTGAGCATATCGATCAGGGGGAAAGCTGCGATCCGCAGGGAATGTAAGTGGGAGGGAACGGGGTGGCAATTTCCCGTCTCCGAAATGCTGAATTGCCTGGAGGACAACCAGGCCCAAAGCGAACTCATGCCCCATTCCTTGTCCATGCGCGTGGCCGCACTGATGGAGGAAATCCGCGCTCAGCTTTCCTCATCAGGGGACCCGATCGAATCCACGGCGGCTTCCCATTGATCCTGGCCGGGGTCCGATTTTCCCGCGCGGTAACACAGGAAGAACAGGATGATATACGCGGGGATGGGGATGAGGTAGGGGAATGCCAAACTCCGGAGATACGGCCCGTGCTGGGTGCGGAGCACGCCCCAAACGACCAGGGCAAGGAATTCCAGGAGGTAAGACATCCCCATCCACCGGAAGCCCGCGCGGATCAGCGGGGTCTGCACGCTAAAGCATGCACCCATGAGCGTGATCACCCCGGCAAAGCTGAACAGGAGGACCACGATGCGCAGCGTGTTTCCGGGCAGCGCGGCGCTGCGGACGTGGGCAAGGTAAGCCAACGCATACACCGAGCTGATCAGGACCGAACCCGCCGTAAACAGGAACAGGTTGCGGACCCAATTATTTTCGCGGAAATAAATCATCATGCTCACGGGGGCCAGGGCCACGATGACTTTCAAACCATACATCGCTATGTTGATCCACTCCCGGTAAAAATTGAATCTGGTGGAAACCATGTAATCATAGCCCCGGCTGATCCAAATCATACAAAAGGACAGGGCGATCACCGAGGCAACGATGGACATATAGAATCCGGCTGATTTCATAAGAAATCCTCCTCTTCTTCCGGGATGACCCCAAAGTTTTCGATCCCCGTCTCCAAATCGACAATCGACGGCTTTCTCCAAAGGCGGTAATGCAACAGCAACAGGGGTACAAAGCAAAAACTAAGGAATTCATCCGAACGGTCGCTCAACCCTTCCGGGATCACCTTCCAATAGCTGAGGACCGCAAGCGCGATCAGGGCCGCAAACAATACCCCCTGCAGGGCGAACCCCGTCCGCGTTTTTACATTTCCGGCGGCAAAACATCCTGCAAGGAAACAAAGACAGCCTACACCTGCGATCCAGGGAAGTGCCCTTTGGATACCCTCATCCACAATGGGTATTTCCGATACGAGCGAGTCCACGGACAGCTCCCTCGTCAGCCCGCCCAGGAAAACCAACCACATGCTGATGGAGCCCGCCAGGAAGAGGTCTTTGACCCCTTTCCTTTCCGGAAAATGTTTGGTGATGAACACGGGAGATAAAAACATCAGGGCCCCGCTGACTAGTAATATACAGATCAATGGGGTGGTAAATATGGAGCGGTTCGCCCAGTAAAGTATGGGGCAGAGAAGGATGAAGACCAGCGTGTCGAAAAAATAAAAGCCGAATAATTTCATTCAGAGGGATTTTCAGGTTCACCAATGGCCCTCGCCTCGGCTTCCAGGCGTTCCAGGTTGGGGTCACGCTTCCAAAGACGGTACTGCAAGGGCAAAAGGGGGACGAACAATACTCCGATTTCAAAAGTAACCAAATAATTAATCAGGGCGCTCTGTAAGTGACTTTCGTTGTAGATGGTGACGGCCAATGATGCGATGACGGCTATAAGACAAACAGCCCATATCCTTAAGCCCCTGGCCACGCGCTGAGAGCGGACCAGAAAGCACCCCACGAGGAAAAGGAGGACGCCCAATCCAAACAAGACAAGGACTATGCGGATCCACAAATTCGGTATGTGCCCGAACGGCGAATCCTCATAAAATTCCATCGAAACACTGATCAGGAGAAAGAAAGCGCTTGCCGGGAGCGGTACGAACATGGCCCGCACCCAATTCCGCTCTCCGGCGACATTGACCGTTTGCAGCACCGAGAGGAGTTGCAGGACCATGCACAAAAAGGCGCATAGTAAAACAATATCGCTTAAGCGGTGTCTTAAAAAGTGGAAAGGGGTGTCCAGACTCAGGATAAGGACTAGGAGACTGAACGTGAGGTTGGTGATGAAATAAAATTGGAAGATTTTCATGCAGCGGGATTTTCGGGTTCTTCCTCCAATTCAGGCGCAAGCTTCCACGCCCGGTATAAAATCAGGGGCACCGGAAAAAAGGCGATCCGGATCAAGGCATCCGACGCCCACCCGGGCGCCGCGAACAGGCACACCGTATAGACCACGAAACAAACTCCGGCCCACCGGCCCCAAAAGCGGAAGCTCGCCCGGAGGCCGGGATACTTCACCAGGAAACAGGCAATGACGACGGTGAGGAAGCCCAGGTAAGTCAACGCGATGCTCGCATAGCCCAGCCATTCGAAGGCGCCCGCGTTAAGTTGGGTGGTCCGGGTAACCAGGATGCCGTCCAACAAAAAAACCCACGCCCCCACGTAGGGCACGAGAAACAGGAACCGCGTCAAGGCGCCTTCCCCGAAACGCGCAGCAATCCGATACGTGGAGGAGAACATGAGGACCTGGGAAGTAACGTAGACGAAAAATATCCATTCGGACGGGACGATCCCCAGCAGGGGCAGCGCGAATCCCAGGAAGCTGCTGGCGATAAAGATCAGGCCTGCGAGGAAGTAGATGGCGAAGATCATGATTTTGGGTTTTCAGGTTCTCCTATGGAGGCATAAGGTCGGCATCGTGGCTTCGAATAAGCAGGTCATGGAGGGAAGATAGGGAAAAATTCTGCGCGGGTTTGCGGTGGGGTAGGGCCTATAATGCCGAATCCCGGCCAGGGCCCGACAATCAACCCCGGTAAGGCCGGAGACGTCGCGCAATCCGCCGGGATGGCAATGAGGTGAAAGTGCGTGGACATTCGACCCGACGTACGGGACGTCCTTTACACTTCCGGTTCATGACATCAGCTTGAGGGACGGATTGACTTTGTTCCCATTCCTTTATTTCCGCTTTCACCTGAACGGGAGAACACTTGGACAAGCATGGCCCGCCGTAGCGGATACAAGTCCGGGTCCTATCTGAAGACATAGAGGGCCCTCCTGGAGTTCGGATAAAATTGGATTTGAAATGGCAGGTCAGCAACGGCCGGACCTGGGGGGAGCTCCCCTACCTGGGGCATTTTCCACCGCAAATCAAAGATACTATTTCCTTAGGAAAAACCCATCAAAATACTTCCCCATCCACCGGTCCACGATGACCAGGAGGTAAAACAAAACCACGAATCCAACCGTCAGAATCACAAGGTTTTCCATCACCCTCGTGTACCCATGCCAGGCCACATCTACAAAGGGGTACGGGTAAAATCCCGTAACCCGCCCCCGCCCCATCATCCAGATGAGGTAAAGCAGGGGATACACCAACCACAGCAGTGGCTGCCGAATGTTCAGGTTTCCCTTCGGAACAAATAGCAACCAGTGCAACACCCAGGCCACCGGGATCGCATCATGTAAGAAGAAGTTGGTCCACCATTGCAACCCCTGGGGGTTCCAGGCCTTGGCCAAGGCAGCGTGGTAAATCAGCGAGACAATGATGATGCATCCCGTCAGCGATGTTTGGACGCTTGGGGTCTCGAACCATCGTGACGCCATACTGCGCGGCGCCAGGACACTGATGGAGAGGCCCAGGGCAATGGCGGCGTTGGTGAGGATGGTGAAGTAACTAAGGAAGTTGCCAACGGCCATCAGCGCGGTCGTGCCGTCCCTGGAAGCGTTGTCCAGGACGATATGCAATTGCAGCCCGAGCGCCGTCCAGCCCGCCAGGGCCAGGATCGCACGGAAGATCGTAACGTAAGTATTGGAAAAGCTAAACATGCCGGGTCCTAAATTTTAATTTTGACATGACTTGGTGCAGGACATAGGCAAAGGGCAGCGTGAGCAACATATATACGAGGTAGGCGGAAATACCGCTGGGGTCAAAAGCAAAGAATCTCGCGGTTTCCTTATGGAGTCCGAAGAAAATCGTGTGGACGAGATAAATTTCCAGACTATAGCGTCCCAGCCACGACAAGATTTTCGCCTTACGCATGATCGCTGCAAGCCCGGCGCATAATGGCGGCGTGATCAGTATGAATGGGTACCACCAGGTGCCGTTGTGCCATCTTTGCTCGGGCGTGTATATCTGGAATGCGATGATGAGGCCTGCGAGGCCCAGAGCCGCGGATGCAATGGCAATTGGGACGGAGGGTGGCCCTGGGGGCGCCGGCGTAGGCCCTTTTCTCAGGCCGTAGCCAGCGTTCCCAGGGCCGACCCGGCGGAGTAAATAACCCAAAAAAGCCCCCATGAAAAATATCGGAATCCGCGTGGTAAAGATCAATAGGTAATCCCACCGCGTGTTCGCGAGCACGAGGCTGAGCGCGAGACCAATGGCAATCATAAAAGCCGTAGCCCAGCGCGTCCGGCGGAAAAACGCAAAGTATAATGGAAACACAGCGTACAGTACCAACAGTGAGGGTATATACCAATCGAACTTGGTCGCATTGATCCAAAACCCGACCGTGGAAAGCATATAAAACAACTCCACAATTGGCGTCCGGCGATGTAATAAAATATACTCGGCGGCGGCGGAAAATAGGATCACCGCCCAATAAGTAGGCAAGATGCGCAACAAGCGATTCCGATAAAACCGTCCGACGTTTGGATTCTTATCCAAACTAAAATACAACCCCAACCCCGACAGGAACAAAAAGATGTCCACGCCGCCGTAGCCCGTTTCCTGGATCCAGGTCAGGGGCGCCAGCCAGGAGGGAAAGGTCATTTCCGCATGGAAGACCATGATCCAGAGGATGGCTACGCCCATCAATGCGTCCCTATGCTTGCTTATGTTTTGCATGCGGATTGTGATAGGTGAACAGGAACCAAAGGGGCCCATCCAGAATGAGGTAATTGTATATCAGGATCGGAATAAGGACGCCAAAGAAGATGCCCGTGAACAGCATGAGGTGCACCTGGTGGACATGGAAAACGTGGACCATGAGGGTCCGGATGAAGGCGGCCACCATAACGTGGATGACGTAGATGTAGAGTGAATGATACCCTACGACCCTGAGCCAGTTCCAAACGTTCATACGTTCCAGCAGGAAGGCCACGAAGAACATGGTGACGCACCCGATCATGGCGATGCCCAGGAATTCCAGGGCGTTGACCTTGTGCGTGAGCCAGTATATCTGACTCAGCACGAATGCGGGGCTGATGGCGACCAGGGACCAGGGGTTGCGCATGACGCGCTGGAAGCCGGGCTTGAAGAAACTGGAGCTCAGCACGTCTCCCAGGGCGTAGAAGATATAATACTTCATCCAGTCGGTGAGCATGCTGATGGAGTCGATCCCGTGAATGTTCTCGTGGGCGAAAAACAGGACCACGCCCGCGGACAGCTGGACCCAACCGGGTAGCTTCAGGATGGCCTTGGTAAAGATATAAATCACCGATACGTTGAAGAGGGCGGGGAGGTACCAGAACTGGTCGAGCTTCTCGGGTTGATAAAGGATATACAGATAATCCCTCCAGGTGCGGTCGGCATTGGTGAAGTGCAGGTGTCCCAGGACGATCTGGAGGGTGACCTGGATGGTTGCCCAAATCAGGTAGGGGTAAAACAGGTTCTCGAATTTGATCTCGACAAGTTTCCCGGGTGTACGCTTTTTCAGGCTGCCTCCCAGGAAGATGCCGCTGAGGATGAAGAACAGGGGCATGCGGAAGCTGAAGAAGATTTCGTTGGCGTTCCAGAGGTAGCGGGGGATCTCGAAGTCGTTGCTTCGGCTCATGCCGATGAGGATGTGCCTGTATACTACCAGGATGATGGCTATTCCTTTTAGGTAGTCGACCCAATGGAGGCGGCTCTTTTCTAGGGCTTTTAGGTTCAGGCCTTTTTCTATCCACGCCTTCATGCTTGGTTTTTTAGTTGGCTGGCTTCGGCGGGGCCGGGGGGCGTCGGCTTCGGCCCGTTTGAGGAAGGGCCTACGCCAACGCCCCCCGGCCCCGTCGGCGACCGGAAAAAACGATCCTTGAGGCGGATGAAACGAACTTCGTAGAAGCGGTAACTCAATTCGGCGAGGCCGTATACAATCAGCAAATATGGAATGAATAAAAGCATCAAAAACCAAATCGGCTGCTCACCACCTACGCGTAAGCGATCGAAAAAGTACATCCATACCGCCAGGTTGAAGACGTACATCCCGTAGGAGACCTGGCCGATTCTCACGAGCCAGGGCGCGGAGAGCACGCGGGGCAGGCGCGCGGCGGGGCGCGAGATCACCAGGAGGATGAAGGCGGCGAACAATGCGTCGGCGCAGGTGTAGCCCCACATCTCGAAGGCGTTGCGGATGGAAAACTGGGGATAGCCCAGTTCAAAGAAATAAGAAAACTGGCGGGGGCTCGCCAGGAAGTTGGCCAGGCCGGCGCCCAACGCGACCGCCAGGAAAGCGAAGAACCAGGCGGTCGGCCGACGGACGCGCTCGCCCAGGCGGAAGACGGGGATGAGGCCTCCCAGGAAGAAGGCATCCATGTGGCTGAGCGTATTACGGCACGTCGCGTCGCCGGCGGTCAAGGCGGAAACGCCTTCCCCGAGATAGTGCCGCGTGAGGGCCAGGCGGATGAAGGGCGCCAACACGATCACCGAAAGCATGAAAATTTTGGTGAAGCGGGGCGGGCATAGAAAGATGATAAAAGGGAACACGATATAGAACTGTTCCTCCACGCAAAGGGACCACAGTTGGGTGAACAGCGGGTTATCCTGCCAGAGGGGCAGGGTCCGCGTATAATTGAAGGTATACGTAAGTAGGTAGGGAATGAACTTCAGGTAGTACGGCGGAAAATGAAATAGCACATACACTACCCCCAGGGCCAACAGGTAGCCGAAGTACAGCGGGAAGATGCGCAGCGCGCGGCGCGTCCAGAATTTTTTGAATTTGAAACCAAGGGTGTTTGCACTGACCCTTTCTTTCCATAATATCCCTGTGATGAGGAAACCGCTCAGGACGAAAAACAATTGAACGCCCAGCCAGCCGTAATTGGCCAAACGCGCATGGAAGACGACGACCATGAGGATGGCGATGCCGCGGACCCCGTCCAGGCTGCTGATATGCGCCCCCCGGGGAGCAGACGTGTTCGTGGCTGCCTTCATCGTGGATACGAAATTTTGACCTCCCTGGGTAGGGCGGACCCGTATTCCTGTAGCTGGCCCCGGAGGGTATCGGCATAGGCGGGGTCGAGGGTATACCAGGATACGGTTTCATCCCCGCAAATGACGTTGTCGGGAATGGTCCAGGTGCCCACGCGCGTCCAGCGATGCAGCAGGGCGGTATCGAACCAACTGTCGTACACAATGGCGACCCGCACATGCGAAGCACGGCTCAGGGAATCGAGGAAGGAAGGCGTCCAGTAGTGGCCCCTTTTGCTGCGGGCCACCGAAATATTGCCCAGGCCCCACAGGTCAAGGGTGTGGATGTTGCTCAAATAACTGATGGCCCCGATATCGTTGGCCGCAACGGCTGCGGTGTCCTGGTAACGATGCAGGAAAAGGCCCATCTGGTATTGCTGCTCAAAGATATTCAGGCAGGCCCGGGGTGCCTTGGAAAAGGCCGCGCTGCTGCGCAACCCCAAAGGCAACACCAGGTATAGCGCCGTAAAAATAAAAAACAAACGTGCAAGGGGGCGCAACCGCAACACCGAGGCGCCGTATTTCGCGAAGCAGATGCCCGTGATCATGCATGCGTTGAGAACGAGATAAGCCTCATAGCGATAAAACCAGCCCGTGGAGGCGAGACAAAGATGAAGCAGTACGCCGCCGGTGAGGATCAACAGAAAATACCGATAGCGCGGTTCGAGCACCTTCCGGAAGGCAAGATAGACGAGGGGCAGGATCAGCAGGAGGCGTTGCGTGGCGATACCCGTGATGCCCTGTTTGGACAGCGTGAGCTTGTCCACGAATATGCTGGAGATAAAAGCTTTGATTCCGTCGCCGGTTCCTGATTTTAGGAGGATCGAGTTTGGTAGGAAGTAGCTGCCCATGTGCATCGAATACAACCCGAAAGCCACGACGGGCAATAGGGCGGCAACGCCCAGGGCAAAGGCCACCAGGATATGGCGTTGAAATAAGAGAATGATCCCCGCGACGGCGACGAGAAAAAGACATTCGTAGCGCGTGGCG
>CAZJDB010000166.1:0-6710 GCA_964544695.1 uncultured Chitinophagaceae bacterium
CGAAACCAAAGCCTAATTCTTTCTGTGTAGTAAAGGAAAAAAGTTGTAGCCCAGGCTGAGGGACCAGGCCCGGTTCTTGGCGTTATAGTCCTGCCCGGGATAAACGATGCCCACCAACCCCAGGTCATACCCCAGGTGTAAGCTCAATCCCATATTCAGCGCATATCCCACCCGGAAAGCCGCTCCCGCGTCGAAACGCTTGAAGCCGCCGTCGTTCGCGCCGTCCCCGAAGGTGGGCTCTCCACCTGATTTTCCGCCTATGCCATAGGCTACGTAGGGCCCCAGGCCTCCTTGAAGGCCTCCGGGTCCCAGGGGGTATTGGTACATGGCCGTGACTGGTAGTTCCAGATAGGTCATTTTAACCTTGGCGCCCCCGACGCTGTATCCCTTTCCTACCAACTCCAGGTCGCCGCCCAGCATCCATCCTTTTTGGGCTTCGTCTTTATGACTGCCTCCCGGGAACTCGCCCTGAAAGAATTGAGGCACGTTGTCATCCCCACCGCAATCAAACATATAATCCAGGAACATGGCAACGTTGTTTCTCAAAATGTCCGCCGTGGTATAGGAGGAATTCCCGGTCTCCGGATCGTTTGCGTCCTCGATGGACAATTTGATTCCGTAAGCAATTTCCTTTGGGGAGCAGGCCGAAAGACCCAACATCAGGGCGAGGGAGAGGTATAGGTAACGCATACGTAAAGCTAGCGCCCCCGCCCTCCCAATGTCAATACTTACTTCTAGGTATTTTCGGCTGCCCGGGCTGCGACGGCGGCGCCGCCGCACCGCAAGTCGCCTCCGTCAGAGGTTCCCGCGCAGCTCCTGCTCCCGCTCGATGGCCTCGAAGAGCGCCTTGAAATTACCCTTTCCAAAACTCTTCGCTCCCTTTCTTTGAATGATTTCAAAAAACAGCGTAGGCCTGTCCTCGACCGGCTTGGAGAATATCTGTAAGAGATACCCTTCCTCGTCGCGATCCACGAGGATGCCCAATTCGCGGAGGGGCTCGATGGACTCGTCGATGGTGCCGACGCGCGACAACAAGTCCTCATAATAGGAAGGTGGCACCTTCAGGAACTCGACGCCCCGGCTGCGCAGATCGGAGACCGTGGCCACGATGTCGGCCGTGGCCAGGGCTACGTGCTGGACGCCTTCGCCCCGGTAGAATTCCAGGTATTCTTCGACCTGCGATTTCTTTTTCCCCTCGGCGGGTTCGTTGATGGGGAACTTGACATAGCCGTTCCCGTTACTCATGACCTTGCTCATCAGCGCGGAATATTCGGTGGAAATGTCTTCGTCGTCGAAGGTCAGGATGTTGCGAAAGCCCATTACGTCCTCGTAGAACTTGACCCACACGTTCATCTGGTTCCAGCCCACGTTGCCCACGCAGTGGTCCACATACAGGAGGCCCGTGGAGCGCGACTTGAAATAGGGCGTGTCCCAGGCTGCATAACCCGGCAAGAAAGCGCCCGAATACGCGCCACGCTCTACGAAGAGGTGGACGGTGTCTCCGTAGGTATGGATACCCGATAGGACGACTTCACCATGAGCGTCGTGGAGGCGCGTGGGCTGCATGTACGAGCGACCTCCGCGGTGCGTCGTTTCGGTCCAGGCGGAATGAGCGTCGTCCACGCGCAAGGCAATCGTGCGCACCCCGTCGCCGTGCAGGGCAACGTGCTCGGCGATCGGGCCGAGACCGCTCAATGGCGTGGTGAATACGAAGGTGAGCTTGTGCTGGCGGACGGCGTAGCTGGCCCTGTCCCGGACGCCCGTTTCGGGGCCGGCATAGGCCAGGGGCTGGAAGCCGAATGCGGTCCTATAGAAATGGGCGGCCTGTTTGGCGTTGCCCACGTAAAATTCGACGTAATCGGTGCCTTGTAATGGGAGAAAATCTACCCCTGCGGGGGCAGCCTTGGCGGCAGTTTGCATAAATTGATTTTGAGATGATGGAATGTGGGAAGGAAAGCGAAGGCCTTAGGGCAGCGCATCCATCGCCAGCGCCTCCATCAAAAGACAGTAGACAAATCGTTTGTCTCCGAATTGCTTATGAGGATAGTCAGGGAGCATTTACCGACATAAAGGTACTATCTTCACGGCCGAAAAAAAAACGCTATGTTGCAAAAAGTGGGCATCCTCGGCGGGGGTCAATTGGGCAGGATGCTGCTTCAGGCGGCGGCCAACTATCCCGTCATCACCTACGTCCTGGAAAATGACCCCGAATGCCCCGCGGCCAGCCTTTGCCACCACTTCGTGCAGGGTGACATCCGCGACTTCGAGGCGGTCTACCGCTTCGGAAAACAGGTGGACGCCCTGACGATCGAAATCGAAAGCGTCAACGTAGAGGCCCTGGAACGCCTCGAAGCCGAAGGGGTAAAGGTCTACCCCAAACCCGACGCCTTACGCACGATCAAAAACAAGATTCTACAGAAAAATTTTTATAAAGAAAAGGGTATCCCCACATCGCCCTTCGTCTTGGTCGAGGGGAAAGCGGCGCTGGCAGATTGCGAGCTCCCCGCGGTGCAAAAGCTGGGCGAAGGGGGCTACGACGGCCGGGGTGTACAGGTCCTCCGGGACAAACAAGACCTGGGCAAAGGTTTCGATGCCCCATCGGTGGTGGAAAAGCTGGTCCCTATTAAAAAAGAATTGAGCGTCATCATCGCCACCAACGGCCGCGCCGACCACGCCATCTATCCCCCCACCGAAATGGTGTTTTATCCCGACCTGAACCTCCTGGACTACCAATTGTGCCCTGCCGATATTGCAAGAGAAACGCTCTGGAAAGCCGAGGCCATTGCCATGATGGTCGTCAAGGGGCTCGCCTCCCCGGGGATCTTCGCGGTGGAGCTGTTCCTGGACGCCAAAGGGGACATCCTCGTCAATGAAACGGCACCCCGTGTCCACAACAGCGGGCACCATACGATCGAGGGGAACTGGTGTTCCCAATTCGATATGTTGTGGAGGCTCCTGCTGGGTTATCCCCTGGGCAATACGGCGATCATCCAGACCTCGGTGCTCCTGAACGTGGTGGGGGCCCCGGGCTCCGAAGGCCCCGCGCGCTACGAGGGTCTCGATGACGTACTGAAGATGGGGAATGCCTTCGTCCACCTCTACGGGAAGCGGATCACCAAGCCCGGGCGCAAGATGGGGCACATCAATCTCCTGGGCCCCGACCGAAACGAATTGATCCGCCAGGCGGGCGCTATTAAGAAATTGTTACGCGTGGTGGCCTAGGGAAATCATCGCGGCGGTGGCGGCGGCCGAGACCGTGCATCCCCTCGTAGCGCCAGTTATCTAGTTACCATAGGATAAGCTGCGCATTCCGCCGTTGATTGCAAAAAATTCCTCCGGGATGCAAGCCTTATCCAAGCTATCTGTTTTATACCTGCTACTCACCGCCTGCGACCCCCCGCAGTCGCCAAAAAACAATGATAAAGCCCCGGAAGTCGGCGTCATCGTTGCCAAAACCCAACCCGTTTCCAGCCTCATCGAAGCCAGCGGCACCGTCGTGGCCAACCAGTCGGTGGCCCTTCAGCCCGAAACGTCAGGACGCCTAATCTACCTGAACGTCCCCGAGGGCAAGCTGATCGACCAGGGTACCATCATCGCGCGCATCAACGATTCGGACCTGCTGGCCCAGCTGGCCAAGACGAAGGCCTCCCTGGAACTGGCCGTGCAGACGCAGGACCGCTTGTCGAAGCTCCTGGCCATCAACGGCATCAACCAAAGTAATTACGATACCGCCGCGGGCCAGGTGGTCGGCCTGCGCAACGACCTGGATTACTACCAGGCCCTGATCGAAAAGACCATCGTGCGCGCGCCCTTCAGGGGCGTGCTGGGCCTGAGGCAGGTTAGCCTGGGCGCTTATCTTTCTCCATCTAATGTCATCGCTACGCTGCAGCAAACGGATAGCCTCCGGATCGACTTCACCATCCCCGACGCCTATAGCAGCATTATTAAGCGGGGCTCTGTCGTGACCGTGGTCACCGATGGGATCGTCCCCGTGAAAGAGAAGGCCGTTATCATCGCTATCGAGCCACAGGTGAACGTGCAGACGCGGAACCTCACGGCCAGGGCCATCCTGGTGGGCAGCCGCGCCAACATCGGGTCCTTCGCGAAAGTATACGTGGATGAAGGGGAAGGCAGGAAGGCGATCATGATCCCCACCAGCGCCCTGATCCCCGATGACCGGAACAACGATGTTGTGGTGGTCAAAAACGGCAAAGCCGTTTATACGGCGGTCAGCACCGGCATTCGCCAAACTAATCTCGTGGAGATCACGAGCGGCCTGAATCCCGGGGACAGCGTGGTCGTCAGTGGGCTCCTCTTCACCCGCGTAAATGGTCCGGTCAGGATCGATACCGTCACCAGCCTGGAGGCCTTTACCCAATGAATATATCGGAGCTTTCCCTGAGACGTCCCGTGCTGGCGACGGTCATGAACATCATGATCGTCCTGTTCGGCGTGGTGGGTTACACCTTCCTCGCCGTGCGCGATTATCCCAACATCGATCCTCCCGTCATCACCGTTTCCACGTCGTATACGGGAGCCAATCCCGACGTCATCGAAAACGAGGTGACCGAACCTTTGGAAAAGCAGATTTCCGGGGTGCCGGGCATCAAAACGATTTCATCGTCGAGCGCCCTGAACTCGAGCAACATCACCATCGAATTCAACCTGGGGGTGAACCTGGAGGCGGCCGCGAGCGACATCCGCGACAAGGTTAGCCAGGCCGCGCACAACCTGCCAGCCGATATAGACGCACCTCCCGTCGTCAGCAAGGCCGACGCCAACAGCGATTACATCTTGCTGCTCTCGATCCAAAGCCGCACCAAGGGCATCATGGAGCTCAGCAACTACGCCGAAAACGTGTTGCAACAAAGCCTCCAGACCATCAACGACGTGAGCAGCGTGTACATCTTCGGGGACAAAACCTATGCCATGCGCATCTGGCTGGACCCCGCCAAGATGCGCGCCTATAATATATCCTTTACCGACATCAATACGTCCATCACCAACGAAAACTCGGACCTGCCCCCCGGGAAGATCTACGGGAACAATACCGAGGTCATCATCCGCAGCCTCGTCCGCCTCACCACCGAGGATCAGTTCCGCAACGTCATCGTGCGCCAGGACAGCACGGGCATCATCCGCCTCAGGGACGTGGCCCGCGTGGAGCTGGGACCCCAGGTAGAGGAACAAACCTGGAAGCTCAACGGGGGCTACGGCATCGGCCTGGTCGTGACCCCCCAGCCGGGCGCCAACATCATCGCCATCGCGGATGAGTTCAAAAAGCGCATCGCGGCCCTTGAAGAAAATGCGGGTCGTCAGGACATTCAGCTTCGTCTCCTCACGGACAATACCCTCATCATCAAACATTCCCTGGCCGAGGTGAAGGAAACGCTGGCCATCGCCTTCGGGCTGGTCGTGCTCGTCATCTTTTTCTTTTTCCGGAACTGGCTGATCGCCCTCAGGCCCCTGATCGACATCCCCATCTCGCTGATCGCGACCTTCTTCATCATGTACATCGCGGGCTTCACGATCAACATCCTGACCCTGCTGGGGATCGTGCTCGCCACGGGGCTCGTGGTGGACGACGGGATCGTCGTGACCGAAAACATTTTCCGAAAATTAGAGGAAGGGATGCCCATTCGCCGGGCCGCCCTCGAGGGAAGTAAAGAAATATTTTTCGCGGTCATTTCCACGTCCATCACCCTGGCCATCGTCTTCCTTCCCGTCATTTTCCTGTCGGGTTTCGTGGGCAGCCTCTTCCGCGAATTCGGGGTCGTGGTCGCAGCCGCGGTCCTCATCTCCGCTTTCGTGTCCCTGACCATTACGCCCGTGCTGAACGTCTACCTCACGCGGAAGAACATGGGCCACGGTAAATTCTACGAGCGCACCGAGCCTTTCTTCAAGGGGATGGAAAACGGCTACCGGCGACTCCTCACTTCTTTCATGCAGGTCCGCTGGCTGGCCTTTGTCATCATCCTGGCTTGTGGTTTCCTGATCTGGTTCGCGGGCACGCACCTGCAAAGCGAGATCGCCCCCCTGGAGGACCGCAGCACGATCCGCTATACCCTGGTGGGCTCCGAGGGAACAAGCTACAATAGCATGCTGGAACTCGGGGACCGCGTAACCAACGAGTTTCACGACTCCATCCCCGAACTCGACTTCGCATACTTCGCCGAGCCCGGCTTCAGCGGCGCGGGGGAGGTCAACACCGCTACGGGTAAATTAGGCCTCATCGATCCCCGCCTTCGGGCCCGGACCCAAAACGACATCGCCACCGACGTTGCGCGCATGGCGACACATTTCAACGACGCGCGCATCTTCGTCATCCAGGAACAAACGATCGCCGTGGGCTCGAGTGCGCGAACGGGCCTACCCGTCCAGTTCGTCCTCCAGAACCTCGACCAAAGCAAGCTCCGCGAAGCCATCCCCCGCTTCCTGGCCGCAGCCCGGGAGGATAAGACCTTTTCCGGCGTAGACGTCAACCTGAAATTCGACAAGCCCGAAGTACAGCTTTCCATCGACCGAATCAAAGAAAAGGACCTGGGCCTCTCGGCTACCGACGTCCTGAGCGCCGTCCAATCGGCCTATGCGGGGGGACGCCTCGCGTACTTCATCATGAAGGGGGAGCAATACTATGTCATTACCCAGGTCGAGCGTGCCAACCGCGACCAGCCCGCCGACATCGGTAACCTGTATGTGCGCAACAGCCG
>CAZJDB010000167.1:0-13542 GCA_964544695.1 uncultured Chitinophagaceae bacterium
GGTACCAACGTCCGCGACAACAAATAGGAAGCCATCATCGATACCACCACCGACAAGGCCATGGGCGTGAATAAATATTGCGAAGGACCCGTGAGCAATACCACGGGGAAGAATACGATACAAATGGCGAGGGTCGCCATCAGCGCGGGCACCGCAATTTCCTGGGCCCCCGTAAGAATGGCGATGGTCAATGGCCGCCCGAGATGACGGTTGCGCTCGATGTTTTCCACCTCCACCGTGGCGTCGTCCACCAGCATGCCCACGGCCAGCGAAAGGCCGCCCAGGGTCATGATGTTGAGGGTGTTCCCCGTCAGCTTCAGGACGATGATCGCCACCAGGATGGACAAGGGGATGGAGGTACACACCACGATCACGCTCCGCCAGTTCCCCAGGAAAAACAGGATCATCAGGGACACCAGGATGGACGCGGCGACCGCTTCGTGCAGCACGCTCGTTATGGCGTCCTGGACGAACACCGACTGGTCGAAGTCCACGCTCAGTTCCAGACCCTGGGGCGCCGTTTCCTGGATTTGTGGAATCAACTTTTTTGCGGCCTCGACGACCATCAGCGTCGAGGCATCCGCTTTCTTTAAAATCGTCAGGTAAGCCGCGCGCCGCCGGTCCACGCGCACCACGTTTTCCTGGTCGGCAAACCCGTCGTAGACGCGGGACACTTCACCCATGCGCACGACTTCCCCGTTGACGGTCTTCACCGGGATGTCGCTGAACTGGCTCACCAGGTCAGGGCTGGAATTCATCGTAATGTTGTATTCGCGCGTGCCCATGCGCGCCGTGCCCGCGGGGACGATGATGTTGGAGGTTTGCAGGGCGTTCACCACATCCAGGGAGGACAGGCCTTTGGCATTGGCGGCGCGGGGATCCACGTCCACCACGATCTCCCGTTGCTTCCCGCCGAAGGGCGCGGGCGTCGCCAGGCCGGGGATCGTGAACAGGCGGATGCGGATGAAGTTCAGGCCGTAGTCGAATATCTTATCCTCGGGAAGGTTCTTGCTCTTCATGGTCAACTGGGCCACGGGGAGGTTGGAGGCATTGAACTGTAGGATGGTGGGCGGCGTCATGCCCGGGGGCAGGATGCGCAGGGTCGTCCCCGCGGTGGCCGACATCTGTGCGATGGCGGCGCCGATATCGGTCCCCTTTTGGAAATAAATCCTTAGGATTCCTATACCCGGCTGGGATACGGACTCGATCCGTTCCACGCCGTTCACCGAAGTGGAAATCCCGCGCTCGGAAATCAGCACCACGCGCCTTTCCATATCGGCGGCCGAAAGGCCGGGATAGCTCCAAACCTCGCTCACCACGGGGATATCGATCACCGGGAAGATGTCCACGTTCATGGATTTGATGGACAAAATCCCCATGATTAGGATAAAAAGGGCCATGACCCCTACGGAGTATGGCCTTCTGAGGGCCAATCTAACGATCCACATAGAATGTAATTAAAATTGGGCAAGCACATCGATCACCGCCCGGCGCGCTTCTTCAACAGGCCAGAGCTCCTGATAGATCTGGCATTGTAAGGTTGCCCCGTCGAAAAGCAGGAAAACGGTACTGGTTACGTCTTTCTTTTTAATCTCTGGTATACTCTCGATCCTTTCTACTAAATCCTGAAAATACTTTCGTTGTCTTTCCTTATTGGCTACCGCCTGCCGGTGGAGCTTGGTGCCCCTTTGCGGCATTTCATTGAGGATACGCGTGGAACTACATCCCGCAAAATTGTTTTCCTCCATGAACCGCGCGCGGTATTCGAATACCCAAATCAACTCCTTCCTGGGATCATCGAAGGCCTTGAGGCCCCGGAACCAGATTTCGGATCGCTCCTTCAAATAGGCAACCCCGAGGTCTTCCTTGGAGGGGAAGTTGTAATAAAGGCTCGCCTTGGCGATACCCGCTTCCTCGATGATTTGATTGATCCCGGTCTGGTTATATCCCTGGCTCAAAAAAAGTCGGCTGGCAGTCGCTAGAATCTGATCCCGTACTGAGGGTTCCGCATGCATGATGGAGCAAAGGTAATAGGTATTCAGACAAGTCTGTCTACCACTCATCATTTTTTCACGGCACTGAGGGCGTTGAGGCGCTCCAACTGGTTGGCATTCAGTTTCAAATGTACGGCGCCCAGGTTCTCTTCGAGGTGCGCCACCTTCGAGGTACCGGGTATCAATAAGATATTGGGCGAATGGTGGTACAGCCACGCCAAAGCCACCTGGTTGGGGCTGGCTTCCAATTCCTTGGCAACTTCTTTCAAGACATGTATGGCCTCCACATTACCGGCATTCAGGGGGTACCAGGGAATGAAAGCGATTCCATGGGCGGCGGTATATTTCAATTCGGCTTCCCAGTGGCGGTAATCCACGCTGTATTTATTCTGGACGGAGACGATCTTCACGTATTTTTCGGCGGCCTGTATCTCGGCTACGCTCACCTCGGATAAGCCCACGTGCCGGATAAAGCCGTTTTCCTGGGCATCCTGCAGGAAGGACATGGTTTCCTCGAAAGGCACCTTGGCGTCGATACGGTGGAGTTGATACAGATCGATCTGGTCCACCTTCAAACGGTCCAGGCTCCCCTCAAGGGCTTCGCGCAGGTGTTTGGCGCTCCCGTCCTGGTGCCATTGACTGGGACCTGGTCGCGTCAGGCCGCCTTTGGTAGCAATGACCAGACCCTCGCTATACGGATACAAAGCTTCCGCGATCAGGGATTCGGAAACCTTGGGTCCGTAGCTGTCCGCGGTATCGATGAAATCGACCCCCAGCTCCGCCGCCCTTTGCAGGACGCGTATGGCTTGATCGTGATCTTTCGGGGGGCCCCAAATGCCATCCCCGGTGATGCGCATGGCGCCGTAGCCCATACGATGGACGGTCAGGTCCCCGCCGATGGTGAAGGTGTTACTCATGCCGCAAATGTAGAAACCTTTTCGGAGCCTCAGGTTGTCGAATTCAAACCAAAGATTGCAATATTCAAACATGCCGCTTCCGCTTGCGCCGCTGCTGGATGGCGGCGATCAGGGCTATAACCGGGAACGCCCACAGCGCCCGGTACAATCCCAGGAGCGCCACGATGGCCGCGGCCAGGAATACCAGGCCCGGAAACAGTCCCTGCCACTTCATCTTGCGGCTATAGGGGGGATCCGCGAACTTGTACTTCAGCGTCATACGAAGCATCCAATAATAGCTCAGGTAGCAAAACGCGAGGTTCAGGAAGAAGACCCCCTGTGCCAGGAAAGGCGGATTGTTTGTGTCCAGGCCGAAGGAAATCGACAGGGGCAGCACCATTATGGTCAGCAGGAAATACAGGTTGATCTTGACCAGCCGGTTATTGTAATTATGCACGTAACGGTACAGTTCGTGATGCCGGAGCCAGAGGTTCCCGATGGACAGGAAACAAATGAGCATCCCCAGCAGGGACATGCCCGTTTGATGGCTGAAATGCTGAGGTAAATCGCTCCAGGTCGTTTTGACGCCCAAGGGAGTGATCTTGACTTCCAATATGAGCAGCGTGATGGCGATGGCGATGACCGCGTCGCTGAAGAAGGCAAGGCGGTCGACCTGGAACTGTAGGCGCTCTTCCGGTTCTTTCACCGGTGTTTCCTTTGGAGGATGATCCCATTAAACCCAATGGCCTGGCGATTGATGGAAGTTACCTGCAGGTTGGCGTACCCATCCGTGCTGATGCTCATATACATTTGCGTGACGTCCCCTCCATCGCTGAACTTGATGGCGATATTCCATCCGCCCTTTTTCCCCGCCGTCGCCGTATAGGTGAACTTAGTGGAAGTGAACTGGATGCCGCCCCCTCCGCTGGGCGGAGGCGCGACATAGGCCCTGCCGTAATAGGGCAGGTCGGCGACGATGGTGTCTTTGGAAATTTTCAGATCGTAATAACCCAGGGTGAGGTTTTTCGTCCTTCCTCCGAGAGGCAGGGCGGTCTGGGCCGAGAAAGCATAGTCCTGGGCCTTGATCATACCCGCCAGTTGATCACCCTTGATTTGCAGCGCCCCAATGGCGGCGAGCGCGATTAGGAGTATTTTCATACGATTAAATATACTAAATTCCAGGCCATGGATCGTTCCGACATGCTCAACCAACTGGATACCACCTGGGACGTCATGGTCATAGGGGGCGGAGCCACCGGGTTGGGCGTGGCCCTGGACAGCGCCTCCAGGGGATACCGGACCCTCCTGGCAGAACGCGACGACTTCGCCAAGGGCACTTCAAGCCGCTCTACCAAGCTGGTGCACGGAGGCGTGCGATACCTGCAGGAAGGCGACATTGGCCTGGTCCGCGAAGCGCTGTACGAGCGCGGGTTATTGTTCAAAAATGCCCCGCATCTCGTCCGAAAAGAGCACTTCATCATTCCCACCTATTCACGCCGGTCCCGGCTCTGGTACACCCTGGGCCTGATGGTCTATGACCTGCTTTCGGGGAGGGCCAGCTTCGGACCTTCGCGTCCCCTTTCGCGTGAAGAGGTCATCCGCCGCCTGCCCGGTATTCGCCGCGATGGCCTTCGCGGCGGGGTGGTCTACCTCGACGGACAGTTCGACGACGCGCGCCTGGCCATCAACCTGGCCCAGACCGCCGTCGAACAAGGCGCCGTGGTCCTGAACCACTTCGGCGTGGATAGTCTCCTCAAGGACCAGCACGGCCGCGTCAACGGGGCCGTGGCGACGGACCATCAGACCGGGCGATCGTATTCCATCGCCGCCAGGGCAGTCGTCAACGCCACGGGCGTCTTCGTCGACGAAATCCTGCATATGGACAACCCCGCGGAGCCGCCGCAGGTCCGCCCCAGCCAGGGCGTCCACCTCGTGATGCCCGCTTCCTTTTTGGGCGGCAGCGACGCCATGATGATCCCCAAGACCGAAGACGGAAGGGTCCTCTTCGGCGTCCCCTGGGAAGGAAAGCTCCTCGTGGGCACCACCGATACGCCTCTGGACAGCCACAGCGCAGAGCCGCGGGCGCTCGCCTCTGAGGTATCTTTCATATTGCGCACGGCGGGCCAGTACCTTGAAAAGACGCCCGTTGCCTCCGACGTTCTTTCCGTATTTGCCGGACTCCGCCCTTTGGCCGCTCCCCGCAACGGCGACACCTCCACCAAGGAAATATCGCGCAGCCATAAAATCATACGGTCTCCTTCCGGTCTCGTGACGATCACGGGCGGGAAGTGGACGACCTACCGCCGGATGGCGCAGGATACCGTCGACGCGGTTATCAAGGTTGCCGGGCTGGAACCGCGTCGATGCGTGACGGCGTCGCTGCCGATCCACGGGTCCCCGGCAGTGGCGGCCCCGCCCGCCGCGACGCCCCCTGGCGACGCCCTCCCCGGCTACCTCGCCCTCTACGGCACCGACGGCCCCCTGATCGAGGCCCTGGCCGCCGAAAACCCCTCCTGGGCAAAGCCCCTCAACCCCCGCCTCCCTTTCACCGGAGCGCAAGTCATTTGGGCGGTGCGACAGGAAGGAGCCCTGACGGTAGAGGACGTGTTGGCCCGCAGGATCCGCGCCCTGTTCCTCGACGCCAGGGCCAGCATCGAGATGGTTGGCCCCGTGGCCGCCCTGATGGCCGGCGAACTGGGAAGGGACGGCCGTTGGGAAACCGAACAACTCGAAGCATTTACGGCATTGGCCAAAGGATACTTGCTATGAGTGAAAAATATATTTTAGCCCTCGACCAGGGCACTACGAGCTCCCGCGCCATCGTCTTCGATCGGGGCGGCAACATCGTTTCGGTCGCCCAAAAAGAATTCACCCAGCACTTCCCCCAGTCCGGGTGGGTGGAGCACGACCCCAACGAGATCTGGTCCACGCAGGCGGGCGTGGCCGCCGAGGCCATTGCGAAAGTAAAGGGTGCCACCATTGCCGCCATCGGCATCACCAACCAGCGCGAAACCACCCTGGTCTGGGACAGGGCCACGGGCCATCCCGTTTATCCTGCCATCGTCTGGCAGGACCGGAGAACGGCGGATGTCTGCCGCGCCATGGCTCCCCGGGAAGAAATGATCCGCGCCAAGACCGGCCTCGTCATCGACGCCTATTTTTCAGCTACGAAAGTCCAATGGATACTCGACAACGTTCCCGGCGCGAAAGAGCGCGCCCGGGCGGGCCAGCTCGCCTTCGGAACGGTAGACACGTGGCTGGTCTGGAACCTCACCGGAGGTATCCACGTCACGGATATGACCAATGCCTCCAGGACGATGCTGTTCAACATCAATACGCTCGATTGGGATGAGGAACTCCTGGAAATCTTCGGCGTTCCCCGGAGTATGTTACCCGATGTAAAAGCCTCAAGCGAGGTCTACGGTGAGACGACGCGCTTTGGCGCGGCAATACCCATCGCTGGCATGGCCGGTGACCAACAGGCCGCGCTGTTCGGGCAAATGTGCCTGAAGCCCGGCATGGTCAAGAATACGTACGGAACGGGTTGCTTCATGTTGATGAACATCGGTGAAAAGGCCCTCCTCTCCAAGGACAAGGTCCTCACCACGGTAGCCTGGAAGGTAGGCGGCAAGGTCGACTATGCCTTCGAAGGCAGCATCTTCATCGCGGGCGCCGTTGTGCAGTGGCTGAGGGACGGCCTGGGCATCATCCGATCCTCAGCCGAGGTGGAGGCCCTGGCGCGCCAGGTGGACAGCACCGAAGGCGTTTACTTCGTCCCCGCCTTCACGGGCCTGGGGACTCCTTATTGGAATCCCTACGCCACGGGGATGATCGTGGGCATGACGCGAGGCACTAAAGCCGCGCACATCGCCCGTGCCGCCCTGGAATCCATCGCCTTCCAAACCGCCGACGTACTTGGCGTCATGCAGTCCGCCGCGGGGACCCCTATCAGCGAATTGCGCGTGGACGGCGGCGCCACCGCCAACGACCTGCTCATGCAATTCCAGGCCGACGTCCTGCAAACGCGCGTCGTCCGCCCTACCATCACCGAAACCACCGCGCTGGGCGCTGCTTACCTGGCAGGGCTGGCCGTGGGCTATTGGAAGGATACCGAAGAAATCGCGCACTTCTGGAAATCCGAACGGATCTTCACCCCAGGCGCGCCGATCCCCTCGGACGGGTGGCGAAACGCCGTGAATGCCTTACTTTCCTGGACCAAACACTAACCACCATATGACCCCATTCATCGCAGAACTCCTGGGCACCGCCCTGCTCGTTTTCCTGGGCGACGCCGTCGTGGCCAACGTCGTCCTGAAGGACACTAAGGGTTTTGGCAGTGGCTGGATCGTCATCACCACGGGCTGGGCCATGGCCGTCTATGTAGGCGTCCTCGTCTCCGCGCCTTACAGCGGGGCCCACCTGAATCCGGCCGTGAGCGTCTCCCTGGCCATTGCCGGCAAATTCCCCTGGAGCCTCGTACCCACCTATGTCGCGGCCCAGTTCCTGGGGGCCTTCATCGGGGCTTTCTTCGTCTGGCTGACGCACAAGGACCACTTCGATCGCACCCCCGACCCCGTCCTGCAACTGGCCGTATTCTCCACCATTCCGGCCATCCGGAACCCTATCCTCAACTTCATCAACGAGGCAGGCGCCACCTTCGTCCTCATCATCGCCGCCCTGTACATCACCGACGGCATCATCCTCCCTCCGGGCAACCACATGATCGCCTCCACGCACATCGGCCTCGGCTCCGTGGGCGCGCTGCCTATCGCCTTCGTCGTTTGGGGGATCGGCCTCTCCCTCGGCGGCACCACGGGCTATGCCATCAATCCCGCGCGGGACCTCGCGCCGCGACTCATGCATTCGATTTTGCCGATTCCCGGAAAGGGCTCGTCGCAGTGGAGCTATGCACCCATTCCCCTATTCGGGCCCCTGGTGGGGGGCGCCCTGGCGGCATTCTTGTTCCGGGTGCTCTGAGCAGTTCGTCACCGCTTCCGTGCGGATGGTCAAACGAAACCCCTGAACGCAGCACTGGCGGGTAGGTTTGTGTAAAATTCAAACACATGCAAACCAACACCACCCGCGTAGCTTATCTGGACTGGCTCAGGATCGCCTCCATCATGGGCGTCCTGTTCTTTCACAGCGCCATGGCCTACAATGAATGGGGCTGGCACCTCAAGGACTCAAGCCGCAGCGACCTGCTGACCGTCTTCACGCTGACCCTCCACACTTTCCGTATGCCCTTGCTGTTTTTCATTTCGGGCACGGTGTCCTTTTTTATGGTAAAGCGCAGGACCACGGGATCCTTCATTTCGCTTCGCCTGCGTCGCCTCTTCGTACCGCTGCTGTTCGGAATGCTCGTCATCGTGCCTCCGCAGATTTACGCCGAGCGCCTGACCCAGGGCTTCCACGGGAGCTACTGGGATTTTTACCCCTCGGTATTCAAGTTCATCCCCTACCCCGCCGGCAGCTTCAGCTGGCACCACCTTTGGTTCATCTTTTATCTTTTTGTATACGACCTGGTACTTGCGCCCTTCTTCACCTGGAGCACCTCCGAAAAGGGCCGGGGATTCGTGCGGGCGTTGGGCTGGTTTGCCCGGGGGCAGCGCGTTTTCCTGCTGGCGATCCCTTCGGTGGTTTGCTTTTGCGCCCTTATCCTCCGTTTCCCCGAAGAGACCAATGACTTCGCTCATGACTGGTGCTACGTTGTTTACTGGATGTTCTTCGTCCTGATCGGATTCATTGCCATATTGCAGCCTGCACTCCTGGACAGTTTGGAACGCAACCGGCGGTATTCCATGACGGCCGCCTTCCTGTTGATGATCTTCCTGATTTATGTGGCTTTTAGCCAGCATACCTTTGGATATTTGACACTCCCATTGAGGCCGGTGGTAGCCTGGAGCTGGGTATTCGCCGCACTCGGATATGGCAAAAAATACCTGAACCGGAAGAGCCCCGCCCTGGGATATATCAACCAGGCCGTGTATCCTTTCTATATTCTTCATCAAACCGTCATCGTTATCCTGGTCTATTTCATCATCCAAACGAATGATGGCACTGCCATGAAGTACTTCTTCACCGTGGCCGGGACGTTTGCGATCACCATGGGCATTTACCACCTGATCATTC
Source organism: uncultured Chitinophagaceae bacterium (assembly GCA_964544695.1). Lineage (GTDB taxonomy): Bacteria > Bacteroidota > Bacteroidia > Chitinophagales > Chitinophagaceae > Dinghuibacter. The sequence goes on from CAZJDB010000167.1 coordinate 9,020, forward strand.
GCCGGATTCCGGTGTTGCGGTTTCTATTTGGGATGAAACCCGACACCAGCCGCCCCAAGGCTCCCGTGGCCCGCGTTGAAAAGCCCGCATTTCCCAACGGAATCTTGGTAAATTAGCCCCAATGAAGCGCATTTGGTTCCCTCCCCTCTTCGGCCTGGCCGTTTACTTCAGCATCCGCCTGGTGGAGGACGTGCAGAGTGGGATGCGGTTTTGGAACCGGCCCTGGCTCACCAACGCCATCGAGATCGGGACCAGCATCGCGGTGAGTTACGTGCAGATATGGGTGATGGATTCGATCCGCCACCGCAACGAACGCCGGGGCACGCGGCGCTTCCTGCGGGAATTCTGGGAGGTGTACGGGTACACCACGCCGATCCTGAATGCCGCGCTGGTCCCCATGTGTGCCTTGACGGATGACGGGTTGCAGTGGCACGACCTGGTGGACATCAATATCCTGCCGCCCCTGTTCAACCTGGTGTATTATGCGGTTACGCGGACCATCGGCTCCCTGCGCGTCCAATCGGAGCAGCAGCGCGCGGAGCTGAAGTTCCTGAAGGCGCAGTTCCACCCCCATTTCCTGTTCAACGCTCTCAATACGGTTTACTTCCAGATCGACGAGAACGCGGAAGTAGCGAAGCGGACCATCGAAAAGCTCTCGGAGCTCCTGCGCTACCAATTGTACGATCCCCAGCAGCAGGTACCCGTGAGCAGGGAACTGGAATACCTGCAGGCCTTCATTGACCTGCAGCGCCAGCGAATGAATCCGCATTTGTTGCTGGATGTATGTTTCGATAAAAGCCTGAATGGACAGCACATTTATCCCTTGCTGTTGCTGCCCCTCGTGGAGAATGCCTTCAAGTATGCGGGGGGAGACTACTGGATCAAGATCAGCGCCGGCCAGGAACAAAACCGCCTACAATTTTCAGTGGCCAACGCCATACCCGAAGGAGAACGCTCCGGCGGCGGCATTGGTCTGGAAAACCTCCGACGCAGGCTCGAATTGCTTTACCCCGGAGACCATTCCCTGGCAACAAAAAAAAATGAAAACTATTATTCAGCCGTTTTGAGTATTCCAATATGAGAACGATCTCCTGCATCATCACCGACGACGAACCCATGGCCCGGAAGGGCTTGCAGGGGTATGTGGAAAAGGTCCCTTTCCTTCGCCTCGCAGGGGTTTTCGAGGACGCGATCCAGTTGAATACCTTCCTTAGGGAGGATCGCGTGGATTTGTTGTTTCTGGATATCGAGATGCCTTACCTTACCGGGCTGGAACTGTTGCGCCAACTCGATAATCCGCCGAAGGTTATTTTTACTACTGCATACGAGCAGTACGCGATCAAAGGGTACGAGTTGGACGTGGCTGACTATCTGTTGAAACCGATCAGCTTCGAACGATTCCTGAAAGCCGTCAACAAAATCCATGCGTCGCTGCCGGCGGAGGAGGATCAGCACCTATTCATAAAGACCGACAACAAGTTGGAAAAGGTACAGTTGGAGGACATCCTCTACGTGGAAGCCATGGAAAACTACGTTGCCATCCACACCCCGAGAGGGCGGCTGCTGACGCACGCCACGTTGAAATCCGTAACAGAGCGACTTCCCTCCTCTGCTTTCCTCCAGGTACACAAATCTTATGTCGTCGCGCTGAACAAAATCACACACCTGGAGGGGAATGCCATCGGTATCGGTAAGGCTAGCATTCCTATTTCGCGGACGCTGAAGGAAGGGGTAATGGAGGCGATCGTAAAAAACAAGCTGCTCTAAGAGGCCGGCGCCTCGCGCTCACGCACGACCGTCAGGTCTCCGAGATCGACGGTAAGGGGGACGAGGCCTAACTGGACGATAACCTTTTTCCCCCTAATTTCCTTCACGGTGCCCACCTGGCGATTTTGGCGCATGCGAACGTGGTCCCCAATCTTGATGTTGCCCCCCACTTCGACGTACTTTTCGTCGAAGCGGGCCTGGCGCTTTTCAGACACCTGCTTTTCCTTTTGCTGGAACAAGAGCGCGTTCAGCATTTTCATCACGGAGGCCTTGTCGTCCGACCTTTTCCATTCGGAGACGAGGGTCTTCAGCTTGCGTTCCATGTCCTTGAGGTAGGCGATCCTTTCTTCTGTGACGCGGTTCTGCTCACGCGCGAGTTCGACGGCCTGGCGGTGCCTTTCCTTGTCCAGCACGGTCTCCATTTCTTTCTTAAGGCGCGTGTTTTCCTTCAGGAGCTGGCGAAGCTCCGAATCACGCTTTTCGACCTCGCGCAGGTCCTGCTCCGTGCGGTTCAGAAGCTTATCCAGGTTGAAGTGGTCTTCGTCCACGAGCTGGCGGGCGCGTTCGATCAATCGCTTTTCCAGGCCGATCCTTTCGGCGATGGCGAATGTATAGGAACTGCCCGGCTTGCCGATGATCAGGGTATAGAGGGGAAGGAGGCGCTCTTCGTCGAAAGCCATGGCGCCGTTGATGATGCCCGACACCTTGCCGGCCATGACCTTCAGGTTCAGGTAGTGCGTGGTCACGATCCCGTAGGCGTGCTTGTGCGCGAGCTCCTCCATGATGACTTCGGCAAAAGCGCCGCCCAAATTGGGATCGCTCCCGCTGCCCAGCTCGTCGATGAAGAAAAGGGTGCGCCCATTGGCCGTTTCCATGAAGTGCTTCATGTGCAGCAATTGGGCGCTGTAGGTGCTCAGCTCGAACTCCAGGCTTTGGGTGTCGCCGATATGTATCATGACCTTTTTGAAAACCCCGAAGGTCGATTCGGGTCGCACCGGAACCAAGAGACCGCTCTGGAGCATGAGCGCCAAAAGCCCCACGGTTTTCAGCGACACCGTTTTCCCGCCCGCGTTGGGACCCGAAATCACCAGGATCCTTTGTCTTTCATCCAGGGTCAGATTCAGGGGGATGGTCTTCTTTCCCGATGACTGGTTATAGAGATACAATAAAGGGTGATACGCTTCGATCAGGTCCAGCCCCGCCTTGTCTACCACGTTTGGCAGGTGCCCGCCCATGGAGATAGCCAGCCTGGCTTTGGCCCGGATAAAGTCGTATTCGCCCACACATGCGTGGTAATGCTTCAGCAGGGGCGCGTGCACCGAAAGGCGGGCGGTCAGGTCCCTGAGGATGCGGTACACTTCCTTCCGCTCGTCGTTTTCCAGCTCGAAAATGTCGTTGTTCAGCCCCGTCGTTTCCTCTGGCTCGATAAAAGCCGTTTTCCGCGTATCGCTTTCGCCGTGGAGGATGCCCTTCAGTTGGCGCTTGTGTTCCGCAAAGACCGCCACGACGCGCCGTCCGTTCATGAAGGACTCCTCGATATCGGCCGCGAGGCCTTCCTTTTTCAGGCGCCTCACGATGCGGTCGAACATCCGGCTCAGTTCGCCACGCTTCCGGTAAAGGCTTTGCCGGATCCGTTGTAACTCTTCGGAGGCGTTATCGCGGACATTGCCCGTCTCGTCGAGGATTTCGTCTATGCTTTTTACTATCTCTTTTTCATAATAAGTATCCTTGATGACGGTCGCCAGCGCGGGGTACGCCACCCGCCGCTCCGCGTCGAACCAGCGGAAAATGGCGTGCATGTTTTCAGTCAGGCGGCGAATGGCCAGCCATTGTTCCCCGGCGAGAAATCCACCGGGTATCCCCAGCAAGCGCAGCTCCTTGGATAAATTCAGCGCCTCGTCGTGGGGGAAATACAGCGAATTTTGGTGAACCAGGGTATATTCATGGCTCTGGTTCAATTCCAACTGTATGTTTTCCAGCTTGGTTTGCACCACCAACTTCTCCGCCTTATGGCGGGCATATTCCCCGGCACAATACCCAACGAGTAATGTCCGGACCTTGTCGAATTCCAATTGTACGAGCGCCGAGGCAGGAAATAATTGCATCATATCCTAAAAAACTGTTAAGGGTCTCCTAAATTAGGTAATCGCCCTTCCCTGACCGATCCCTCGCCTCTCAATTACCGTAACTTACGGAGTTACATTTTTACAAAGGTAAAGTATGAAGTACAAAGTGCTGTGGGGACTCGTGAACTTACTGACCTTGCTAACCTGGTCATGCGCACAAAAGGAAAGTCCCAATAAAACCATGAGCGATGCGGCCCTTGCGATCGCCCATACCGATACCGCCACTTTCGGCACGGGATGCTTTTGGTGCACCGAGGCCATTTTCAACCAGCTCGAGGGAGTCCTGAAGGTCACCTCCGGGTACAGCGGGGGGCACGTCGTCAATCCTACCTACGAACAGGTTTCCACCGGCAATACAGGGCACGCCGAATCGTGCCAGATCATCTATGATCCGGCTCGTATCAGTTTCGATGAGCTCCTCAAGGTTTTCTGGCAGACCCACGACCCCACTTCCCTGAACAAGCAGGGAAATGACTCCGGCCCCCAATACCGCAGCGTCATCTTCTATCATACTTCGGATCAAAAGGCAAAGGCCGAATACTACAAGACGCAGTTGAATGCGTCGGGTGCATTTGCCAAGCCGATCGTGACGGCGATCGAGCCTTATAAAAACTTCTACTCCGCGGAGGA
>CAZJDB010000168.1:0-10896 GCA_964544695.1 uncultured Chitinophagaceae bacterium
GATGCTGATGGCTTGCTGTCATCCCCATATGACCCCCAAGACGCAAATTGTGCTGGCCCTTAAATATGTCGCCAATCTCAAGGTTGAAAATATTGCCCTGCAGTTTGGAGTGGAACCGGATGCTATTGAAAAAATGCTGTACCGCGCAAGGCAAAAAATAAGAAGCGGGTCATTGATCTCATCCGACAGGCCCTATGGTTATTCAATGGAGCGGCTTCCGGTCATGCATAAGATAATCTACCTCCTGTTTAATGAAGGCTACAAGCAATCAGGCGACAAAATAAGCCAGGGAAAGAGTATGTGCGAAGATGCGCTTATGCTCAATAAATTTTTGTATGACAGTCCGTTGTGCAATCCGGAGACCAAAGCGCTACAGGCACTCATGTTGCTTAATGTCGCCCGGTTCGATAGCCGCTTTGACGCGAAAGGCAATGCCATTGAACTGGAGTACCAGGACCGGGCGCTCTGGGACCAATCATTAATACAGCTTGCCGGCTTTTTATTGACCGAATCGGAAGATGTTGTCTTTTCACCCTACCACCTTGAAGCCGCTATCGCCTGGGTACACTGCGCTGCGCGCAAATTTGAAGATACTGACTGGGGAGCCATCTGCAGATATTATGATGCGCTCTTAAAAGTCTACCCCAGCCCGTTTGCCGAGGTAAATTATGCAGTGGCATTGCAGTACAATCACCAAAACGACAAGGCCCTTCGCATCCTGATGGATCTTCATGGAAACCCCTATTTTAATAAACTACCCATTCTCGATATGACCATCCGAAAGTATTTTGAGCGCATCACACATAAAACTAAAAAATCATGAAAATGAGTAATCTACTCGGCAAAGTTCTTTTTGTATGGCTTATCCTATCCTGCCAGGAAGGATTCGCCCAGACTATTACGGGCCAGACAGCTGGACTCGAAAATACACCAAACGGAAAAATCATCAAGGCATGGTATACCGCTTGGGAGCAAAAGGATTGGAATTCGATGACGCAAATTCTCGCAGACGGGTTCACTTTCTCCAGCCCGCTCGACGATCATATCAAAATAAATGCCGTTAAGGAAAGGTGCTGGCCCAACGCGGGCAAGTTCAAAACGGTTGATGTGCAACAACTGATCATGAACGGAGATGCTGTCTTTGTAATCATCAACGGTTATAATACGGAAGGCAAATTATTTCGGAACTGCGATTATTTTAAACTGAAAGATGGGAAAATTAGTTCCTACGAGTGTTTCTTTGGACCTGGGATAAATTATCCTACTTCGGGGAAATAAAGGGATTATCTCTGGCGGAGAGAGAGGCTTTTGAACTTTCTCGCTACCGCCTTGATTGTCAATTATTTCAATTTGCCTGTTTCCATGTGGCCTCCATCGCGTTCCAGTTGGTGGCAGGGGCAATTCTTATCCCTATGAAGGTAGGTAGTTTTCTTAATAGGTCTTGGGTTCCCTTTTGGTATGGAGGACCCTCACAATGGTGATCTGGTCGGGGGAAACGTGGTAGCTTATACGGTATTTGTAGATTTCAAATGCCCTAAAAGTGCCGTCGTTGTTCATTCGATATTTGTCCGGGGAGTACCTTTCCGGATAATCCGCCAATTCCTTGATTGCCGACAAAATTTTAGATCTAACTTTCTCAGCGTTTTTGGGGGAGTCAAACTTGATGAATTCGTAGGCTTCTTTTAGCTGACTTTTGGGGAGGGTAGGAATGACAATCTTCGGCTTTTTCTTTACCATGACTGCATTTCCTTTTCCAGGTCTTCAAAGGTGGTATATTCTCCTTTGCTGGCCTGCTCCATTGCCTCATCAATATCTTTATTGTATTGCTCGATGGAAATGCGGTCGGATTGACCTTTGCGTCCCTTCATAAAGGTCTTTAGCAACTCGACAACAGATTGTTTTTCAGCGTCGTTGAGCTGCATGAAGTAGGCGAACATTTCCTTGTCTATAGCCTTTGACATTTGTACGACTTGTTTATGCAAATTTAATTATTTTCTAACTTTGATTAAACAATTTGGCATTTCTTCACATCTTATTTGAATCCGTAAATAATAGATAATCAATTGATTAGCAAAGATTCAATTTCTACCATCGAATCATCTCCACAAAATTGTCGAATTTTTCTATTCCTTTATCGCCAGGGTAAGTTCTTACAAACTCGGCTTCCTCGAAGGGCTTTGCGAAATATTGAAAGTGCCATTGATAGGTATTCAAATCGTATTTAATGTGTAGAGTTTCCTTTCGTGGATCGATTGTTTCATATATGCTTACGACAAGCTTGTCCATAGAAGAATATCCGTATAGCCTTGTGGCTAGCGCCGATGTCCGAATATGCTGAACCAATTCTGCCATTTTATGATGCGAACCTCCAAAGTCAGTCCGAAACCTATTTTCAATTTATTCCCACGGTTGGACTTTGTTTGACCAATATTGAAAGCTTGACATACTCATATTATTCAATTTCAAATCTACGTTTTTTTATACGCACCGACCACATAATTGCCCATCGAGGTATTAAATTTAAAACTAGTTTACAGCAATTACGTGGTCACTGCGTATCATCATGGCCGTGGCTGGAGCTGGGCTTTATTCTGTGGCTGACCGGCCGCGATCGCTTATTCCACTGTCGGTGCCGTGGACATCTCTACAGGCTGTTAGTGAATTGATTTGCCGACTTCGGAGGCAAATCCAAGATCAAATGGGACACAGGGTGTCACATTTGTACATCTTGCCGTGAAAGCGTGGCACACGGTTTAACTGGAAAGGATGGGCGTATCTGTACTCAATTTCTCCCGCAGGGCCTTCATGTCCTGGCTCACTTTCAGGTCCAAAATCTTAGCATAGTGCTGCGTCGTCTTTAGGTTGGTATGACCTAATATTTTTGAAACAGTCTCGATTGGCACACCGTTGCTAAGCCCGTAAACACGACGTTTTACAGGCTTTGAAATTAATTGACGATAGTTGCAGCGGAGAGAGAGGGATTACCTCCGCCGCGCGGGGCGCGGCTACGGTGATCCCTATGGGTGGAGGCTTCAACTCACCCGCCCCAGCGCCGCCCTTCGGGCGCCGTTTTTTGCTTCCTCCGGCTTAGGCGAACAAGTTCGCCACGCCGTCGGAAACAAAAAACGCTGCCGACTTTGTCGGCAGCGCTGGTGCTGGCGTGTTGGCGGAGAGAGAGGGATTCGAACCCTCGGTACACTTTAAAGGCGTACGACGGTTTAGCAAACCGTTCCTTTCGGCCACTCAGGCATCTCTCCAAACCCCTGACGGGGGCAGCAAAAATAAGGTTTTTTGCGAAAGTGACCAAGGCCTAGACGATCCCTGCCAACTCGAGGCTTTTCTTCTTCAACTGCCTGACTTCCACGTCCTCGATAATGGGGTCGGGGGCCAGGATCAGGGAGACGTTGTTTTCCTTCCACCAGGAACCCTCCCGCAGGCGGGAGAAAGGAATTACCCCGACGAGGTATTTGCGCTCGGATTCGGCATGCCATTCCTCGATCCAGTTGAAGTCGTCCCTGGGGATATGTTTCCAGTCGTCGAAGCTCACGTAGGTTTTGATGTGGAAATCGGTGGTGAGCTCCAGGGGCTGGTGGTGGTAGAGCTTCTTATACTCATAGCGATATTCGTAGCGCAGGGCGGAGATATCGGAAAGGACTGCGGAAGCGGTGGGGAAACTGCCCGCACCCTTTCCATAAAAAAATTGCTTGTCGGCGAAGCCGCTTTCGATGACTACCCCGTTGTATTCATTCTTTACAAAGGACAGGTGGTCTTCAGGCTTTACGAACTGGGGCAAGACGAAGGCCGCTACCTTGCCGCTCAACAGCTTTTTGGCCTGGGCGACGAGTTTGATCTGATAGTTTTTTTCACGGGCTACGACGGCGTCCCCGGGTTGGATGTGTTGTATGCCGGTGAAGACCAATTCAGAAGGATGGACGACGGTGCCATAGGCATGGGTCAGGAGGAAGGACCACTTGTTGACGGCGTCGTAGCCCTCAATGTCCAGAGAGGGGTTGCTTTCGGCGAAGCCTAACTGCTGGGCCAGGATCAAGGCCTGACGGAAGTCCAGCTTTTCCTCGAACATTTTGGTGAGGATGAAGTTGGTGGAGCCGTTGACGATGGCTTTGATGGAATGCAGCAGGTCGTTGTCGTAGTATTCTTCCAGGTTCCGGATGACGGGTATACTGGCGCAAGCGGCGGATTCGTAGAGAAAGGGTTGCCCCGTTTCCTGTTGAAGGGCCAATAGCTCCGGAAGGTGCTCGGCGATCATTTTCTTGGAGGCGCTGACAACGGCCTTGCCGTTCAAGAGGGCAGTGGACACGATTTCGAAAGCGGCCTCGGAGTCGTCGATGACTTCCACGATGACGTTGATTTCGGGGTCGTTGAGCAGGTCTTCCCGATCGGTGGTGAATAGGGCGGCAGGGGCATGGCGCTTCTTGCCGGGGTTTTTTATGCAGACCCGCTTAAGGGTAGCTTTCAGGGACTCGGTTTGTTGAAGCACCTTGTACAGGCCTTCGCCGACTACGCCAAATCCAAATAAACCAATAATCAGTTGCTTCTGTGCCATTTTATTGTATGGTTTTTATCTTTTTTAAAGGACGCTCCACGGCCGCTAGGGCCGCAGCCAGATCGGCGATCAGGTCGGATGCATCCTCCAGCCCCACCGAAAGGCGTACCAGGCCATCCGCGACGCCTGCTGCCCGACGCCGATCCGCAGGAACGGATGCGTGGGTCATGGTTGCAGGGTGGGCGATGAGGCTCTTCACGCCGCCCAGGCTTTCGGCGAGGTTGAAATACCGGGTTTGGGTAACGAACGATTGAGCCGCCTCGAGCGAATCCTCCTTAAGTACAAACGAGATTACGCCCCCGAAGGTTTGCTGTTGGGCGGCGGCTATGTTGTGACCCGGATGGGAAGGGAGGCCGGGATAATACACGTGTGAAATTCCCGGATGTTCCGAAAGGAACTCCGCAATGGCCTGAGCACTACGGCTTTGGGCCTGGACCCGCAGGTGGAGGGTTTCGATTCCCCGGATCAGCAGAAAGCTGTCGAAGGGTCCTAACACCGCTCCACAGGCATTCTGGTAGAACTTGATTTGTTCGCCGAGCTCATGGGTCCGTGTAACGACCACGCCGGCAATGACATCGCTGTGGCCCCCTATGTACTTGGTGGCGCTGTGGACGACGATATCAGCTCCCAGCGAAAGAGGGAGTTGACCCGCGGGTGAAGCAAAAGTATTATCCACGCAAAGACACACGTTGTGGGCGTGGGCCAGACGCGCGATAGCCGCGATGTCCGATATTTTCAACGTCGGATTGGTGGGTGTTTCCAGCCAGATCAAACGCGTCCGCGGTGTAATGGCATCGAAGACCGAAGTAAGGTCGGTCGTATCCACATAACGTACGGAGACCCCGAATTTGCGGTACACTTTTTCGAAGAGGCGGAAGGCACCCCCATAGATATCATCCACCGCGATGATTTCGTCCCCGCTGCTGAGCAGACGAAGCACGGCATCGATGGCGGCGAGGCCGCTGGAAAAAGCAAGGCCTACCTGTCCACCTTCGAGTTCGGCCACGATGGTTTCCAGGGCCTGACGTGTGGGGTTGCCCGAGCGGGAATAGTCGTAGCCCTTGTTCACTCCCGGCGCTTCCTGGACGAAGGTGGAGGTTTGATAAATGGGCACGGCGATGGCGCCGGTCAGTTCGTCGACCGGGATGCTTTGCAAAAGTTTGGTTGTCGCTTTCATGTTTGTAGACATTTTTTGGACACCACTTATCAAGTCGGGCGGCCCATCAGGGTCGCAAGCGGCCGTGGGAGGGCAAAAAAAAAGCTCATCCAGTCAGATGAGCTTTTGATTTATAAAGGTATTACCCCTATGTTATAATCTATTGCCACTGACTTATCTGTCCCGAATTGTCCATCGGGATGGAGTTGGCACCTTACTTCCCCAAACTCGCGTCCGGGTAGCAGGTTGTCAAGGCTTCAAAGGGCCATTTCCCTCAGCCTTTCTTGATAAGAGATGTGTGAAAAGAACTGCCCCAAAGGTATGGCGGATCGGTGGAATACTCCAAATTTTTTTAAAAACCCGCGCGACGCACGCCTCGAAAGGCGCGCGTCGCGCGGGACCACTAGCTCTGTTCCAAGGCTTGCAAGATGTCCGTCATAATATCGTCAGGATGTTCCAACCCCACCGAAATACGGATCAACCCCGGCGTGATTCCCACCGCCTGCCTTTCCATCTCGGAAAGTTTCGCGTGCGTCGTGGAAGCCGGGTGCGAAGCAATACTCCTCGTATCCCCCAGGTTGGCGGTAAGGCTCAGCAATTCCAAGGAATCCAAAAACCGGATGCCTCCCGCGAGCCCCCGCGCCAGTTCGAAACACAATACACCGCCTCCGTTCGTCATCTGACGCCGGGCGATCTCATATTGAGGATGAGAAGGCAGGAATGGATAACGCACCCAATTCAACAGCGGGTGACCCGATAAAGCCTGGGCAATGGACAGGGCGCTGGAAGCATGCCGATCCATGCGGACCTCCAGGGTTTCCAGGCTCTTGCTCAGGACCCACGCATTGAAGGGAGACAGGGCGGGGCCCGTAGTCCGGCAAAGCAAATAGATATCTTTTATCAACTCATCCCGCCCGACAACCACGCCTCCCAACACGCGCCCCTGTCCATCCATCCATTTGGTGGCCGAATGAATGACCAGGTCAGCGCCATAGGCTATAGGTGTCTGGCCGATGGGCGTGGCGAAGCAATTGTCGACGACGAGGAGCACGCCCGCGCGGCGCGCCAGGGCACTGACCCATTCCAGGTCGATGATGTCCAGACCTGGATTGGTGGGCGTTTCCAGGAAGATCATGCGCGTATTGGGTCTGATCAGGGACTCCCAGGTGTCGGGCTGCGTCACGTCGGCATACGTAAAAGTGATACCCCAGCGCACCAGGTACTTCGTGATCAGGGAATGCGTGGAGCCAAAGATGGAGCTGCAGGAAATCAGATGATCGCCGGCCTTGAGAAAGGTCATAAATGTGCCGAAGATGGCGGCCATGCCGCTAGCCGTGGCAAAGCCCGCCTCGGCGCCTTCCAGCGCGCAAACCCTGTCTATGAATTCCTGGACGTTAGGATTGCTGAAGCGGCTGTAAATGTTGGCGTCGACCTCATCGGCGAAGGCGGCGCGCATATCTTCCGCGTTCTCGTAAGTGAAGCTCGAGGTGAGAAACAGAGGCGAGGCGTGTTCCATTTCGCCGGTCTGCGGGACACGGGTTCTTATAGCTTTTGTAATGGGGTGCATGATTTTTTTGTTTTTAGTTCACGGCCACCGACCATGTGAGCCGGGTTCCGGAGAGGCGCAGCGTTTCCGCTACGGAGCAATATTTTTCCATGGACAATTCAACGGCCCGCTGTGCCTTACCTGGTTCTATGTCGCCACGCAGCAGGAAGCGGATGGCGACCGATTCCCACAGGGAGGGTTGAGCGCCCTCTTGCCGTTTCCCGTCGATTTCGATATGGAAGGAGTCGATGCGTTGCTTTTGTTTCTTGAGGATACTTACAATATCGATGCCGCTACAACCGCCTAAGCCCATCAGCAACAATTGCATAGGGCGCGCGCCCGCGTCCGTTCCGCCGGATGGGGTCCCCGCGTCGATCCGCACGATATTTCCGGCAGCGTCCTTTGCTTCGAAACCGAAACCGTCGTCTATCCTGGTCAATTCAATCAGCATATCTGATAATATTTTTACAAAGTTAACGGCGAATCGGCCTTACTTTGCACCAATTTGTATGCATTATTATCGATACGAACACTCGTTCGTACTGGAAGAAGGGACCATTTTGAATGGAATCACCATCGCTTATCACACGTTCGGACGCATCAATGAACGGGGAGACAACGTGGTTTGGGTATGCCATGCACTGACGGCCAACAGCAATGCGGCCGAATGGTGGAGCGGTCTTATCGGCCCGGGAATGGCCATCGATACGGATAAATATTTCGTCGTTTGCGACAATATCCTGGGGTCCTGTTATGGAACGGAAGCCGACCTGTTCAGTGGAGACAGGCCCACCCTCGTGACCATCCGGGATATGGTCCGTGTTCACCGAATCCTGAGGGAACACCTGGGCATCACCCGGATACGTTTGTGCATGGGTGGCAGCATGGGGGGATACCAGGTACTCGAATGGGCCATCATGGAACCATCGGTCGTTAAAGAGCTCTTCCTCATCGGGACTGCCGCATCCGAAAGCGCCTGGGGCATCGCCATTCATACGGCCCAGCGCCTGGCCATAGAGGCCGATCCGGATTGGTATGGCGGCGGCGCCGCGGGCCTGATGGCCGCCCGCGCCATAGGCATGCTCACCTATCGCACCTACAGTCAGTTCGTGGAGGCCCAGTCGGGACCTGCGGGCGTTCTCGAAGGCTTCCGGGCGGAATCTTATATGAAACATCAGGGAGAAAAGCTGGTGCGAAGGTTTGATCCACGCAACTATTGGCTCCTTACCCGAAGCATGGACAGCCACAACATTGCCAGGGGTCGCGGCGATAACCTCGAAACGGTGCTCAGGGGCATCCCCCAACGAACCCTCGTGATGGGCATCGACACCGACCTGCTGTGTCCCTTCGTCGAACAGAAATTCCTGGCCCAGCACATGCCCCAGGCCCGCCTCATCGGGATCGATTCCAACTTTGGACATGACGGTTTTCTGACAGAATCCGCCAAGATTGGGGAATATTTAGCTGAGTGGCTTGGAGAAGCTTAGTACCTTTGCAGGCTATGGAATACATCGACGTATTCGGAGCCAGAGTACACAACCTGAAGGACATCAGCATCAGCATTCCCAAGAACAAAATGGTGGTTATTACGGGGATCAGCGGAAGCGGAAAATCTTCCCTGGCCTTCGATACAATATATGCCGAAGGGCAGCGCCGGTACATGGAAACATTTGGCGCCTATGCCCGACAATTTATCGGGGAAATGGAAAGGCCGGACGTGGACAAGATCACGGGTCTTTCACCCGTCATTTCCATCGAACAAAAGACGACGAACAAAAATCCAAGGTCCACCGTAGGTACGATCACCGAGGTGTACGATTTCCTGCGTCTGCTTTACGCGCGTATCGGAGAAGCGTACAGTTACAACACGGGGAAGAAAATGGTGAAGTTTTCGGAGGAAGAGATCGTTAGGAATATTTACCAAAAGTTCAAGGGGAAAAAGATCACCTTACTCGCGCCGTTGGTGCGGGGCCGCAAAGGGCATTACCGGGAACTCTTTGAAGACATCCGGAAGAAGGGCTATGTGAAGGTCCGCGTGGATGGGGAAATCCTCGACCTCACGCCCAAGATGCAGGTAGACCGGTATAAGATACACGATATTGAAGTGGTCATCGACCGGCTCGCGGTCTCTGCCGATATGAAGGTGCGGCTGAGCCAAAGCGTGCAGAAGACCTTGCAGGTTGGAAAGGATTTGATGTTCCTCCTGGTGGAAGGAGGAAAGCTGTTGCAATACAGCAAGCAATTGATGTGTGAGGACACGGGGATATCCTACGAGGAACCTTCCCCCAATTCCTTTTCCTTCAATTCCCCCTACGGAGCTTGTCCCGTCTGCAAGGGTCTGGGGACCATCTACCAGGTGGATATGGATGCCGTCATTCCCGACAGGAGTATCTCCATCAAGGACGGGGGCATCGTCCCATTAGGTGGAGAAAGGTCGGCCTGGGTCTACAAGCAGGTGGAGCAGATCCTGAAGAAATACAAGGTCAGTGCCCAAACCCCCGTCCAGGATATTCCTGTCAAGGTGCTTAATGTAATTTTATTTGGCAACGAGGCAGGGGAGGGGACCACGGAGGTGGGCTTTGAAGAGGAGGGCGCGCAGGGCAACCCCGAAACCTACGAGGGGATCGTCAACATGGTCAAGCGCTGGTTCTCCTCGGCCCAGTCCGAGGGGATCCGCGATTGGGCCGAAAAGTTCATGGAGCTGAAAACCTGCGACACCTGCGGGGGAGCCCGCCTCCGGAAAGACAGCCTTTGGTTTCGTGTGGACAACGAAAACATTGCGGAACTCAGCTCCTGGAACCTGGACACGCTCATGGTTTGGTTTACAGGGATCGAGCGGCGGCTGTCCGTGAAGCAGAATACCATTGCGAAAGACATTCTGAAGGAGATTCGCGAACGGTTGCAGTTTTTGTTGGACGTGGGTTTGACCTACCTGACCCTGGAACGACCCACGCGTACCCTGAGTGGGGGCGAATCCCAGCGAATCCGCCTGGCCACCCAGATCGGGTCCCAGCTCCAGGGCATCACCTATATCCTCGACGAGCCCTCCATCGGGCTGCACCAAAGAGATAACCAACGCCTCATCGTTGCGCTCAAAAATTTGAGGGATATAGGCAACAGCGTCCTGGTGGTGGAGCACGACAGGGACATCATGATGGCCGCCGATTACCTGGTCGACATAGGCCCCAAGGCCGGCTTGCACGGGGGCAGGATCGTCGCCCAGGGCGACCCCCAGGACCTCCTCCGGTTGGACACCCTCACCTCAAGCTACCTGAACGGCCACCGAACCATCCCCATACCCGCTGAGCGCCGGGCGGGGAATGGATTATTCCTGGAATTGAAGGGTGCATCCGGCAACAACCTCCAAAACGTCACCGCGCGTTTTCCCCTGGGAACCTTCATCTGCGTGACGGGCGTGAGCGGCAGCGGCAAAAGCACCTTGATCAACGAGACCCTCTATCCCATACTCAGCCAGTATTGCTACGGTTCCAAAGCGGCGCCGCTGCCTTTCAAAAGCCTCAAGGGGTTGGATAACATCGACAAGGTCATCGAGATCGATCAAAGCCCCATCGGCAGGACGCCCCGCAGTAACCCGGCCACGTATTGCGGCTTCTTCACCGAAATCCGACA
>CAZJDB010000169.1:0-11585 GCA_964544695.1 uncultured Chitinophagaceae bacterium
CGTTACGCCGTTGGATCCGGTGGCTGGTGCGCCGCTGGTGCCATTGAGGCCGCTGTTGGGCGTAGCGGCCAGATTCTTGGTGGTGTCGGCGGGCGTTGCCGTTGCTACGGGCGCCTTGGTAGCGGGGCGGGTGTAGGTGTAAATATCATCGCCCCCTTTGCCGCCGGGACGATCGGACGAAACGTAACCGGACAAGGAATCTTTGATCGTATAGAAAAAGTCATCGCCGGGGGAGTTGATGGGATATTTTAAATTGGCGACGCTGGTCCAGGTGGAGTCAGCGCCCGTGGCGGCATAGACATCGAATCCGCCCATGCCGGCGTGCCCTTTGCTGGCGAAATACAAAACGCCGTCAGCGCCCACGTAGGGGAAGGCTTCCTCGTCGGCCGTATTGACCTGGGGCCCGCAGTTGACGGGCTTACCCCAGGAACCATCGGACTGCCTTTCGCAGTACCATATGTCGGTCTTTCCGTATCCGCCGGGCATATCGCTGGCGAAATACAGGATGCGTCCGCTGGGATCCAGCGTCGCTTGTCCCAATGAATATTTCTCTGGATTGTTGTAAGGGAAGGGTTGGGCCGGACTCCAATGTCCACTGCTGTCCCGGGCGGTCCACCAGAGTTCAAGGCGGCGCAGGCGAACGGTTACGGTGCGGCCATGGTCCTGGTATTTCAACTTGTCCCCCTTTTTATGCAGGGAACCCGGGTTGGTGACGCTGAAGTAGGCGGTATCTCCGTCCGGGCTGAACGTTACAGCTCCATCGTGATAGAGGTTATCGTTCATGACGGGGGAAAAACTGCTGATCGAATCTCCGTTGAGTACATAGACCTTTTGATAGGCCTTGACCGAGGGGGTCCGGTTGCTGTCTGAGGTGAACACCACGGAGTGGGGGCCGTAAGCCACGGCACCCCAATCCGATTGGGCGGTGTTGATGGAAGCAAAGTCGGACACGGTATAGATAGCAGGATGACTGATCCAGGTTTCAGCGGAATCGCAGCCCGAAATACGGTCTTTGATTTTTTGCTGTAGGCTGTCAGGGACGTGATGGTAAGCCGCTTTGGCTTCATCGTAGCGCCCCATGCTTTTCAGGACGTCTCCGTACCCGATCCAATCTTCGGGACTGGGGGCCGGTTGATCGGTTATCTTCTTATACCAACGCGCGGCATTGGGATAGTCGTTGAGTTCCCGGTAACAGGTGGCCAGTTTTCCGGGTACATCCGGAGGAACTTTATAAAAGTGCAGGCTATGGTAGCGTTCCACTTTTTCGAAATAGTGGGCCGCCTGACCGTATTCGTGATTATCATAAGCCTTTTCTGCCAGGGTAATAGACAGGTTGGTTTCCTGGCTGAATGCCGGGGAGACCATGATGGCCAAAAGCCCAGTATATATAAGTCGTTTCATCGGTATAGGATTAAAAATATCTGGGGGTCGCCATGTGTTGCAGCGTCCGTTTGGATTTAAAGGTGAGTCCAAGGGAAATCTCGTGAGAGCCCGTCTGGTAGTTGGAAAGCCCGCTGGTCGTAAAGTCGTAGGAGTAGCCGATCCTGAGTTCGGAGTTTGCATAAAATTCAACCATCAGACTGGCGGCATCGCTGGCCTGGAGGTTGTCCTGTAGGTTGCTCTTTTGCCAAAGCTTGACCGAAGTCCGGTAGGAACCGCCCACCCAGAGGATCTCATCGAACAGGAAGAACATATTGAAATCGGTATTGGTGGGCCCTTTGAAGTCCTCTTTAACGAGGATGGAAGGCTTGAACTTGATCTCATCGCTGAGATCGAGCATTCCTCCCGCCGTCAGGTACATGGTGGCGCCCTGTAGCAGCGAAGAGTAAGTTGTGCCGTTCGTATAGTAAATGGTTTGGCCGCCTCCGAGGGAAAACAAGTTCATAAAGGAGCCGCCGGCGTAAAAGCGTTTGGTATAGTAATAGATCCCGAAGTTGGCATTGGGGACGAGCTTGGAATGCACCGTGACATTCGTAAGCATGGGGTCGTTGGGGTCTTCGTATTGTAAGGAAGAGCCGTTGAGGGAATATTGGGATACGAGGCCTCCGATGCCCAGGCAAAGGCGGTGCGGGTCGTCCTCATTGTCCCCGGCCAGGGGAATCCGGTAAGAATAGGAGCCGGTCAGGGAAAGGTTTTGCTGAGGTCCAAGGACATCGTAGAGCACCTGTGCGCCCAGACCCATTTTGTCATCGGACGCCAGGCCGGTTATGTCGTCGAAGGACAGCATAGCGGTCTTGGGCGCTCCGGGGAATCCTGCCCATTGGTCCCTGAACGAGGCGTTCAGGTAGGGGACCCCTTTATACCCGGCGTAGGCCGGATTGAGGGTCAGGCCGTCGAACACGTACTGGCTGAACTGTATGTCCTGTTGTCCATACGTCGCCTGCACCAGGCCCAGGGTTACGCATAAAGTAATAAATAGGTTCTTCATGTACAATGGATCTTGGATTAACGGATGATTTCTACCCAGCCCTTATACGTTTGACGGCCAGTAGGCATATTTACCGATAGGATGTAGTAATAGGTTCCCGCGCTGAGGCCGCTGCCGTTCCAATTATTCGCGTAGTCCTGAGACTCGTATACTTCACTTCCCCAGCGGTTATATATTTTAATTCCCGAATTGGGATAAGCGCTGAGGCCGACGATAGCGAAATAATCGTTCTTCCCGTCCCCGTTGGGTGTGATCACGTTGGGGATGAAAAGGTTCCCTGAGAATACCAGGACCGCCGTGCTGTGGTTGTTCGACGTATCCGGATCCAGTAGGGTGTTGGTCACCGTAGCCGTATTCGGGATGGTCCCGAATCCTTTCAGTGCGGCTTCAAAGGTGAGCGTGGTCGTCCCGGGGACCAGGCTGTCGAAGGTCCATATGAGGGTCCTCGTCGCCAGGTTCCAGGTAGCCCCGGTATAATTCGTCGGGTCGCCCAGGGCGGCCGGGATCGTATCGACGACCACCACGTTCAGTGCCGTATCGGGACCGTTGTTGGTCACGGTAAGCGTATAGGTAACGGGCGTTTGGACGTTATAGGGGCCCGGGCTGACTTGCTTGATAATGGCCATATCGGCCTTGGGCAGACAGGGATTGGTGATCACGGTATTTGTGTCGAGGGCAGAGGTACAGCTATAGGTGTTCGTAGCACTTACCGTATATGTCCCTGCGGAATCGGCGGTATAGGTTTGCGCATTTGCGCCTGCGATCGGTGTTCCATCCACGTACCATTGATAGGACGTGAGTCCTCCGGGATTGGCCGTCAGCAGGAGGGTCGAACCCGGACAAATGCCCAGGGGGCCCGAAGCGCTGACGATCGGGGTATCCGGAACGGGATTCGCGGTCACGGTCATCTTTGCACTGGTGTCCGAAGAACACCCGTTGGCATCCCCGACGGTTACCATGAACAGGCCTGTGGTATCGGCCGCATAGGTGCTCGAGGTAGCACCGGCGATCACGGTATCGTTGCGGTACCACTGGTAGGTGGAAGCGCCCGGAGCATCGGCGGCCAGGGTTACATTGTCTCCCCAGCAGAAGACGGTGACACCCGCGGCGCTGACCAGGGGAATCGAAGGGGTGGGATCGGCAGACACCAGGATGCTGGAGCTGGGCGCGGAAGTGCACCCGTTGACATCCGTGATGGTAGCGGTATAGGCACCGGATACTAATGCGGTATCCGTGGTCGTGGTTGCATTGGTGATGGGGGTCCCGTTCAGGAGCCATTGCTGGCTTACGGCGCCGGTGGCTGTCATGGTCAGGATGACGCTGTCTCCCGAACAGAAACTGGTGGGGCCGCCTGCGCTGACGCCGGGTGAGGCGGGAACAGGGTTGACGGTGACTGATTGTGAGGTGCTTTGGGGCGAGACACAACCGTTCCCGTCCGTCAGCGTTAAGGTATAGTTACCGGATTGCGAGCCCGAATAGCTGGTACCGTTAGCGCCTGCCAGGGGCGCGCCTCCGAGGTACCACTGGTAGGCGGAACCGCCGGTGGGGCTGGCGCTAAGGAGCACGCTGTTCCCGGAGCAAAAAGTGGTGGGTCCTCCGGCGCTTATGGTGGGCGCGGCAGGCAGCGGATTGACCGCTACATTTTCTGCTGCGCTGGGCGCAGAACTACAACCGCTTGCATTGGTCACGGTTACCGTATAGGCGCCGGCCACCAATATGGTATCGGCGTTGGTCGTCTCCCCGGTGACAGGGGTTCCGCCCATGAACCATTGGTAGCTTACGGCACCGGATGCATTGGCGTTAAGGATGACGCTGTCTCCCTGGCACAGGTTGGTGTTGCCCGTAGCCGTTACGATGGGGGTGGCGGGGACGGGATTCACGGTCACGATCGTGGCCGAGCTGCTGACCGTCGAACAGGGATT
This sequence comes from uncultured Chitinophagaceae bacterium, assembly GCA_964544695.1. Classification (GTDB taxonomy): domain Bacteria; phylum Bacteroidota; class Bacteroidia; order Chitinophagales; family Chitinophagaceae; genus Dinghuibacter. The sequence continues at coordinate 4,351 of CAZJDB010000169.1, forward strand.
GGATATGGTTACCGTATACGTTCCCGAGAGGGTGGCGGTAAAGGTGGCCGTGGTCGCGCCCGGTTGAGCGGTCCCGTCGAAGTACCATTGGTAGTTGGTAGCGCCCGTGGCATTGGCGGTCAGGACGACGTTGCTTCCATCGCAGAAGGTCGTGGGGCCTCCGGGAGTTACGCTGAGGTTCAGGGGCGCCAGCTGTGGATAGACCGTCACGACGACGGGGCTGCTGGTGGCGGTACATCCGAAGGTATTCGATACCGTTACGGTATAGCTGCCGGAGCTGTCCGTCGTAAAGGTTTGGGTATTGACACTGGCGATGACCGTATCGTTGTTGGACCACTGGAAGGCGGTCGCGCCCGCAGAGCTGGCCGTCAGGGTGACCTGGCTGCCCTGGCAGAAGGTGGTGCTGCTGCCCGCGCTGAGGTTTGGCGTGGACGGGTTGGGGTCCACCGTGACGTTGACCCCGCCGCTGGTGGCCGACGAGCAGGGATTGGAAATCGACACGCTGTACGTTCCCGTCGTAGTGGCCGGATAGGACGGACTGGTGGCGCCGGGGATCGGATTCCCGTTGAGGAGCCATTGGTAATTCGTAACCCCTCCCTCGGTAGCCGTCAGGGTCACGCTCTGGCCCGCGCAAACCGTCGTCGATCCTGCCGCTACGATGGGCGGTGCGGACAAGGGCGGATAAGCCGTTACCTGAATGGCGTTGCTGGGAAGCGAACTGCATCCCAGCCCATTCAGTGCCGATACAGTATAATCACCTGTGGCGCTGGCGGTATAATTGGCTGTGGTAGCGCCTGTAATGGCGGAACCGTCATTAAACCATTGATAGGCGGTAGCGCCCGTGGGGGTTGCGCTGAGCCCAACACTTCCAGGTGCGCAGAAGCTAACGGGTCCGGCGGCGGTGTTCGTCGGCGCACCGGGCGCGGGGTTGACCGTCACCGTTACCGGCGCACTGGTCACGGGACTTGAGCAGGGATTCGTAACCGTGACGGTATAACTACCGGCCGATCCGGCGGAATAAATTTGGGTATTGGCTCCGGGAATAGGAGATCCGTTCAGGTTCCACTGGAAGCTGGCCACATTGCCAGCAGCCGTCGTCAGGTTCACGCTGAGGCCCTGGCAGAAGGTGGTCGGACCACCCGCCGTAATGGCGGCACCTGTTATCGGCGTATAAACGTTGACCGCGGTAGCCGGGCTGGCCACGGAAGAACAACCGTTGGTGTAGGTGACCGTATAGCTTCCGGAAGTCGTCGCAGTAAAGGCCTGGTTGGTGGCCCCTGAAATGGGTACCCCGCCCGAATACCATTGGTACGAGGTGGCACCAACGGCTCCCTGAGCGGTCAATACCACGCTGCCCGGGTTACAAAAAGCGGTAGGGCCGCCGGCATTTATGCTGGGCGCGGGCGGAGGTGAAGCCACGGTGACTGTGGTCACGGTACTGTTGGAAGAGGGACATCCGTTGACATTGTCATAGCTGACGGTATAGTTGCCGGATGCATTGGCTACATACGTATTGCTGGTGGCCCCTGAAATGGAGGCCCCGTTATAATACCATTGGTAATTGGCCGCTCCCGAAGCGGAAGCCGTCAGGTTTACGCTGCCTCCCGAACAGAAGGTGGTAGGTCCTCCGGCACTCACGTTGGGTGCGGGAGGAACGGGATCGATGGTCACTGCCGTTGAGGCGCTTTGGGCGCTCGTACATCCATTGGCATCGGTGATCGTGACAGTATAGTTCCCCGTGACACCGGCATTATAAGTGGCGGCAGTCGCTCCCGCCACCTGCGTGCCGCCCAGGTACCATTGGTAGACAAGGGCCCCGGAACCATTGGCGGTCAGGGTCACACTTTGACCCTGGCAGAGGGGTGTATTACCCCCCGCTGTGATGGTAGGCGTCGCGGGAGTAGGATTGATGGACACGGTGGTTGGTGAACTCAGGGCAGAAACGCAGCCGTTGGCATCGACGATCGACACGGTATAGGCCCCGTTGGCACTTGCGGTATAGCTGTTGGTTGTCGCCCCGGAAATCGAACTTCCGTTGAAAAACCATTTATAAGAAGTTGCATTGGTGGCGTTAGCGGTCAGCGCTACGTTACCACCCGAACAGAAGGTCGTGGGTCCGCTCGCACTGATCGTGGGCGTGGCCGCGGAAGGGTTCACCGTAACCGAGGTCGGGGTGCTGGGCGGAGAACTACACCCGCCTGCATTAGTGACGACCAGGGTGTAATTGCCGCTTGCCGTCGCCGTATAGGTATTAGCGGTAGCCCCGGCGATACTGTTGCCGTTCAAATACCATTGATAAGAGGAGGCGCCCGATGCTACTGCATTTAGGATGACGCTGCCCGGAGCGCAAAAGGTCGTGGGCCCGGAAGCCGTGATGCCAGGGGCAGCCGGGGCGGGCAAAACCGTTACAGAGGTGGCGAGACTGGAGGCGGATCCGCAACCTGCACTATTCGTTACCGTTACCGAATAACTGCCCGCGGCCGAGGCCGTATATGTCTGGCTCGTAGCGCCGGAAATGGCGCCGCCGTTCAGGAACCATTGATAGGATGAAGCCCCGGAGGCGTTAGCCGTAAGGACTACGCTGCCTCCAGCACAAAAAGAGGTATTACCCCCGGCCGTTATGGTTGGCGTAGGGGGATTGGGATTCACCGTAACCGAAGTCGGGGTGCTTTGAGCGGAAGTGCCGCCTGCATTGGTGGCGGTCGCCGTATAGTTCCCGGATATGGTAGCAGTGTACGTTGGAGAAGTAGCACCCGAAATGGAGTTTCCATTGATATACCATTGATAGGAAGTGGCTCCGGTAGCGCTGGCGGTCAGGACAACCGTGCCTCCCTGGCAGAAGGTAGTGGCACCACCCGCGGTGATCGTAGGCGTGGGAGGAGGCGTACCACCGGCATGAGCCGGGCTCGCAGTTAGTGCCAGGGCTGCAAATAAAACATTGAAGATCAATGCTTTAATAGTCAGAGGTGAGCAGTCCTGTACGGATCTTCTCATTAATCTTCGCATAGGATTGGATTGATACCAGTAAGGAAACTTGTTTGGTCACCTTACTATAAACAGTAAATGTAGTGTTATTTTCGGTTTACTGCATGTTAATGGTAAGTTATTGAAGTTCAATGGCCAGCGGGGTAGCGGCCTCATGCTGCCCCCCTGTTGATCGAATTCTGAAGAAATGCCGAAACCTTTATCCAGCGCTAAGATTGGAGTCCTAATCATTTTAAATGCTTTACGGTAAAGGGTTGTAGCTGATTTTTATTTTGTAGACATCCTCCTACGAAAGGCCTTTTTTAAGTCGTTGGTTTGGTTGCAAATTGCGTGTAGTAGCGGGTTGACAGCGTATCCCCTTCGGGGTATATATTATTAGTATCGATCATGGATGGGGTTACGCGGAGTTGCTTACATTTATGGCATCAACACCTGAAAATGTCGTTCAAAGCTTTATTGTTCCTTTTGATACCCCTGGGCGCGGGGGCTCAGACGCCCGAATCCGAGGGCGTTTCCGCCGCTGCACTGACCCAATTCCTGGACTCGGTGGCGACGCATAAGAACGAATTCCACGGTTTCGTCCTGCTCCGGCATGGGCGCCTCGTCGCGGAGGGGTATTGGAACCCTTACCACGCGGGGCTCGTGCAGACGCTTTACTCCGTTAGTAAAAGCTTTACCTCCACGGCGGTAGGCCTGGCCGTGAGCGAGGGCCGCCTCAAGGTTAGCGACAAGGTGTTGTCCTTCTTTCCGGATTTGACTCCGGCGGATGTTCCTCCGAATTTGCGGGACATGACGGTCCGCGATTTACTGACCATGACGGGGGGCCAGGACCCCGAACCCTCGGCCATTCCGGCTTCGCCCGATACCAGTTGGGTCAGGGCCTTCCTCAAGGTACCTGTTCCGTACGCACCGGGCACCCATTTCGTGTATAACAGCATCGGTGTATATGTATTGTCGGCCATCGTCCAGCGGGTGACGGGGCAAAAAATGCTGGACTACCTGAAACCACGCTTGTTTCAACCCCTGGGCATTACTCAGGCCGATTGGGAAGAAAGTCCGGCAGGGGAAAATACAGGGGGCTGGGGCCTTAGATTGACTACCGAAGCCCTTGCCAAAGTGGGACAATTGTACTTGCAGAAAGGTGTCTGGAACGGACAGCGCATTTTGCCCGAGGCCTGGGTGGCCGAAGCCACCAGTTTGCAAATCGATCAGGGACCCGGCTGGGCGGCCCACTCCATAAAAGATTCCAGCGACTGGCTCCAGGGATACGGGTACCTGTTCTGGCGTTGCCGTCACCATTGCTACCGGGCGGATGGGGCTTTCGGGCAGTACATCATCGTGATGCCCGATGAGGATGCTGTATTGGCAATCACCTGCGAGACCAGGGACCTGCAGGACGAATTGAACCTGGTGTGGCGATTTGTTCTGCCTGCTTTTCACGACGGGGCTTTGCCTGCGGATGAGGCTGCGGATGCTGCGCTCCGTTCCCGGACGGCTTCGCTGGCTTTGGCGCCGCCCAGCGGCATCTCGGGTGACCATACCACCCGGAGTCTACTTTTGAAACCCAATAGCTATGGGTATAACGAAATGGACCTGTCCTGGACGGGTGAAGTCGGCCACCTGACCTTCAAGACTGCCGAGTCGACTTATGCGTTCGATCTGGGTAACGGAAAATGGATCACTCAAAAATCGATGATGAAAGGTCCCTACCTGGTGGCCCGCGCCGCGAATGCACAGGCGGGGTTGGCGCCCTTCCTGGTTTCCGCTGCGTACGCCTGGAAAGATTCACAGACGCTGGAAATTCAGCTTCGTTATATCGAAAGCCCGCATACGGAAACGATAACCTGCCAATTTGAAGGCCAGGGGATGCGGGCGAGGGTGCACAGGAGCTTTGAAGATGCTTCGGCCGATCAGTTTTTGAGCACTTCAAACCCATAAGGAGCCAGCGTCACCTGGGCGCCCAGGGTCACGGAGTCCCCTGAAAACGCGTCCGTCCAGGCGCCGGTTATTGCCGCCGGCAGCGTGTAAGTTATCGAAGAGTTCCTGAGGTTGGCCATCACCCACACCGTGTCTGTCCCTTGTATTTTGGTGAAGGCGCATACGTCTGCCGAACTATAGGTTTGCCACTGGCCATAGCGAAGGGTAGGGCTGCTGTTGTAGAATCCGATGATTTGCTTGTAAGTGCTGGTCATCGCGGGGTTAAGGGTCCAGTCAATGACGGTGCTGGTGTTGAAATAATTCAATTGCACGGGACAGCCGACTTCCTGCCCCCCGTAGATCATGGGTACCGAATTCATGTACGCCACTACCAGGAAAGCAGCGATCGAGCCCTGCTGACCCCCGAAGAGGGTAAGGGGTGTCCCGTCAGAGAGGTCCACGTCGTGATTGGAGGTATAGCGTACCATGCGGTCGCCGCCAGGGATATTTGCGTACAGCAGGGCGTTCAGCGAATCCAGGGAGGTGACGTGCAGGCCACTGGCAAATACGCTCTTCAGCGTGTAGTACATGCCGAAGTCATATTGCAATTGGAAGCCGGCCGTGAATTCCGAGGGCTGGCTGCCTTCCGCGTACAGGAGAAGTTTGTGTGTGGTGATCCCCTTGAGGGTGTCGATGGCCTGTTGCCAGAAATTAAAGGGGGCCGCATCGGCGTCGTCTTCCCGGAACCCATCGATATTGGCTGCGTAGACCCAGAATTTCATGGCCTGGATCATGGCTGCGCGCATGGGCGTACTGTTGAAATTCAAGGCGGCCACGTCATTGTAGCCTGAAGGGCTAATGATGTTTCCCGAGGTATTTTGTTGGTACCAGGAGGGATTGCTGGAGATCCAGGGATTGTCCCAGGAGGTCTCCTCGGCCACCCAGTCAAGGATGACGGCCATGTTGCGCTGGTGGGCACCATCTACCAGGGCGCGCAGGTCACCGAGGCTTCCATATTCGGTGGAGACCGAGTCAAAATACTGAATGCAATAGGGCGAGTTGATCGACTTCAGAGCGCCCACGGGATAAATGGGCATGAGGTATACCACATTTACACCCAGGGCTTTCATGGAATCGAGACGAGCCGTCACTCCCGCGAGGTTTCCCGTGGAGCTGAACGCGCGGAGGTTCACCTGGTAAATGACGGCATCATCCGGGTTGGGTACCCCGCTGAAGGGCGTGCCGTACTGGGTCGGGGTCGTGTTCACGGGGGCAGGACTGGACGGCTGGCCCCCCTTACTGCAAGAGAGGGCCGCCGCCAGTAGAAATGGAAAAAAAGGTTGCATACGCAGCATGAAAGGAAGTTAGTTCATTTGGAGGTTGTACGTGTATTTTCCCGCCACGTGCAAATCCAGGGTAACGGTATAGTTGCCACTCGTGGACACGCTGAGGTTATTCGTTTTGGGATTATACACGATGGGGTTATCGGAATAGGCGAGGTTTCCGCTGTTATCCACCCCGAAGTCGATGACCCATTGGCCATTGGCCCGGAACTTGAAGGAACCGGCGTTGCTGAGGTTCAGGGTAACCGTCCATACCTGGGTTGCGGGATTGTAGGTCATCCAGGTATCGTTGGACCAGCCCCCGGGGGTAGCGTCGCCTATGATGCCCCATACCGTTTTGGTCGCGGTCCAGGTTTGGTCCTTGAGGTTGGCGGTGAGCTCGTAGTACCCGGAATCCGGGACGGAAAGGCCGGCTGCCAGGCCGTTGGTGCTCATGGTACCGTTGCCCCCATCCCCATAGTTGGTATGGTTCCAGTCAGGGGCATTGGTATACTTGAAATAATTCAGACCGGGAGGCGAGAAATACACGTACCCTTCGAATACATAGCTGTAGGCGGTGGAAAAGGGCGCAATCGTAGGCGCGCTGGCCGGCAACCATCCCTGGTAAGCGCCGGGGACGTAGAGGTCGAGGGCATAGGGCGTAACGAGAATGGTCACGGTATTGGTGTAAACGGCAGGAATGACCGAAGTAGCCCCGTCGTTTTGCAAGACGGCTGCCTCCACGCGAACGACCAGGGTGTCGGCGGTGCCGGGGGTCATGCCCAGGGCGGAAGCCAGGGCATTGAAATCGGTCCCCAGATAACTCAGGGAATCCGCATTGGTGCCGACTACTACGGACACCGCTTTTGCCCAGGTGGCTGTATCCCCGGGGGTGTCGAATTGTACGGTGTAGGTAACGGAGGCGGTAAAGCCAAAGGAGGCGAGCGGCCATGCGAAGGCAATGACCTTGGAGGAATCGTTAGCGGAGGAAAGGGTGACGGTGGTCGCGGT